>CAWHGA010000024.1:0-65010 GCA_963828705.1 uncultured delta proteobacterium
TTATGTCTTTATGCGCCTTTTGAGTGTAACTCGCTAAACCGAGCGATACGAGAAGTGATTCCGTTATCTGTTCAATTATCGCATCCTTGCCCCTGATATAACGACCAAACTCAACTTTATGCTCCTCACCTCCGGTTCTACAAGCTTTTTATGTCATCGAAAAAGGTGGTGGCTAGCTAAAACGGCGATTTACCGAATCTGAGAATTCCACACAACCCTCCTATATGGCGTTTCCCACTTCGCGGACTCGGGGTGCAACATATCCGAATCATAGGCTTGGCCCCCAGCCGGCCCATCGAAAATCCCCCTCTGGTAGAACCGTATTCCTGTAGGCGCTAGTGAATACCATACCAAACCCTTAAGCTCAGAAGTCATGTTCAGTTTTGCGGTTCTACGAGGGGCACTTTTGCTCAATATGACCGGGTTTGGAGGCAGCCACCGGTCAGCAGACCCCAGCTCTCACCCCCAGCCCCACTCCATCCTTGCGCCAATGGCGATAACCATGCACAATGTGGCCGAGTAAGCGCGCGACGCTCCACGCCCATGCTCATTTCCTGACTTCAACGAAATCCCCAACCTGATCGGTGGTTCAGTTCGACTAAGCTCTTGCAGAAGCTCTTCATCTTACGGATCGATCAACCGAAGAGGTATGGCAATGCAATTGCTCAAGGCAGGACAGAGACGGCGCAACAAGCCATTCACAGCCGTCGCCGTGATCCTCTTCGCGCTGATTGCCTTGGTGCATCTTCTACGGCTCCTCCTGGGCTGGGAGGTCACCGTGAATGGCACGGTGGTTCCCAAATGGGTGAGCGTACCAGGCTTTGTGATCACGGCGGGGCTGGCATTGATGCTCTGGCGTGAATCGCGAAAGTGATAGGAAGCGAAGGGCAGCGGCCGATAGATAGAGCAAATTCTGAAGCGTCGGGACCTACCCTCAGGTTCGCTCTGGAAAGCGGAGCCAAAGACTATGAGAAGGGCAAGGTCGTCATCGTGAGATGAAACGTCAAAGTAATCAGCCAAACCGCCATGGTGCGTGATCTTTATGCCCAGGTTGAGGGAGGAGGGGGGGCCGCGAGGCTTCTTGCTGTCCAGGCTCGGCCGCCACCAAGGCCACCAGCGTCCATAGTGTATAGAGAGGTCAAATGCCGCGACGGAAGGTCATTATCAACAAGGTCGGCGACCGGCACTACGAGCTCGCGTGCTCAGTGTGCGGCCGGACGGTCGTTGTCATCCGGTCGGGAATACGGGAAAATTGGGAGAATAGGGACACCACTGAATATCTGCAGTACAGGGGGATTACGCATGAACCGCTGCCCGGGCTGGATGCCAAGCACGGCGAACGGATCTTTCCTTGGCTCGAAAAGGGCGACATAGCCGCGATTCACGGGTATTTCAAAGAAATCGACGTGAGGATGGAAGACGGGATCGATGCTTATTGCCCCGAGTGTGATGCGATCTACTGCTGGACGCACTTTAGTGCCTACCAGGAATTCGACGATGGATTCTACGACTGTACGTGGGGGACGTGCCCGCAAGGTCATCGCCGGATCCTGGACGATTGAGCGGCAGCGCCGTCGCCAGCTGCAAACTCCTCTGCCATTCAGGGTCGAAACGCGGTGCACGCAGGGGTAGCGTTGGCGGATTATACGCAACGAGTGTGCGGGCCTGGTAGCAGACCCAATGTCGCTATATAAACACCATCAAGGATTAAGGGGATGGAGACTATGGCAAAGCCAACTGACAAACCGAATGTGAAGATCATGCCCTGTCTTGATATGCAGAACGGACGGGTGGTCAAAGGGGTACAATTTGTTGATATCCGAGACGCCGGTGATCCCGTGGAATGCTGTCTCGCCTACTGCGAGGCGGGAGCCGATGAGATTGCGTTGCTGGACATAACGGCCACGATCGAGGGCCGGGGCACGATGCTTGATGTTGTAAGGAAGGTAGCCCATGCTGCTACTGTCCCCTTCACGGTCGGCGGGGGAATCAGCGACCTGGCCACTGCCGCCTCGGTTCTTGAGGCCGGCGCCGACAAGATCTCCACCAGCAGCGCGGCATTTCGCAAGCCCGGAGTCATAGGCGAGATGGTCAGGGAGTTCGGGTCAAGCCGTGTGACTGTGGCTGTTGACGCTGCCGTGAATAAGGCCTTGCCGTCAGGCTATGAAGTCTACATAGACGGCGGCCGGACCCCTACCGGGGCAGATGCAATAGAGTGGATAAAACGGATTGACGGCTATGGTGTGGGCACAGTGCTGCCTACGAGCAAGACCACCGACGGAGTCAAGACCGGCTACGACCTTCCACTTATCCGCAAGACCAAAGCGGTAACCTCTGCCGCAGTTGTGGCTTCAGGAGGAGCCGGCAAGCTGGAACATTTCTACGAGGCTGTCGAAGCCGGGGCGACTATTCTGCTTGCCGCATCGGTTTTCCATTTCCGGCTCATAGCAATCCCCGAGCTGAAGGAGTACCTGAAGAGCCGTGGCGTCCAGATCGCATAACACCCGCACTCGCAGGTGGATGATGCGGTGATGTGCCTTCGACCTCAGTGACCACTCGGCCGATAGGGAGTAGTGCCCAGCCATGACAATTGAGGCATCCCCCGATGGGCTCGTTTCCATCTATTGTTCAAGAAGCACAGACTGGTCCGGTTGGCAACCAACTGAACCGCCTTGGTACTTGATCCGTCGCCCGTTGGTGTGTAGGAGGAAACCCCCTGGCCGTTACCCATACGGATTAGGGTTTTTGATCTCGCATGGAATCACTCATGAATCGATTGACTGAGGTCGAAGCCGCTACCGCATATGCGCGTGCCTGGAACCGACTCGATCCAACTGAGTTCATTGAATTGCTCGCGCCCGATGCCCGCTACACATCCATGCAGGTGTTGCAAGATCTGGAAGGCCAAAGTGCCATATCAGACTATCTGATTGGAAAGATGCACACTGTCAAGACGCTGGCTGTCAATGACCCGGAAGTGAAGGTATTTGCCGAGCTTGGGAAGATAACCAAGGGTTCTGCTGGTCGTGACTGCGTTTGCATGGCGCAAGGACACAGCGACATAATAAAGGGTGTTGTACTTTTCGTAGTTGAGGGCGGGAAAGTCAAACAGGTTGACCTTTGTATTCCGCAATTTCTGGGTGTCGTTCGCAGCAGCGTCTATCCAATTTGATAGACGTCATTGGACAACCAAGTCCCCTAGTCGCGGCACCACCACGGCATGCGGTTCCGCCCTTGCCTTCGGCTAGCACTTGTGCCAGTGATATTGCTCACTGACAGGATTCACATGCAGGGGACTTGCACCCCATAAGTTCACGCCCATGCCGGGCGTACACGAGTAGATGCACCGGACGGCGGGTACAGTGCGGCAGTTGCCAGTATCGCCTCGGCCCGCCGCCGGTTATCGGCACGGTTAGGCCGAAGAGGCATCATGGAAGCCATCGATCGAATCATCATTCGTTCATTACGGTCATTTCTCGCCTACATCAACCAGAAAGAGTGGTTTGGTCGAGAAAATGAAGCGGTCAGTTTGTACGCCTTCGGATTTCTTCAGCGAGAGTGTTCGGACGAAGGTCCGCTAACAGATCCAACACAGATAGGAATAGAGGTTGGTGCGGCTGATACGCCCAAGAGCTCGCGGTCGCAGGTCCGAAAGGATCTCGTAATCTGGCCAGAACCTGGGGCGAATCGTTGGCATCCCGCCTCACCCCGAACCGAGCCACTGGCTATCATGGAGTGGAAGGTGTGGAGGCCTAAGATCAGGCCGAGTAAGACTCAGGGTGACATCGCTTGGCTCGTCAGACATTGCGGTTCGAGCGCGACGATCGGATACTCAGTCTTACTTGATCTCAGAAATCCCCCGGCGCGGCTGACCGCCGTCCGCGTGACATCGGCGGGTGCCCGAGATTTAGAAGTGTGAGCATATCGGCAAAATCGGGTAACCGGGGGCTTTTCTCCCCCAGCCTCCGCACCACCCGGCATGCGGGCCGGCACTCGATAATATTTGGGCCAAATTCAGCAGCTCCCCTATGTAGCGTTTCCCACATTCACGGATTGTGGGGCAACATATCCGAACCACATGCTCTATCTGACCCATAAAACCATCCTAAAACGTGACGGTAATAGGATTGGTCATTTCCCAAAAAAATGGCCTTCTAACATATTGAAATTTCATTTATTCCTCGTCGATAAAACGTGACGCAGTACCCTTTTTGGCTCGACATTTTCTTGATCTTTGGCGAGCCAGGATTTTCTTAGGTCTAACCCAACCAGGTTTTTGAAAGGGCTTGGTTACACCCACTACCTAGAAGACCGCATTTGCTGACTATCGCCAAAATTTTTCCCGTTCTCCTGAACGAAGGCCCATTTCGGCATTGGCTGCCCCTTCTTGAGGGCTTCTTCCCGCATGGATGCTTTGTGCCCCTTTAGTACCTCCGTCAGTTGCCTAGACATATCCACCTTGCGGAGACGCTTATTCTTTGGGCTAGTCAGGCAATGCCGCGAAAATGCCTGCCGCATTTCTATGGATCGGCCGAAGAAATCCACTGCACCCCATTCTAGCGCCATCACTTCACCAAGGCGCATGCCTGTCCTTGCCGCGCAAAGGGAAAAGGGATAGTGGCGCGGATATAGAGACCTGACCGTGTTCAAAAAGACCTGCAACTCCTCTTTGTTCAAAGGGTTGATGTCGGCCTTTCGGTCCTTCCGCGGAATCAGCTTGGAAAGCTTCTGTGCGGGATTCACCGTGATGATCTCGTCATCAAGACCATGTGACATGATATTGCTGAAATAGGCCAGATGCTTTCTCACTGTAGCTGATGAAAGACCCTTCTTTTGTTGTTGGTATATGAAACGCTTTACCTCACCTCTGGTAATCTCATCCAGTTGCATCTTTCCGAAAAATGGCAAAATATGGTTTCGCAACTCGTTCTGGTAACTCTCGGCAGTGGAATACTTGAGCTCCGTTGAGCCATAATCCCAGCACGGTTGTCCCTCAGTTCATGGCATCGAGCCTGCGGGGTCAAACAGTACAAGATCCGCCCCTGTCCAACGCCCGAGCACGCAGGGGGCTGCGCCTTCAACTGCCGCCCCGACGCCACCTCCCTGAGAACGGTGTCCCTGCCCTTATGCTCCACTGTCGTGCGCCGTCCGTGACATTTCGGTGCCCCGAGCAACAGCATGCATGATTGTCACGCTCATCCAAAGCCCTCACGACGTGCCGCTGTTCAGCCTATGCCTCTAATCGTGAAGTTGACCCCCTCGGTCTCCCAACGGTTATTGACGTCGTCAACGCTCCCGCTGTCTTCACTCTCGCCGGCCGGGAGCCTCGAGATGTGGACATGCTTCCCAGAGCTCTGCCCCGATAAGTCCATGACTCCTATCGTGTCGCCCCGCGCCACTGTTATCCCCTGCCAAACCGAGGGGTCGACATGCCCATACGCCGTGAGGGACCCATCTGACCCACGGATGACAACGGTGTTTGGAGCATCATCGCCCGGTGCCTGACCCGACAGGGCGCCTGTCACCGTGCCGCTTTCCATGGCAAGCACGTCATCGGTGTCATCGTTTCGCTTGACGACATCCTTGCCACGGTGTGAGGCCGAATATCCTGTGGTTATTCTACCGGTTATCGTGAAGGGCCCGCGTGGGTATTGATGTGACATGATCGTACCTCCTTTTCGTCATAGATAGAATAGTCTGCTGCCTCGCTCATATTACAGGAGCCGGAGGCAACAGAAACCCTCTTTCGATGAACTGCCGGACAATCTTTCAAAACGCTGAAACAAGTGCGTTTGTGTCGATCTCTCTCGATGCAGCTATGGCGGTAAGGACCTCTCCGAGAGGCCTCCGGCGGTCGCAGGCGGCAATCACCTCTGCAACGTAACGGTCGATCTTTCCAGCGCAAATCAACCCTTTCCGGCAGCGGATCTCCACGTCTGTCTCAATCCATCCATCCGGAGTGGGCTCGTAGGATCTCTGGACCACCATATCAGGCTCCACCCGAAGCCCCGCACTGAGCAACGCTTGGTCAGCCCTGGCCATCTTCAGGAGGTCCATGGTATTAAAGCCGCGCAGGAGCCTGGAGCCGATGCCCGTGAAACATGGCAGCATTTCCCGCCGTTCTTCAGCGGGCACGGGTGAGTCTTGGCGTTGATCGGTTCTCTAACTTTCGTCGGTTGAGGTGCAATTATGACGGGAGAAACGGATGATTATTTTCCGCCCGGACTGCGAGGCATTCTCCGGCATTGGCTGGAATCTCTTGGAACAGAGCCTTTTGCACGAGTCAGGCAGATCCTTTGGTAGGCTCGTTTTCGAGATCACAGCCTTCCAAGATAGAGACGAGGAAATAGAGTTCCAATTGATGTGGCCACGGTGAGCGCCGTCGTCCACTGCCAGAGCATGGGCGCTCGGTCGCGGTTGAGGACTACACAGCCAGGGAGCCAAAAACCTCCGGGGAGGTGTCGCCTGGGAGAAACCAGAAGGAATAAGGGACTTGTACCCCATAATTTACGCCCATGCCGCGCGTACACCAAGGGCATCAACGGTTCCCGTTATACGGAACGCACTGAACCCGCGAGTTCGACAAAGATATGAATGAGATTCCACCATATGTGAAGAACGCCCTGGACAACTGGGACAACCTGTCTTTCGTCGCCTATGACTGGTACGAGAAATTTGGGCGAATCGCCATAGGGATTGAACCTGACCCCAATGATCCGAATGTTGCGTGACTTCTTGCAGTCCAGCACGATTACAAGAACGGCAAACCAGACACTGACACGGCCCACCTGATTGCCACCTATGATCCCGACCATGAGATTGTCATTCAATTCATGCTTACTGACACGAATGTGCGGGCGCAACAACTACCGTGCCATAATCCCTATGGCCGGAAGCGCGATGGCAGGAGCGAAGGGTGGCACAATGTGAAACGAACACAGGGTGCTCATGTTCGATATTGCCAAGTTCTTGCGCTTACGCTGAACTGGCGGCCCAATGCCTCCTGCCGGATTTCCTCGCTAAGGGGGGTGAAGTCGTGAAAACATCCCGCTGAACCCCCCTTCAAAGCAACTTTTAAGAGTCGATCCTGTTGAGTTGACGCCTCTGCGTGCTGGCTGGAATTCAGGAATGGGCCTTTCCGGATGGAAATCAGATAGCATCTTCACCGGGCGAGGGCTCTCCATGACGATCCATCACTGACATGGATTGTTGGCATGATTGACATCTGAAGAGCCACGGGTGACGTGTTGTGGTGAATCGGTGGTGATGCGGAAGGCCTTGAAAATACTAATCAGTACGGTTCGAGAGAAGGCAAATCAAACCGGAAAGAGTGGCAGAAGCCGTGGACTTCCTCGCCTTCTGCCCAGATTCAGCCAATTCATATTTCTGAATAATTAGACTTTAGTCCATACTCCTTAATGCTGAATTCTTCATAATATAGGATGGCATCCTGGAAGTCGCGCAGCCTCGTGCAATCATCGCTGCATTCTTCCTTATTCATATGAACGTTCTCACAATGCCGGCAAGGACTTTCTATGGTTTTAGCAAGAGAAATAAACACCGGATTTCACCTCCCCCTTGTTTCACCCATCCTCCGGACAAGACAGCTTTTGCCCAAATGGCCCATCAACATCCCGACTCGATTGTGAGGATAGCTGTATCGAACATGCACACTGTGAGGTAGTTGATGAAGGATCAATGGAACAGTCGCCAAATCCAGAGGGCGATACGGATCCAGCCTACTTGCACGGAACGCCTGTTCAGTAGTAGAGATTGATATATAATCTCAATAAGCCATGTCAAGCTTTATTTTTATCATTCAGGTATGATTTTTCTGATGACCATGCATTTTCTTGTTGGAGGGAATAGGAATTACGCCCGGATCTTCTCCTTTTTCAGCACGGCTTCTGCCTTGAGACGATTGACCGCCCTTTCCAGCACCGGAAAGACATTTTCTCTAATATCACCGGCAACTACCACCAGCATGACGTCGTCACCCACCTGTCGACGGCCGGAGAAAAGATGGGCCTCGACAGCCGCAATACCAGGTTCGCGACGCATTTCATCGATTACTCGGTCCCAGGCGGCCTGATTCACGTCGATCTCCAACGACTCAGCCGGCAAACCGGCCCGAGTGGTTCCGCGGACCACTCCGTTGTGGCAGACGATCATCCCCACCTTGGCCGGATCGACCTCCTTCTTTACTTTTTCCACGAGACTGGCGAGCGTTACCATATTCATTCCCTCCTCATTTGGAAAGCCGGCGACTGCGGCTCATCTCAGTCCGAACCATTCGATCCCATCATCCATTGCAACCTTTACGGCCTGCGCACGCCAATTGCAATCTTGAAAATCAGCTGGCTACAATCTCCAGCGACACCTGTGCTGCATGTGAACCGCTGCACTAAATGATGTTGATTCTCATTCATCATATCTGATACATTGCTTGTGATCTGTGGAACTTCGCTTGTGATCCGTGGAACCTACTGCTGGACTTGGCAACAACGTGAACTGTCACTCGATCGGGCGAATCAAAGAATATGATCGCGCGCAGCCTCTGCGGCACTGCCGTATCACCGACAGCCTTCACCCGCCCACTATATCCGACGCACCACCCCTGAAGGAGCCAGCCCCGCCGTTTACACCGCTGAGCGATGGAACAAATCGACGTCAACTTAGCGGCTTTTGGATGGAAGTCAAGCTGATCCCGCCCCTCGGTGGGACCGACTGCTTCTGAGAATGAATAGAGGAGGGACAGCATGTTTGACCAAAAGGAACTGGAAAAGATTCGAGCAGCACAAGCGCAATGGGACCAGGGCACGGTCCAGAAGGCCATCACGCGCTCGCCGGAACGCAAGCCGGTGTTCACCAGCATTTCGGGCATGCCGGTGCAACGCCTCTACACCCCACTGGATGCAGTCAATCAAGACTACTCTCAAGATCTGGGTTTCCCAGGAGAATTCCCCTTTACCCGCGGCGTTCAGCCCACCATGTATCGCGGCCGGTTCTGGACCATGCGTCAGTATGCCGGGTTTGGCAACGCCAAGGAAAGCAATGAGCGCTACCGCTATCTGCTGGCGCAAGGCCAAACCGGGTTGAGCGTCGCTTTCGATCTTCCCACCCAGGCGGGCTACGACAGTGACCATCCGCTGTCCATGGGCGAAGTGGGCAAGGTAGGTGTGGCCATCGACTCGCTCGATGACATGCGGGTGCTTTTCAACAGTATCCCACTGGATAAAGTCACCACCTCGATGACCATCAATGCCCCGGCCACGGTGCTGCTGGCCATGTACCTGGCTATCGCCGAGGAACAAGGGGTTCCCTTCGACAAAGTGGGCGGGACCGTTCAAAACGACGTGCTCAAGGAAATCATCTGCCGCGGTCAGTACATTTACCCGCCCAAGCCCAGCATGCGGCTCACGGTGGACCTCATTGATTACTGTTACAAGCAGGTCCCCAAATGGAACACCATCAGCATCAGCGGTTACCACATTCGCGAAGCCGGCTCCACGGCGGCCCAGGAGATGGCCTTCACCATCGCCGACGGCATCGCCTACGTGCAGGCCTGCGTTGAGCGCGGTCTGGCGGTGGATTCCTTCGGACCGCGGTTGAGCTTTTTCTTCAACTCCTTTACCAACGTCCTCGAAGAAGTGGCCAAATTCCGCGCCGGCCGCCGCTACTGGGCTCGGATCATGAAGGAGCGCTTCGGCTCCAAGGATGCGCGTTCCATGATGATGCGCTACCATGTGCAAACTGGTGGTGTGACACTGACCGCTCAGCAGCCGCTCAACAACATCGTGCGTGTGGCCCTGCAGGCCTATGCAGCCGCACTCGGCGGCTGCCAGTCGCTGCACACCAATTCCTACGATGAAGCCCTCTGCCTGCCCACCCAGGAAGCTGTGACCGTGGCGCTCCGCACCCAGCAGGTAGTGGCGGAAGAAAGCGGCTCCGCCGATACCATCGACCCGTTGGCCGGCTGCTATTTCGTGGAAGCCATGACCGACAAGATCGAGGCGGAAATCGATACGTATATCAAGAAAATCGATGCCATGGGCGGAACCTTGACCGCCATCGAGCAGGGCTATATCCAGAAGGAAATCCAGAACAGCGCCTATCGGTTCCAGAAGGAAATCGAATCCAACGAACGAGTCTACGTGGGGATCAACAAGTACACCATGGAGGAAGCTCCGCCCACCAACCTGCTCCGGGTGGACATGACGGTTGGTGAAATCGAAGTCGCCAAACTGAAGCAGCTCCGCGCTGAACGCGACCAGAACCAATGGAAGAAAGCCCTGGAGCAACTGCGAGCCGTCTCTCAGACCAGCGATAACGTCATGCCGGCGGTTATTGAAGCCGTCAAGGCCCGGGCAACCGTGGGCGAAATCTGCGATGTCTGGCGGGACATTTACGGCGAATACCGACCCAAGGAATTCGTCTAGGGCTGAAAACGACCGACAATAGAATCATCGCGGAGGATGACACACCATGGCACCAGCAAGCAAAATCAAAATTGTCGTTGCAAAACCTGGACTGGATGGCCACGACCGTGGCGCCAAGCTGTTGGCGAGGATCTTTGCCGAAGCCGGGATGGAAGTCATTTACACCGGCCTGCGGCAGACCCCGGAAATGATCGTTGAAACCGCCTTGCAGGAAGACGCCGACGTGGTCGGCATGAGCAGCCTGTCCGGCGTGCACAATTACTTCTTCCCCCGAGTGGTGGAGCTGCTTAAACAGAAGGGGCTGCATGATGTTTTGGTGGTGGGCGGCGGCATTATTCCGACCGAAGATGTTGAGTTCTTGAAGAAGGCCGGGGTCGCAGAGATCTTTGGCCCGGGCACACCCACCACGGATATTGTGGGATTTATCCAGAATAACGTGCGCACCCGCAATTAATCATTGATGTTCCGGAAGTGGGATATGCACCCATCCCTGTTTGAGCCCACTCCGCTTTTGACGGGGGAGGGAGGAGCTGATTCTCACCGCCATGCAAACTCGAAAGAATCACTCATGACCCTGGACTATGTGAAAGAAGTCCTGGAAGGTTCGCCACGGGCGGTAGCCCGTCTGATCTCCTGGCTGGAAGACGAGAACGAACGGGCTTATCCGTGCATGGAATCACTCTACCCCCACACCGGCAACGCTTATGTCATCGGCATCACCGGCTCACCCGGGGCCGGCAAGAGCACCCTCACCGATAAGCTGACCCATGGTCTACGCCACAAGGGTTTAACCGTCGGGATTGTGGCTGTCGATCCGTCAAGCCCGTTTACCGGCGGGGCGGTGCTCGGCGACCGGGTGCGCATGAGCCGGCTCAGCACCGACCCCGGTGTGTTCATTCGCAGTATGGCCACCCGCGGATTTCTGGGCGGACTTGCCAAGGCCACGGCTGATGTCGTGAAAGTGCTTGATGCCTCCGGCAAGGACATCGTCGTCATCGAAACCGTGGGGGTCGGTCAGGATGAAGTGGACATTATCGGCATCGCCGACACCACGTGCCTGGTGCTGGTGCCAGGTCTGGGCGACGCCATTCAGAGTATGAAGGCGGGCGTTATGGAGATCGCCGATGTGTTCGTCATCAACAAGGCCGACCACATCGGCGCCGATCAACTTTGGGCCGAAGTGACCTTCCGCATCGAACAGGACGCCAGCATCAAACGCGGCAACTGGGCACCCACGGTGGTCAAGACCGTGGCCGTGGAAGATCAGGGAATGGACAGACCTGATTGCCGCCATCGAGCAGCATCGTCAATGGCTGGAGGAAACCGGGAAGTTCCAGGAAAACCGCCGCCAGCGGACCCGTCAGGAAACGCTGCGTATGATCCACAATGAACTGTTCCGGCGAGTGCGCCAGCAGCTCGCCGAAACCGGCACATTCGACCAATTGGTGGACGAGATTTTGACGCGCAAACGCGACCCCTACAGCATCCTGCGAGATCTGCTGGGGAATGTATTCAACCAACCCATTTGTCTATGAAGTGAGGTGACCCTATGAAGGTGTTGAAAGTCGATCACATTGGCATCGCCGTGCAGAGCATCGAAGCCACCAAGAAACTCTACCAGGAAATCCTGGGGCTGGAACATGCCGGAAGCGAAACCGTAGCCGAGCAGAAGGTCACAACCGCCTTCTTCCCGGTGGGGGACACAGAAGTGGAATTATTGGAATCCACCGCCCCCGACGGACCCATCGCCGGCTTTCTGGAAAAACGCGGCGAAGGTGTACAGCACATCGCCTTTCGAGTGGCCAACATCGAGGAAGCCCTGGCGGAGCTCAAAGCCAAAGGGCGTGCGACTGATCGATGAAAAACCCCGCAGAGGCGCAGGCGGCGCCAAGATCGCCTTCCTGCATCCCAAATCCACCTACGGGGTGCTGGTGGAACTCTGCGAAAGGGATTGACCAACGAGGTATGCAGCGTGTTCTTATGGTTGAACCAGGGTAGCGTCGCCCCCGGTGATTGGTTCCGAACACTCGACGGCTGGAAACGACCCTGCGGTGATGGGGCCGCTTCCAGCCGTTTTGCTTTTGGGGCACGGCCGGCCCGTCCAGGTGACAAAAACAAGAGACTGCTTCCTGACCCACAGGAAGCAGTCCATGACATAGAGCACGATCGGCTACCAGGGTCACCTTCAGGACCCCGCGGGCGAGGAATCCCAGTTCGTCGCCATTGGTCGGGTTGTGCATCGCTTCCAGCAGCATTCGAGTGTCCTTGGCACCAGCAAAAACGTATCCGTCCGGGATCTGCACCCCGCAATCTGACCAAGGCTGCCGTCCAGTTGATCCCCGTTGCCAATCGATTTGGGCTCCAACAGGTGGATTCTCCTTTTGCTGCGCCGCAACGGAAAGCACCACAAACCATAGCAGCACCGTCAACGCCATGGCTCTTGCCGCTACCCTCATCTGGGCCCCCCGAAGTTTTGAATTGTTCCATTATGTAAACGTTCTTTCAAATAATTCGGCGACTGCTCTCTTGCCGTTTTCTTCGAGAAAACGCGTTCCCGTTCCCGTGAAATGGCTGTGACTTATGGCCGGCTCGTCCCCTTTCTTGCGCTCGACCCATTCTTTCTGATTCCAGAAAAACCATGCATTACGTTTCTGATCAAACACATGTAATGGCTTATTACATAGTTTGGAAAACTCAGCGCCCCATCCTGTGCCACCCTTTACGGTATTGTCAGCCAGGATTTCTCCAATCACATAGATCTCCTGTCCACTATTAATCTGATACCAAATACTTTGCAGAATCTTCCTGATTGTCTCATTCTTTGTATAGCGGCGATTCATAAGTCGCGAAACGTATTCAAGACTCACATCTCCATTTTTTAGCTCTTCACGATTCAGGACGCGCAAGCCTCGGTGGCGAACAATACTGTGTCCATCAAAGGTAAAATTCACTTCCTCGATGCCAAAGCGCTCAGCATTCGCGCCAAATTCAGCTTCAGCTCCCTTAATACCACCACTAAACAAAATACAATCTTCCTTCTTCATGTTGGTTCCTTTCTCAAATGTTTCTGTAACCATAATGGAGTTACAGGTATTGCCTCAAACCGTTCATAGTAAAATCGCTAACAAGCGATCCTCCTGCAAAAGTTTTTTCCACCCTTCGATACCTCAGGGCGAACGGATTTTGCCTTCGCAACAGACTGTTTTTCCGTTCGTGGTGAGGTATCGAACCATGAACGGAGATAGTCTTGCACGAGGCTCACGTATACGAATTCCATATAACGCCTGAAATTACGACCTTGAAGAACTCATATACGAATCCCCCATTTTACTGCGTTCTTGCCGTAGATTGCAGCAGCAAAAACATCTGTTTGATTCATCGGTGCAGCCAGTTCTTTCTATGGTCCCAACGACAACGGGAAGGAATTCATGAAGTTGGGTGGGGAAGTGTCGCTGGGCCAATGGCTTTCCCACGAACCGCGCTGTTGATTCTTTAACATACCAGGGACTTATGCACAATGCAAACTCAACCGAATTGCGCTTCGCATGCGTCATTGTCAACGCGTGCCCGGCATTGTGGTTTCAGAACCGAAGTATGCAACACAGAACCTGTCATAGGGCATATTCAGTTCCACGATAAAAAGAACCCGAGGAGAGACAAGTCGACATCCCGAATCTCTGGTTAAGGATTGAATATTCATCTCTATCATGTTTCTGGATGCCCGCCTGCGCGGGCATGACGAGCTAGAGCTTCCAATTCGGTCGTCATTCCTGCGAAGGCAGGAATCCAGGAAGGGCTGTGACTCAGGCACCCCGAAACCAACATTAAATCTTTGTTCTTCATCCAGCCTCTTAACTTCTCTTCATCACTTGCTATAATTTCAGAGAGCTTGTTTAGGTCCTTGGTATGCCTTCGGCGGAAATGAAATAAACAACGTAATTACGGTAAGTTGTTATCTTCATCGAACATGTCAAGGCCCAGCAGGCTACTGAGTTGGCCTTTTCTGAGCCTTTTTCAGGCGACATCTGAGGACCGGCACTGATAGCAACACCTGGTCCGATGTTGCACCAGCAAGAGCGGATTGAGACGGCGGCCGAACAATGCGAATCAGTGGCAGCGACATCCTTGTGGATATCTACCCGGGCCTGCAGGAACCTGTGGACGCCGCCAGTGGCGCCCTAGTTCCAGCCGGCAGTCGGGATGTCACCCAGACCAGAACCCCCCAAACAACACCGGAATCGGGACGTGAATCCCCGGATGTCTACACCAGCGCCAAATCCGACACCTCCCGCCAGCGCAAGCAAGACACCGTTGAGATTCAGAAGTTCAAGGAGCGCGACACTGAGGTCCTCCAGCATGAGCAGGCTCACCTGGCGGCCGCCGGCATGTATGCCCGGGGCGTCCCCCAATACAACTATCGCCTGGGACCCGATGGCAGGCTGTACGCAGTGGGAGGGGAAGTGTCCCTGGATGTAATCCCGGTTGCGAACAGCCCCCAGAGCACCCTGACCAAGATGGGGCAGATCCGCCGGGCAGCACTGGCTCTGGCCAACCCGCCGGCTCAAGACTACCGGGTCGCCTCACAGACTCCCTACGAAATCTATCGTACGCGGATGGAGATGCTCAACCAGCAGCGGGAAAAAACGCAGGAAAACCCTCAATTCATGACTCAACAAAAAGGAACTATGATTGACGCCTGGGCGTAAAGGTGGGTGACATCCGATTGGGTCCGGCGGAGTTGTCGTCGCGGAACCCGCCGTTATCATGCAGCCAGGAATTGCTTGGTTTCATCCAGATCGGTTAGGGTTTCCGCCATAAATTTTTCCACCATTCGGGGGGTGATGCCCAAATGGGCAAATACGTTATCCTGGTTGGGTTGAAAGAACCCATCCACCCCGCAACCAATGCCCATTCCAGAAACCATCCGATTTGACACATAAATAATGGCAACCATGTCGCGGTGTTCCTGGGCCTCCTGGGGCTGGTGATGAAAGCCGATGGAATCCACAACTTCGCCTGGAAATCGCCAGCGTCGGGCTATGATGGCCCCCAATTGCTGGTGATCGATCCCCAGGACTTCGCGTTCGGCGTCGATGAAGCGCAGTTGCCTGGCCTCGATGGCACTAATGATAAGATCAAAGTAGGCTTTGACATATCGGTTCAGAACAGTTTTGCCAATGTCATGAAGCAGCCCTGCGGTGTAGACGGTCAGGATATCCTCGAAACCAATCCGAGTGGCCACCTTTTCGGCCATCAGGGCCGTGGCCACCGAGTGCTGCCACAGTTCCCCTTCCCGCAGATCATAGCCGGCGGTTTTCCCACTGAAGAACTGGGTCGCGCAGGCGGCCATGATGACCTGGATCAGCTGCCGTTGTCCCAAAGTAACGATAGCATCCCGCAGGGACCGGATGGCACGGCCCCGGGAATAGTATGCCGATTGTGCGATGGCCAGAACCTTGGCAGTAATAGCCTGGTCCAAGCGGATTACCTCCTCGATATTCCTGACCGGGGCCGTTTGCTGGATGAGTGGCATGACCTTGCGGACTACATCGGGGAACGGGGGAAGCTTCCCGGCAGATGCAATCACCTCTTTGAAAACGGCAGCGCTGGCAGCCTCAGTCATTTTTCCCTCCCCGGCCAGTATCGATTCGGATTTCGAACATATGTAGTCCTTTTATCGTAATCGAAACAATCTCTCAAGAGCTTGAAGTAATTCTGAACAGCGAGTATACAGAGGAGCCGGGTAACCGCACCGGATATGGTGAATATCACTCCTAATTTTTCAGGCAACGACATGCAACCAAGTTTTCCTTTTTCGGCTGTGGTGGGTCAGGACCTCATGAAACGAGCGCTTCTGCTCAATGTCGTGGACCCTTCCCTGGGTGGGGTGCTGATCAAGGGGGAGCGCGGCACTGCCAAGTCCACCGGGGTGCGCGCTTTGATTGGTCTGCTGCCTACCATCCGGGTGGTGGCCAATTGCCCGTTTCAATGTGATCCGGACGATCCCACCAGTCTTTGTCCGTACTGTCAGGAGAAACGCCAGGCGCGGCAGACCCTGCCGATCAAGGAACAGAAGATCCGGCTGGTCAACCTTCCCATCGGCACCACCGAAGACCGTCTGCTGGGCACCATCGACATGGAGAAGGCGCTGAAAAGCGGACAAAAAGCCTTCGAACCCGGGCTTCTGGCCGAGGCCCACCGTGGCATCCTCTATGTGGATGAAGTCAACCTGCTTAACGATCAAATCGTGGACCTGTTCCTGGATGCCGCCGCTTCCGGGGTGAACGTGGTGGAGCGGGAGGGGATCAGCTTTTCTCATGCCAGCCGGTTCATCCTGGTGGGCACCATGAACCCCGAAGAAGGTGATCTGCGGCCGCAGTTGCACGACCGTTTCGGTTTGTCGGTGACCATCGAAGGGATCCACTCGCTCCCCGAACGAGTGGAAATCATCAAACGGCGGCTGGCCTTTGAACAGGACCCGGACGGGTTCCGCGCTCTATGGGCCGCTACCGATGCCGAACTGGCCCAACGCATAGTCCGGGCCAACGCCGCCCTGGGGCAGGTGGCCTTCACCGAAGGTCTGCTGGAAACCGCCGCCCGTCTGGCGGTGGCCATGGATACTGACGGCCATCGTGCCGATATCGCCATGATGAAAGCCGCCCGGGCCAACGCCGCCCTGCAGGGCCGTACCCGAGTTACCAGGGAAGATCTGGAACTGGCTGCACTCCTGGTGCTCGGTCACCGCATTAAGAAGACCCCGCTGCAGAAGGCCGAACTGGACCCGGAAAAGATCAAGGCCGTGCTGGATCAGCAGGGGCCGGGCGACGCGGTTAGTGAGGATTGGGTCCCCGTATTCCAGAACGAACCGAAGAAGAAACCGGACGGTCTCAGGACATACAAATCCCCGGTGGGTTGTGTGACCCATCTGTGTTCCAGCAGCAAATTGGCCCCGGTGCACATCCCCTGGAAGACGCTGGTGGTGGGGAGCAATCCCGGTCGCCGGTTCGTGCTGCCGGATACCCACAAGGGCGGGAGTACTCATGGGTGCCGTTTCCCGCGCCCTGGCGAACCCGTTAATGACGTTTCCATCATCGGCACGCTGCGTGCCGCCGCACCCTTTCAGCGGGTTCGCGGAGCCAACGGTGCGCCTCGGATCCGCTGGGATGACCTGCGCCTGCGGAAACGTTCGCGCAAAACCAGTCTGGCGCTCATGTTGATTGTCGATTCCAGCGCCTCCATGCGCACCAACGACCGCATGGCGGTGACCAAAGGGATCATCGATGCGCTTCTGGAAGACCTCTACCGGCATCGCGACAAGCTCGGCATCATCACCTTTCGCCACACCGCCGCCGAAGTCATCCAGCCGCTAACCCACAACATCCGCGACGCTGCTGACGGCATCGAGCGCCTCCCGGTAGGCGGTCGCACACCGCTGGCAGCAGGACTGGAACTGGGCATCCGGCTCCTTTCCCAGGAGAAGCGCAAGAATGCGGCAATCCTGCCGGTGCTGCTCCTGTTCTCCGATGGCCACCCCAATGTGAGTTGCTTCGGCCAGGACCCATTGGACGAAACCTTTTATTACGCCCGCGAGGTCAAGCGGCTGGGCATTCAGGCTATTTTCGTGGACACCGAAACCAATCCCACCGCCATAGGCTATGGCTACGAAATCGCAGCCCGCATGGATGCCGCCTATCTGCCTCTGGATCGCCTGTTTGACCGGTAGGCATCGACCACTTTCCAATTCGGGTGCACCGAATCGGAGAAGGTGCAGGTGGGCTATCAACCTTCACCGACAGGAGCCTCAGATGACCGACGCGACGCGCAGAAACCTGGAAACGGCATTTGCCGGGGAAGCCAAGGCCTACTTTCGGCTGCTGGCCTTCGCCCGCCAGGCCGACGAAGAGGGTTACCCCCAGATAGCCGGCTTGTTCCGGGCCGTTGCGCAGGCCGAAGCGGTTCACGCCCGCAACCATTTCTCCCGCCTGGAACGGATCGACTCCACGGAAGACAATTTGCGTTACGCCTTCGAAAAGGAAACCTTCGTCAACGAAGTGGCCTACCCGGAATTCATCCGGCAGGCCTGGGCGGAGGAAGATCGCGACGCCATCTGGACCTTCAGCTCCGCCCGCAACGCCGAAGAGCGCCATGCCCGGCTCTACAAATTCGCCCTGTCGCACCTGATAGCCGAGCGCACCATTGTGTACCAGGTTTGTTCCAACTGCGGCTGGGTAGAAGACGGTCCTCGCCCAGAGCAGTGCCCCAACTGCCAGCAGCCCGCGAGTGTTTTTGAAGAAATCCGTTGACTTCACCCCTCGCCCTTCTCTATGAAACAACCACTAATGAGACCACGCGACCTTCTGGTCTGCCTGGGCAGCTGTCCCAGCGCAGCATTGCTTCTCCACTAAAAGGAGCCTCTGCAAAAGTCCTTCAACGTCATTCCGGCGAAAGCCGGAATCAGGGTTTTCAAGGGTTACTAGACCCGGCTTTCGCCGGGGTGACGGTTTTATGAGTTTTGCAGAGGCTCAAAGGATGATCATGACGACACTGGACTGGGGTGAATGGGTCTTGCTCACTTCGCAACGCGGCAAAAGGTGGCTGGTAAAGATCCAAGATGCCTCGTTTTCCTGCCACATGGGGACCATTCAGATGCGGGATGCGGTGGGCAAGGAAGAGGGCGAATTCTTGGAGGCCGGCGAAGGTTCCAAACTGTTCCTGTTTCGTCCCACACTGGCGGATTACATCTTCAAGATGAAGCGTCGGACCCAAATCATCTTTCCCAAGGACCTGGGGGCGATGATCTTTTACGGGGACGTCCACCCAGGCAGCGTGGTGCTGGAATCCGGGGTGGGCTCGGGGGCTTTGAGCCTTGCCCTGCTGCGGGCCGCGGGTGAGCAGGGGACACTCATTTCCGTCGAGAAACGCCTGGAGTTCGCCCAGCTTGCTCGTGACAATGTTGCCAAGTTTTACACCCACGCCCCCGTCAACCATCATATTCTCGTCGGCGACATCAAGGATCTGGCCCTGGCGGTCGACGTCGACAGGGTGTTCCTGGACCTGCCCGAACCTTGGCATGCGGTCCGGCATGTGGCACCCTTCCTCAAGACCGGCGGCATTTTGGTGAGTCTTAGTCCCAACGTGGCCCAGGTCCAGTTCACCGTTCGCGAACTCAAGACCCATGGGTTCACCCACATTCGCTGCCTGGAGATTCTGGAACGCGAATGGCAGGTGGATGACCGCCGGGCTCGCCCCAAGGACCGAATGATCGGCCATACCGGGTTTCTGACCATAGCCAAGCGAGCCCCCAAGGCGCAGGCTGCGCTTGACGAAGAAGACTCGGAGACGGTCGAGATCAGCGTAGCGTAGCGCCGCCGGGAGCGCCGGCTCTCGGCGGCCCCGCCACGGCAGGGCCTCACACCCCGACGTTTCGTGGGTGGAACAGCTCGCATGTTGTGCAGCTTGCAGCTCGGGGATTGGGTTCTGAATCTTGGGTGCAACCATGAAGGTGATGCTCTACTGCCAGCATGTGCTGGGAATTGGCCATTTCTTCCGTTCCATGGAGATCGCCCGGGCCCTACACCGGCATCGGGTGCTCTTTGTCGAAGGCGGTGAACCCCTGGCCGGGTTCCAAACCCCATCCCACGTGAACCGTGCGTTTCTGACCCCGTTGCGGATGGACCGGGAATTCCGGCAACTGGAAACCGACCGTGGAGATGTGGAAACCATCCAGGCCGAGCGGCGGCAACAACTGCTGGACCTGTTCCGCAGTTTTCAGCCGGATGTGCTCATCATCGAGCTTTTCCCCTTTGGCCGCAAACGCTTCGGCAGTGAAATCCTGCCGTTGTTGGAACACTCTCAGCAGCATCAGCCGGCACCTTGCGTGGTCTGCAGTCTGCGCGATATCCTGGTGGAAAAGCAGGACCCGACAACCTATGAAGAGCGGGTGGTGAAGACGCTCAATCGTTTCTTTCACCTCCTGCTGGTACACGCCGACCCGCGGGTGGTATCGCTTCAGGAAACCTTCACGCGCCTGAGCGCTATCCGCATTCCGGTGGAATACACCGGGTTTGTGGGAAGGACCCGGGAAAACCTGGCGCCACCGCATCGTGGAAGGCGGATTGTGGCCAGCAGCGGCGGTGGGAAAGTCGGGGTGGAACTTCTGACCGCAAGCATTCGGGCGGTCCGCCGGCTGCCGGATTCCGACCTGCAGTTGCGGGTGTTCATCGGCCCATTTATGGAACCAACCGACCGGGAATCCCTGATCGGACTTGCCCAGGCCGATCCACGTGTGGCCTTGTTGCCGTTTTCCCTGGATTATGTGAACGAACTGGCGAGCGCGGATCTTTCCATCAGCATGGCCGGCTACAACACCTGCATGGATATCCTCAGCACCGGGATCCGATCGCTGGTTTATCCCTTTCGACAGAATCGGGAACAGGCCCTGCGGGCCGAGCGTCTGCAGTCTCTTGGGTTGTTGCGCGTGATCGACGACCTGGATGATTCATCTCTGGCGGAGACTATTCAGACGGCGCTCAACGCCCAGCCGACTGCAGCCTCGCCTGGTTCCTGACCTGAATGGCGCAGCCCGAAGCGCCATACTGGTTGAAAGTTTGGTCGAGAGCCATTAGTATTGCATGGTAGGCATTGGCTCAGGGGTTCGCAGCGTGACCATAGAGTGATCAAGTGCTCGCGGCCGCGCCCGGTCTCAAAAACCATCGTCACTTGCTGATTTCCGTCTGGCCGTGGCTGCTCCCGAGACCATGAAGCCAGAGTCGATCGCATATCGTCCTCGCCTATGCTGAATCAATCTATGCCGGCCATTCAAAAACAAGTGGTTCTGCCTTGGGGGCAGGTGCTACGGATCGCCTTCAGGTCTCTCAAGGCACGCCTTTCCCGCAGCCTCATCACTACCGCAACCCTGGCCCTGGCGGTGGCTTTCGTCGCCTTCACCTGGTCGGGTTACGGGATTCTCAATGCCCTGTGGCACCAGGCCGACGTCCAATTGCAGGAAACCATCCTGGCCAGCGGTTATGAAATGGCCCACGGGGAATTCGGCGCCACTGCCAAGGACCGCTGGTTGGCCATTTTGTCTCTGCTGGTGTGCGTCGTAGGCATCGTGAACGCGCAGCTCATGGCGGTTACCGAGCGTTTTCGGGAGATCGGCACCTACAAATGTCTGGGGGCACTGGATAGCTTCATCCTCCGCATTTTCGTCCTGGAATCCGGCTATCAGGGCGTGCTGGGCGGGGTAGCGGGGGGCGTGGTGGGGATCCTGGTGAGCACCCTGACCTTGTTGGTAAAATTTGGCTGGCGGGTGTTGGCGACCTGGCCGATCACCACCATGCTGGCCATTCTGGGGCTATCGGCGCTGCTGGCGGTGGTTCTGTCCTTTTTGGGAGTGATCTATCCGGCCCTGGTGGCGGCACGGATGCAGCCCGCAGTGGCGATGCAGACCGAACAGGTTTAAGCTCATACAAAGGCGCAAGGTAGAACTCACTAAAACCAGCTTTTTCTGCTGTCTTGGCGAGAAATAAGAGGGGCTTCGAGCGGTCTCAAAGAAGGTGCGGAATGGACGTGGAGCGGGTGGCGATGGACTATGGTAACGGGCAAGATGAAATGACAGCCCCGGTGGCAAGCCAGGAACAGGCACACAATGTGGTGCGGCTGTCCCAGGTGACCAAGATGTTTCGCATGGGAGACAACGAGGTTCAGGCCCTCAAGGGCGTCAACCTGGCCATCAGGGCTGGGGAGTACATCTCCATCATGGGGCCGTCGGGTTCCGGCAAATCCACCTTGTTCAACATGATCGGCGCTCTGGACAAACCCAGTTCCGGCAAGGTGTTCATCGACGAAGTCGACGTCGCCCAACTGGATGCCTACGAGTTGGCCTGGCTGCGTTGCCGCAAGATCGGCTACATCTTCCAGACTTTCAACCTCATCCAGGTGATGACCGCTATCGAAAACGTGACGCTCCCCATGATCTTTGCCGGCATGAGCCAGGACGAATATCTGGAAAAGGGGATGGAACTGCTGCGCCTGGTGGGTCTGGCCGAACGGCATCAGCACAAACCATCAGAGCTTTCCGGCGGCCAGCAGCAGCGCGTGGCCATCGCTCGAGCCCTGGCCAACGACCCGACTATAGTCCTGGCCGACGAACCCACGGGCAACCTGGACCTTTCCACCGGTGAAGAAATCATCAACCTTCTCAAACGCCTTTCCAGGGAACGGCAAGTGACCATCATTTCGGCAACCCACGATATCAAGATGATCAACGTATCCGATCGGGTCATTTGGATTCGCGACGGCATGGTGGATCGTATTGAAGACCGCGACAAACTCAAGATTTCCATCGGCACAGTGGTTTAACATGCGGCACAAGCAATCTGATCCCCATGGTTCTTCTGGCCCTGGTGCTGCACTGTGCACCCCTGCTGGCTGCGACTCCGGTGCCAACCATGGAGACAAACGTGGCCTTCATGGGCGGACTGGGCGACCGGTCCATGGGATCGCCCGGGGCCGATCAGGCAGCCGATTACATCTTCAAACAGTTTACCGAAGCCGGTCTTACCTCCGTCGGTTCACACCAATTTCTGCATCCCATTGCCGAGGTCTCAGCCGCATCCCTTCAGGTGGATGGTTTTTCTACGCAGCTCTACCCCTGGGGACCGAACCTGGTCTATTTGCCCATAACTCCCGAGGAAGGTTTGACGGGCCCTCTGATCTACGTGGGTGACGGCAACCTGGGGAGTTTTCAGGGTCACGCCCTGCAAGGGGCCATAGTCCTCATGGATTCGGGATACCGGCGACAATTGGATGAACGCCGCCATGCTCGGCGCCGGCGCCGTCATCTACCTGGGTGACCGGGAATCCACTGTCAACGAATACCGGCAGCAGAGCATCCCAACGCCAGTGGCCTTTCCCAGGTTTTGGGTCACTCCAGAGGACGGCCCAAGACTCAAGGAGGTTGCCGCCAGGCGAGGTCTATCGGCCACAGTGACGGCCCGCACCTTCTGGCGAAACAAATCAGTCCGCAATATCTACGGGCTTCTCCCCGGCAAATCCAAGAAGCTCAAGGAAGAGCTGGTGATACTGGAGGCTTTTTACGATGCCTCTTCTCCTATTCTGGGTCTGGCACCTGGGGCTGACGAAGCCACGTCGATCAGCGCGCTGCTGACTCTGGCGCGGCAGTTGGCCCAAGACCCGCCCGAACGGAGCGTCCTGTTTGTGGCCACCACCGGCAACGGTCAGGGGCAGGCCGGCATGCGGGAATTCATCTGGGCCGCTACCACCCGCAAAAAGACCATGAAGGATCAGGAACGCACCCTGGATGCTCGCAAAAAGAAGGTGGACCATCTCCTCGACTTGCTCAAGGAAACGCGACCTTTGGACCTCGCCGACGCCGCCGACCATGATCTGATGTGGCAACTGGTGGTAAACCGTGCCCGGGACGCGGCGGACCGGCTCAGCCGGGAAATGCAGATAGCGCGACTGCAAAACGGTCAAGAACCGGGAGGCGTGAAGGCGCAAGGGGAAACACCGGAAGGCGCGAGAACGGGAAGTCAACAACTGGGCGACCAGCAAGTGCAAGGGCGGAGCTCGGAAGATGAGAACGCCAACGCAAACGTCAAGGAACCCGGTGACGATGGCGGTTCTATCGAACCTGCAACTGAACTCAGTGCCGATCCCCGCGTTTATCGGCGCCTGGCCTCGACGACCAGCAGCGAACCGCTTACCGCCGACCATCGTCGTCTTGCCGAAGGGCTCCTCAAGGGCGCCCGCAAGGACCTCAAGGCCGAACGGGATGAATTGAAGCAGCGCCTACAGGCGGTCAAATCCAGCCAGCAACTGCGCGGTGTCATGGGGGATTTCACCACCGTACTGGTGATGGGACTGCACCTTTCGTCACACTCGCTGGTGACCGGTTTGACCGAAATGGGCGGCACCTATCCCTGGCGGGAAGAAATCAGACGTCATATTCGCTCCTTCCGCCTAAACGAAATCTTCACCGCGATCACCGGCGAAATCGTTAGCGCGACCGGGGCACCCAAGGTGGTCTTTACGCCCCACGGCACACCGGGCAGTGGTGGCAAGACCCCGGGGCATACTTGCTACAGCTGCGACGTCGCCGCCATGGCGGATCTTCCTGCGGTGTCTCTGACAACTCTGGAGGATAGCCGGAGACTTTGGGCCACCCCGGGAGACACTTTGGACCGGGTGGACACGACCAATCTCCAGGCCCTGGAACGCTTCCTGCCCACGCTTTTTGTGCAGTTGTGCTCGCATCCCCAGCTGGGGAAGGCCTGTGAGGCCGGCATTCGCGGCTTTGCCAGCCTCAACGGCCAGGCCATGTTCCAGCGTCAGGGGGAACTGTTCCCCGATCAGCCGGCACCGGGCACTTTGCTGTGCGCTATCCAGGGTCGTTCAGTGTTCCGCACCATGGTCCATCACGATGGAACCTTTCACTTGCCGGGAGTGGCCAACAAGAGAGTGGCCTTTGAAAAGGTGCTGCTCGAACCCTACCGGCTGGACCCAGGTACCGGCCGCGTCGCCTGGGCCGCCGACAAAAAACAGACCGACAAGGACAATTACCGGGTCAAGATCAAGGCCGATGTGGCCAGCGTCGCCCTGACAATGTTCCACTGCGACCAGACTGATGTGTTTCCGCTTTTCGACCCTCGCAGGATGGACCACCTGACCAAGGTCCAGCTGCTGGATGCCGCCACCGGCGCCTTACCGCTGCGCTACTGGTTCAGCCGCGTCGACGGCCGGGACACCACCGCCATTTCGGTGTTCCTGGAAAAAGGCACGCGTTTTAAGCTTATCATGTCGGATAATTTGCTTCATAAGCAACTGCTGCTACTCAACGCCTCCCAGGACTCGCCGACCGGTCGAGGCTTTCTCATCGGCAATCCGCCTGCCATCCCGACCGCCCCTTTCCAGGCAGCCCAGGACCTGCGCCATGCTCCTGCACGATCGGATCGTCAATCTTCACCAACGCGGCATCGTCAATCGCTTCCTGGAAGACCTTTACGACAGCACCACCCGGGAACTGAGCGAGGCCAGTGCCGCCCTCGAGGGAACCAACTTCGGCCTCTTCTGGGAGCGAAGCATCGCCGCCTGGGCCAAGTTGAACGTGGTCTACACCGAAGTGGAAAGCACGCAGCGCGACGTTCTGGCTGGCGTGTTGTTTTTCATCGCGTTGTTCGTACCTTTCGCCTACTGTATGGAACGCTACCTCTTCTGTTTTCGCGGGGTCTACCAACAGATCGCCGCCTTCGTTCTGATCCTGCTGATGACTATTTTTACCATCAAGGGGCTACATCCCGCCTTCCAGCTCACCTACAGCCCGATGGTGGTGATCCTGGCGTTTTTCATCGTGGGCCTGTCGCTTCTGGTGGCCTGGATCATTTTCCTGCGTTTTGAGCATGAAATGGCGGAACTGCAGCGCCATGCGGCGCACCTCACCACCTCCCAGGTGAGCAAGTGGCAGGCGTTCGGTGCGGGCTTTGCCATCGGCGTGTCGAACCTCAACCGGCGCAAGCTGCGCACTGCCCTCACCTGTGCCACCCTGGTGATCCTGACCTTCACCGTGATGTCCTTCACCAACGTCAAAAGCTATCCGCAAAACGACCCACACGCGCATTGCCGACAGCGCTCCCTATCCGGGGATCATGCTCCGTCATCAGTATCGTCGGGCCCTGCTGCCGGTCTTTCTGGAAGACCTGGAAACCCGTTTTCGCGGGATCGCGACCGTCTGGCCCAGGGCCTGGGTTCCCATAGCCAACGGCGGCGATCGCGATCCTGGCCAGGATTCACGGCGCACCTGGGAATGCTCTGGGGGTGGAAGGGATTCTGGGGTTGGGGAACAATGCTCCGGACTATTATCGGGGCTTGCTGGTGCGCGGCCGATGGTTTCAGCCGGGCGACCGCAACGTCGTATTGCTGCCAATTTCGGCCGCTCGGCATCTGGGATCAGCCGGAAGGCTCCAGGTGCCGACCCGGAAGTCACCTTCTGGGGTACGACCTTCCGGGTGATCGGCTATTTTGATGACAACCACTTGGAAACCTTCAAGGAACTGGACCATGAACCGATCACTCCGGCTTATCTCGAAGGCGCACAGGGACAGGAACTGACCGAAGCCGAGGCGGAAGCGATCCAGGCCGGCGAGGAGATCCTGCCCATTGCCGAAAAATTCCGTTATGCCAGGGCCAGCGCCACCGTCATCATGCCCTACGAAACCTGCATGGCCTATGGCGGGGAACTCAAGTCCATCACCATCCTTCCCGGAGCGGGGGAACAGCCCTCGGACCTCGCCGATCAGCTTTCCACCTGGCTGGCTTTCCCACTCTATGTGGGACAGGATGCCACCTATTTCCACAGCGCCAGTAGCACCCTCCGTTATCAGGGCGTGGCCAATCTTCTGGTACCCATCCTCATCGTCATCTTTATCTGTCTGAACACGCTCATCGGCCATGTTCACGAACGCCGCAAGGAGATCTCCATCTACACCTCGGTGGGACTGGCGCCCACCCATGTGGGTTTTCTGTTCATTATCGAAGCCTTGTCGCTGGCGGTGATTTCCACGGTGATCGGCTACATTTTGGCGCAGCTCACGGCCAAATACCTGGGACAGACCGCCCTGTTTTCGCAGCTCACCTTCAACTACTCGTCGCTTGGCCAGCGTGGCCTGTATGGTGTTGGTGTTTTCCGTGGTGTTCATTTCGGCGCTTTATCCGGCACGGCTGGCTGCCGAAATGGCCATGCCCGACGTCAATCGTTCCTGGAGTCTGCCGGCGGCCATTGGCGATCGCATCGCCATGAATCTGCCGTTTCTTCTGAAATACGAAGAGGAACAAGGGATCATGGGATTTTTGACGACGTTCTTCCTGAGCTACCAGGATGCCGCCCATGGTACGTTCATCGTCGACAACACCAGCATGCAACCGGAAGGTCTGACGGATATCTACGGTCCCGAACAGGGACACCAGCTGGCGCAGCGCGGCATTCCGGCCGGGCTGGACTTAGCCCCGGTGTGTTTGCTGCTGCGCGCCAATATCTGGCTGGCTCCTTTTGATTTCGGCATCAAACAGAGTCTGGTGGTGCATTGCTGTCCATCCGAGGAAAACCCCGGCTACTTGGAGCTGTCCTTACAGATGACACGGATTTCCGGGGAGGCTGCCGCCTGGGTTCGAGCCAACAAACACTTCATCCAGGCCCTGCGCAAGCAGATGCTGTTGTGGCGTCTGATGGACCAGGATGCCAAGGCCTACTACGCCTATACCTATGCTCTCGGGGCGGAACCCAGCAGCTAGGGAACTGTCCAAAAAGTACCGTTGCAGACGTTGCGTTCATTGCATTCAACGCAACCTACGGTAGGTCGCGTTGAATGCAATGAAACGCAACACAAAGATGACGAAGGACTGATGTCGGGAGACACTCGATTCATGAAACCCAACCCGCTCCGTTTCTCCGCCATGCTCATCGGCCTCTTCCTGGCGGTAGTGCTGTGCGCGTTCACGCCCTACAACAACATCTTGCTGCAGAATAGCCCACTGGCAGGCGGACATTTTCCGCTGGCTTCCTTTGGATGTTTTCTGTTTCTGATCCTGGTGGTCAATCCTTTGCTCTCCTTGATCAACAAGCCGTTATCGGTTCCACACCCATGAAATCCTGCTCATCTGGTCCATGGTCACGGTGGCCACCGGGATCGCCTACACCGGCTTGCTCCGCACTTTCATCATCAACATCACCACCCCGGTCTGGTTCACCACCACCACCAGCGATGTCGGCCAGGTGCTGGTGCCGCTGCTGCCGCCATCGCTTTTCCCGATGGATGCCGACTTGGTGCGGACTCTTTACAACGGCATGCCCGGGGGGCGGGATCTGGCCTGGTGGCAGGTGCTGGTGCGCATCCCCTGGAGTGCCTGGTTGCTGCCCATGGCCTGGTGGGGGTTGTTCATGATCCTGGTGGTGATGGCCATGTTGGGACTGGTGGGGATTTTCAGCCACCAGTGGATCGAAAACGAAAAGATGAATTTCCCGCTGCTGCGGGTGCCGCAGATCTTGGCCGAAACCGCCGAACAGGGGAAGCTGGGGCACTTTCTTACCAACAAATACTTTCATGATGGGACTCTGCCATCCCGCTGCTGCTTCATACCTTCAACGGCCTGCACACTTATTTCCCGCAGGTACCGGAAATCCCCAACGTGCTGCTGCTGCGTCCCTACGTGCCCAGGGAGGGGCTGTTTTCCGGCTTCGTCAAGCTGAAGTATTTCATCTATCCGGCGTTCATCGGATTTGCCTTTCTGACCTCCACCCAGGTTTCGTTCAGCCTGTGGTTTTTCTTCATCCTCGGTGGGTTCCTGCCGGGCTTCCTGCAGTTGCTGGGCTGGCGTCTGCCCAGCGCTGCCTTGGGAACCACCTTCGGACCGGTGCTCACGCAGGTGGAAGAAATGCAGATGATCGGGGCCTTCGGCGTGTTTTTCTTCTTTATCCTGTGGCTCGCCCGACATCACCTCTTCCTGATTTTGAAGTCCCTGCTGGGCCGTCCTACAGGTGAACGATCAGCACTGGCACGGGCTTATCCCCCCGCGCACGGGGGTGCTCCTTTTCGTGGGGGATTCCTGGGGATCATCGTCTGGCTGCGGCTGTTCGGCATGGACCTGGTTACCGCCATCGCTTTCATGGCGGTCTGCTGGATGCTGCAATTGGTGAGCTCGCGGCTGATCTGTCAGGGTGGGCTGCCGTACTTTACTCTGACGGCCGCTCCATCGGACGGGTTTCTGGCGCTTTCTCGACACCCGCCTCCTGGCCCCCACGGCCCTCTATCTCAGTCTCATCGTGCAGAAGGTCACCTTTGTGGACATGCGGGAATCCCTGATGCCGTCCGCTTTTCACGCTTCCCGGCTGTCCGACGGCAGCGATCCGCGCAGGCGCTTCCTGTGGGGCATGATCCTGGCCATCGCCGTGGGCGTGACGGTCACCTTCGTGGCCATGCTGGTTCTCTACTACCGCTATGGAATCAATTTCCTACCCGATGACTGGGCCATGGAAACCACCCGGCGGGTCCATGAAAACGTGGCCCAGCTGGTCAAACACCCGGAGGGGGCCGAAGAATGGAGCATGATTTTCACCATCATCGGCGCCGTGGTCATGGCGCTGCTGGCCGGAGGATATCACCGTTTCCTGTGGTGGCCGCTCCATCCCATCGGCTATCTCACCACTTACAGCTCGGCCATGCAGATCCTGTGGTTCAGCTTCTTTCTCGGATGGCTGTGCAACACGCTGGTGCTTCGCTACGGCGGGGTCAACCGGTTCAAGGAAGTCCGCAACCTCTTCATCGGTCTGGTGGTGGGGGATATGCTCATGGCCATCTTCTGGCTGATCGTGGGCTTTTTTGCCTCGATCAGCTACCATGTGCTGCCACTGCTGAATCTTAGCCCTTTCATCAAACGGCAGGTTGGAAGCCTGTCCCACATCTTCCGGAGACATCACGGATGTACGAAGATAAGGAGCTCAAGGAATATCGCGACCTGCTGCCGCCGCCCGACGCAGTTCGAGGAGGGTTTCGGCTGGAAGTCGATGGTCGGGGCGCTTTTCATCGGCTTCCTGATGATGCCCGGCTCCATGTACCTGGGGCTGGTGATCGGCACGGTATCGGACCGGCGGCCCGCTGGGTGACCATCATCCTGTTTGCCGAGATGGCCAAGCGTTCCTACACGAATCTTCGAGCAGCAGGAGATCTTCGTCCTCTATTACATGGCCGGAGCCGCCATGGCGTCGCCCTTTTCCGGGCTGCTCTGGAACCAGTATCTGGTGCAGTCGGAAGCCGCGCAGAATGCTGGGGCTCACCCAGTACATCCCGGCGTGGGTGGCGCCACAGCCGGGCTCCAGCGCCTTCCTGGAACGCACCTTTTTCCACCGCGACTGGCTGATTCCCATCCTCCTCATGATCGGCTTCGAACTCATCCAGGCGGTGGACCATTTCGGCCTGGGCTACGCCCTCTATCGGTTCACCTCGGATGTGGAAAAGCTCCCCTTTCCGATGGCGCCGGTGGGGGCCCTGGGCACCATGGCCCTGGCGGAATCCACCGAGAAGAGGGAAACCAGCTGGAAATGGCGGGTGTTTTCCATCGGCGGCATGATCGGGCTGGCTTTCGGCGCGCTCTATGTGCTGGTTCCGGCGGCTTCCGGAGTGCTGCTGTCAGAACCCATACGGCTTTTCCCCATCCCCTGGATTGAGCTCACCCACGTCACCGAAGACTGGTTCCCGGCGGTGGCCACCGGCATCCAGCTGGACCTGGGGCTGCTGTTCATCGGCATGGTGCTGCCGTTCTGGGCGGTGATGGGCGGGCTGGTCGGTTTTATCATCACCCTCATCGCCAACCCCATCCTCTACCAGAACGACATCCTGCACCGCTGGCACAAGGGCATGGGGACGGTGGATACGGTGTTTGCCAACAACTTCGATTTCTACATGAGCTTCAGCATCGGCCTGGGGCTGGCCATTGCCGTGGTGGGCATCTTTCACGTGCCTTCAGCTTCGTCAAAAAAGCGGCGGGACTCCCTTTAGGGAGCGCTTCAAGGCGCTCTTCACTCCACCGCCGGGCCGCGGTGATTTCAGCATCTGGATCGCCCTCGGCATCTATGTGTTTTCCACGACCACTTACATTTACCTGTCGTCGCTGCTGGTGCCCGGCTTTCCGTGGATTTTTCTGGTGGCCTACGGGTTTCTCTACACTCCCATCATTTCCTATGTGTCGGCGCGAATGGAAGGCATTGCCGGGCAGTTCGTGAGCCTTCCCATGGTGCAGGAAGCCAGCTTCATCGCCGCTTCCAAGTTTTTCGGCTACCACGGCATCGGCATCTGGTATGCGCCCATCCCCTACCACAACTACGGCAAGGCCACCGTCAAATGGCGCGAAGTGGAGCTCACCGGCACCAGCTTTCGCAGCATCATCAAGGCCGAACTGGTAGTACTCCCGGTGGTGCTCCTGGCCAGCCTGCTGTTTTCCCAATACATCTGGCAACTGGCCCCCATCCCGTCGGAACACTACCCGTATGCCCAGGAACTCTGGCATCTGCGGGCCCTGAACACTCTGCTGCTGCAAAGCTCGACACTGGAAGGCTATTCGCCGTTCTTTGAAGCGCTCAACCTGAACTACGCGTTGTGTGGCTTTGGCCTGGGAGCCGTGACTTACTGGGGGCTGGCCAGCCCTCAAGCTGCCGATTCTGCTAATCTACGGCATCACTCGCGGCCTTGGGCAGACCACCCCCCACGGCATCTTTCTGGAAATCATTGGGGCGTTCATCGGCAGGTACTATTTTTCCAAAAAGTACGGGGCATCCTGGCGACAGTATGCCCCGGTGCTCCTGGCGGGTTTTTCCTGCGGCATGGGCCTCATGGGTATGCTCGCCATGGGCTTCACTCTGATCATGCGGTCACTGGGCAGGCTGGCCTATTGAAACATTGAAGTCAGGTTCTTAATGGTACGGACTGGAGCGTCCCGGGTCTGGGGCGTCGATTCGACCTCCAATCCGAGACCATCCCGAAGAAACCACTTCGCTAACAGTATTCAGGACGACAGCGCCAGTAGCCATTGATCATTCTCCAGCAGCAATAGATCGTTACCGCTTGGGCAGGAACATCGGTGGCTGCTGCGGCGCTTTGGCCTGCTACAGCGAATTTGCTGCCCGTCAAGAGGATCTTTCGCCTTAGACTCGTGATGAAAAAGCATGGGGGAATAAGAGTCGCGTGGCGAAGCAGTTGGGTTTGAGCCGTCTGGGGCTTCACAAGAAACTGACCCGATACGGGTTGTAGGAGTGATCGGAGCACCCCGTCAGGACTTGAAACCCACCATGCTGACCAGAAGGCTCAGATCGTTGTCCTGATAGTGTTCCTTGATGGCGAGAATTTCTTTCTGCACGTCGAAAAACGCGTCAACCACATCGGGGTCGAAATGCGCCCCACGCCCATCCCGGATCAGCTGCAGGCTCTCCTCCACCGGCAACGCATCCTTGTATGGGCGCTTGGAATTGAGTGCATCAAAGACGTCAGCAAGCGCGACAATCCGCCCCACCAGCGGGATCTTCCTGCCTGTCAGGCCTAGGGGGTAGCCGCTCCCATCCCATTTTTCGTGATGCGTGAGGGCAATGACTTCGGCCAGCTTGATAAAACCACCGCTGGAACCTTCCAGGATGCGGGCACCAATGGTGGTGTGCTGCTTCATGATTCGCCACTCCTCACTATCCAGTCGCCCGGGTTTGAGGAGAATACGGTCGGGGATGCCGATTTTGCCCACATCATGCATGGGGGCGGCATACAGGATCGCTTCCACAGTCCGGTCGTTGAGACCCAACCGGTGGGCCACCGCAGCCGAATAATGACTCATCCGCTGGAGATGCGCACCGGTGTCCTCATCCTTGTATTCCGCTGCTCGGGCCAGCCGGTAGATGGTGTCCAGAGAAGCGGCCTTGATCCTCTCAAACGCCCGCTGAAGCTGCTCGGTACGTTTGGCCACCTCGGCTTCCAGGGTCCGCTGATAGTCGCGCATGTGGTCATGATAGGCCTTGACCTTTACCAGAGAACGAACCCTTGCCACCACCTCCATCATGTCCACGGGTTTGGCCAGGAAATCATCGGCACCCACTTCCAGCGCCATAATCCGATGTTCCACGGCTGACAGCCCGGTCACCATGACAATGGGAATCGACTTGGTTGCTTCCTTGCTCTTTAGCTCTTTGGCAACCTCAAAGCCGTCCTTCCTGGGCATGTTGACATCCAAAAGAATGACGTCAGGGGACTCGGCATATACTCTGTCTAGCGCTTCTTGGCCATCCTTGGCCAGGATCACGTCATAGTCTTCCTGAGTGAGCAAAATGTCGCGCATCAAATGGACGATTTCGTTCCTCATCATCGACCACTAGAACTTTGGCCTTCTTGTTCATCCGTTCTTCCCCTCACCCACGTCAGCAGCAAACGCGGAAACGTATGCTGACACCCTGCGTCCTACCCCTACTCCAAACGGAACCGCTCCCGCAATCTGTCAGAAAGAGCTTTTGTGACTCGAAACGCCTCTTCCACCGTCTTTTCGAAATCGGGGTTGACCAGACAGCAAGTGGCCGGCGACAGCATGCTGCGCGCCAGCAGGTAATCGCGGTCAATGCCTTGTCGACCCAGGCTTTCCCAAAGCGTCAGGAGACGTTGTTCGAGGCTCACCACGGTTTCGCTGGCGAAGGGTTCAAAATTGGTGGGCACGATGCCCCAGATGAGCACCCCGCCACGTTCCAGAAACCGCTGTAAGGACTTGGCGTAAGAAACAAACATTTCCCCATTACTATACATGTCCAGCGACAAAACATCCAGATCGAGGCTCAACAGAAAATCCCAGTCTGGATTGCCACACAGATGCACACCGCGGGGCCGGTCAATCATAGCAAAGAACTTGTCCATATCACCCTTGGCGGTCAAGTCGCCATACCCGGCCAGACCGCTGAAGATGAACTGCAAACCAGGTTCATCCACAAACATGAAAGCGTTGGGGTTGCGTTCCTTGAGCCGCCGGAGCTGCGCATTCACGCGGCCGGCCATGAATTCCAGCATAAACGGACGAACCACGTCGTTGAAGATGAGGGGACGATCGTCGGTATCATGAACGTTCAGTCCGAAACTGATGGGTCCTTCCAATTGCCCGCGGATCGCGGCCCGGTCACTCAAGTCCAATTCGAGAAAACGCTGATAGACCACCGAATAGTTGGGACTGATATCCAGATATTCGGGTTCTTCCAGATGAGCTAGGGTTTCTTCCAGTTCGGCGACGAACCTGTCCATGGAGAATCCCAATTTGCGGTTTGGCACATCGAGCAGGATGCCGGGGAAGTGTTCCGCCGCCTGGACATACATGTCCTCATAGTAGTTGAGATGCGGCAGTTGCGGCCAAAATGGTACGTCCAGGGAAAGCGCCAGGCTAAGCGCCCGGTCCACATCCCGGTGGGGCATAACAGCCATGGCTGTGGTCAGCAGGTTACCAGGAATGGGCATCATTTATCCTTCACTGTATGCTGCGGGTGCCTGAGGAAATCCGCCAGCACCAGCAACACCATGGCCTCGCACACCGGCACGATGCGCGGAATGGCGGACACGTCATGGCGCCCCTTAACCTCGATGGTAGTGGGGACACCCTCGCGGGTGACCGTTTGTTGCACCTTTTCGATGGAAGGGATGGGTTTGACCGCCGCCCGCACAACAATATCCATACCGCTTGAGATCCCGCCGAGGATGCCACCGGCATGATTGCTGGCGTAGCCGTCCGGGGTCAGGGGATCGTTGTGGACGCTGCCGAGCATTCCCGCAGCGGCAAAACCGGCCCCGATTTCCACACCCTTGACTGCCCCAATGGACATCAAGGCCCCGGCCAATCGGGCATCGAGCTTGTCGAAAACCGGCTCCCCCAGTCCGGGCGGACACCCCTGAGCATGGATTTCCACAACCCCGCCCACCGAATCCCCTGCACGGCGCACCTGCTCCAGGCGTTCCTGCATGGCCACGGCCGCCCGATCATCCGCACAAAACAAGGGATTGCGGTCGATCTCTGCGGCATCGAAAGACTCAACCCCGACCCCACCCAGGGCCACCGTGTAGGCCCGAACGCTGATTCCCTGCTGCTGCAGGAACTTCCTGGCAACCGCGGCTGCAGCCACTCGACCGATGGTCTCCCGCCCCGAACTGCGACCGCCGCCACGCCAGTCACGCAATCCATACTTCTGATCGTAGGTGCGGTCGGCATGCCCGGGACGGTATAGCTGCGCCAGTTCATCGTAATCGCGGCTACGCACATCGCTGTTGTAGATGATGAGACTGATGGGTGTGCCCGTGGTCACACCATTGAAAACCCCGGACAGAATCTCCACCTGGTCTGGTTCGCGGCGCGGCGAAGTCAGGTGTTTGCCCGGCCGGCGCCGTTCCAGGTCGCGCTGGATGTCCCCTGCTTCCAGGGGAATGCGCGCCGGGCAGCCATCAATGATGACTCCCAGGGCCGGACCGTGAGACTCCCCCCAGGTGGTGATACGAAACAACCGCCCAAAGCTGTTACCTGCCATGAATGGCGCTCCTAAAATGTTTCAGCTCGATCGAGAACGTTTCGGCCTTGCCGGCCCGGGCCGCCAGAATGCCCGGCACGGCCCTTCAGCCCTCGATGCCGATGAATCAGGGCACTGCTTAAACCCACGTCTTGGGGCGGCCTCATACTGAATCCGAAAGGGTTTTCTCAGGGCCACTGTTGCCAGCCATCCCAGCCTTCTGCAGCCAACAGAATCGACCTGGCGCCGTCGACGTCCCTGGGCTCGCTTGACTCTTGCCTGGAAAACTTTATTTTAGATGGTAGAATTATAGCGAAGTGCACCTTGTCCGTGCCAGAGATTTGTTGCCGGTGCCTCATTCTCCGCCGGGAATTTCTTGCTCGGGTGAGTCGAACAGCGGGTGGGTACAAGCGGTTCTGGGCCGTAAACACAGGCACAGGCGGCGACCATTCACGACCACAGTTAGGTGGATCAGTTTCGCAACGATGCCTTGGGACAGCGTTCCTAAGGTTAAGTATCTGGAGGAATGGCAAGGGGTGGCAGGATGAGCGATTACCATCCGGACTTTGAGGAGCAGTCATCCTCAGAGCTCGAAGAGGACCTCGAAGAACCTCGCATGTTCAAGGTCCTGCTGCACAATGACGACTATACTACTATGGAATTTGTGGTGGAGGTCCTCCAGCGGATCTTTCTCAAGTCGTTTGCCGAAGCGACTCAGATAATGCTGAGTGTCCACCGAAGCGGACTCGGCGTGTGCGGTATCTATACCGGGGAAGTGGCGGAAACCAAAGTGGCCATGGTGCACCACATGGCCAGGGAAAGCGGATTCCCTCTACAGTGCAGTATGGAAGAAGCCTGATATGATCAGTCGAGAGTTGGAAGCCACCTTTGCAGTGGCCATCAAAGAAGCCAAAGTCAGGCGGCATGAATTCTTCACGCTGGAGCATATCCTGTTCGCCTTGCTCCACGACTATGCCGGCAGGCAGACCCTCTACCATTGCGGCGCCGATGTCGAAGCGCTCAAGGCTCAGCTGGAAAGATTCTTTGCCGAACGGCTGGAAACCCTTCCTGAAGACGGTTCCCACGACCCCACTCAAACCGTAGGCGTCCAGCGGGTCCTGCAACGCGCCATTATGCACGTGCATGGCGCGGAAAAGAAGGAAGTGGATGCCGGCGACATTCTGGCCGCCATGTTTTTTGAAGAGAACTCCCATGCCGTCTATTTCCTCAAGCAGCAGGGGGTTTCCCGACTGGATGTACTCAACTACATCACTCATGGGATCTCCAAGGTGTCGCCCGCGGAGGGCGAGCCCCGACCAACCGAAGAAGACCCGGCGCACCCGGACCAGCGCCAGGAACCCCGGAAGGCCAACGCTCTGGAGAGTTTCACCGTCCACCTCAATCAGAAGGCCCGCGACGGTCTGATCGACCCGCTCATCGGGCGCGATCCCGAAATCCTGCGCACCCTGCAGATCCTGGGGCGGCGCAACAAGAACAACCCGATCTTTGTGGGCGATCCGGGCGTGGGCAAGACCGCCATCGCCGAAGGACTGGCCCTCAAGATCGAACACCGGGCAGTCCCGGAAAGCTTCCTCGACATCGATATCTTCGCTCTGGACATGGGGGCGCTGCTGGCCGGGACCAAATTCCGCGGCGATTTTGAGGCGCGTCTCAAGGCCGTCATCACCGAGCTCAAAAAGAAGCCCGGGGCCATTTTGTTCATCGACGAAATCCACACAGTGGTGGGGGCAGGTGCCACCAGCAGCGGTTCCATGGATGCGTCCAACATCCTCAAGCCGGTTCTGGCATCCGGGCGAATTCGCTGCATCGGCTCCACCACCTATGAAGAATACAAGAACCACTTTGAGAAAGACCGGGCGCTGAGCCGCCGCTTCCAGAAGGTGGAGATCAGTGAACCGACTTTGGACGAGACCAATAAGATCCTGCTGGGTCTGCGGCCGTATTACGAAAAACATCACGGGGTACGTTACACCAATGCGGCGCTGAGGGCCGCCGTGGAACTCAGCGCGCGGCACATCAACGACCGCTACCTCCCCGACAAAGCCATCGACGTCATCGATGAAACCGGCGCCAGCTTGCGGCTCAAAGACAACCGCAAGGTGCGGCGGGTGGTCACCCCCAAAGACATCGAACTAGTGGTGGCCCGAGTCGCCAAGATCCCGCCGCGCAGCGTTTCGGCTTCTGACCAGTTGCGGCTGCAGCAATTGGAGGGCGAACTGCAGGCCCAGGTGTTCGGTCAGGATGGTGCCATCAAGGCGCTAACGACTGCTATCAAGAGGTCCCGTGCCGGGTTGCGCGTCCCCGAAAAACCCATTGGCTCCTTTCTCCTCATTGGCCCCACCGGGGTCGGCAAGACCGAAGTGGCGCGACAGTTGGCCAAAGTGCTGGGAGTCAATTTCCTGCGCTTCGACATGAGCGAGTACATGGAAAAGCACACTGTGGCTCGCCTCATCGGGGCGCCACCGGGCTATATCGGTTTCGATCAGGGCGGGCTGCTCACCGATGCCATCCGCAAACATCCCTATAGTGTGCTGCTCTTCGATGAAATCGAGAAGGCCCACCCGGACCTGTTCAGCATCCTGCTGCAGGTCATGGATTATGCCACTCTCACTGACAATAACGGCAAGAAGGCCGATTTCCGTAATGTGGTCCTGCTCATGACATCCAACGCCGGAGCCCGGGAGATGAGCAGCCCTGCTATCGGCTTCGGTGTCGAAGGGATTGACTCGGGCGCGGGTCGCACGGCCAAGGGCTTGAAGGCGGTGGAGCAGCTCTTTAGCCCCGAATTCCGCAATCGCCTCGACGGTATTGTCGGCTTCCACGGGCTCACCCAGGACGTTATGGAAAAGGTCGTGGACAAGTTCATGAAGGAAGTCGAAGAACAGCTCAGTGAAAAGCGCATTCGCTTGGAGCTTTCTTCGGCAGCGCGGCAATGGTTGGCCGAACGGGGCTACGACTCCGCCTTCGGCGCCCGCCCGCTGGCACGCCTCATTCAGACCGAAATCAAGGACACGCTGGCCGACGAAATTCTTTTCGGGCGTCTCCGCAACGGCGGCCATGTGCTCATCGATCGAGTGGGCGAAGTCGAACAATCCGAAGAAGGCACGCTGGCTACCAGCAACCTGGTGTTCCGCTTTGCCACTGATGCCTGAGGGAAGTGAACAATACGGGGCCTGCTTGCTCCAGGTTAGGTTTGCGAGCCCGGGTCCTGCATATTTTGTTTTAGACCATTGATCTTATCACTTGCGTCTTATTTCTTGAGCCTTGAGTTTCATGGCTTGAGTTTTTGGTCTCCTTAAATGACCGTCTATCTCTTGTCAGACGCCTTGCGGTTCCCCCGTCCTGAGTTCGCCGACCCTGACGGCTTGCTGGCAGTGGGCGGGGATTTGTCCCCGGAACGGCTGCTGATGGCCTACCGCATGGGCATATTTCCCTGGTACGCGGACGATACTCCCATTCTGTGGTGGTCACCGGACCCGCGGCTGGTGCTCTTTCCCGACGAATTGAAAGTCTCCAAGAGCCTGCAACGAGTGATTGCCCGGGGTGTGTTTCAGGTCACGGTGAATCATGCTTTTCAAGAAGTGATCGTGCAATGTTCCGAGGTGCGCAAGGGTAGTGCCGCAGGCACCTGGCTGGTCCAGGAAATGATCGATGCGTATTGTGGATTGCATCAGGTGGGCTATGCTCATTCGGTGGAAAGCTGGCATGAAGGGACGTTGGTGGGTGGGTTGTACGGCATCGCGCTAGGACGCGTTTTCTACGGGGAATCCATGTTTACCCTTAAGACCGATGCCTCCAAAGTGGCCCTGGTGCACCTGGTCAGACTGCTGCAAACCATGGGCTATGACCTGATCGATTGTCAGGTCACAACTCGCCACCTGCAAAGCCTCGGCGCCCGGGAAATCCCCCGTCAGGAATTCCTCTCGCTCCTAGCCATGGCCTTTGATGGCCCAGACCTGCGACCGTCGGCGGGATGGTTCACCACCTCCCACCTGATGCAGGTCCCAGGCAACCCCTAGATCATGACTATCCTACTAATACTACAACGAGGCTTTGGTTCTCCCTCTCCCCCGATTCTGAGCTTTACCCACACATAACACCGTGGCTATGGTCCGGACTTGAGTTGAGGGAGGGCGATGAACAGGGTTCGGTGATGTCATCGAGACGTTGGGGTCCTCGCCAGATGCTTATGGTTCCTGGTTCCCGGGTGCCTGAAGGGCAAGAGGAAGGGCTTCGGTCGGATAGTGGAAGAGCCAAGCCTCCTGTCCTTCGGACCCAGGCAACGGTTTGCCTGGGCCACCCGAGCCCTCTTTCCTCGTCACACCCTCGGTGTCAAGTGTGTCCAAAATTCAGCCCTGAGGGAGAGGGAACCTTAAGTCAACAACCTTAAGTCAACAACATTGAGGGATGGGGGACGCTGGAGCAAGGTTGTTGCGGAAGGAAACGGTTGCCATTTGTGCCACGCTGTACTATGTATGAAGGGTTTGGGGGGTCCCCCCAAGATACCACGGAAAAACTGTAAGGAGCTCCTGGGATGGCTAACTATGGTTTGAAAATCTTTGCCGGGAACAGCAATCCCGAGCTGGCACAGCAGATCTGCGACTGTTTAGAAATCCCTCTGGGGAGGGCGTTGGTTTCCACCTTCAGCGATGGAGAAATCCGGGTGGAAATCGCCGAAAACGTGCGCGGCGCCGATGTGTTCGTCATCCAGTCGGGAGCTCACCCGGTCAACGACCATCTCATGGAACTGCTGGTGATGATCGACGCCCTCAAGCGTGCCTCAGCACGCCGGATCACTGCGGTCATCCCCTACTACAGCTACGCCCGCCAAGACCGCAAGAACAAGCCACGGGTCCCCATAACCGCACGTCTGGTGGCCGACCTCATTACCGGCGCCGGTGCCCATCGGGTCCTCACCATGGACCTCCATGCCGGTCAGATTCAAGGCTTCTTCAATATCCCGGTGGATAATCTCTATGCTTCTCCGGTCCTTCTTCCCTACATCCGCGAGCATTTCGATCATAATTTGGTGATTGTCTCCCCGGATGCCGGCGGTGTTCCCCGGGCCCGCGCCTATGCCAGCCGCCTCCACGCCGATCTGGCCTTGATCGACAAACGTCGCATCGATGCCAACAAAGCCGAAGCCATGACCATCATCGGCGAAGTTGCTGGCAAGACCGCCATTGTTCTCGACGACATGGTGGATACCGCTGGCACTCTGGTGGAAGCCGCCCGCACCCTGCTGGAGAAGAATGCCCGCGACGTCCATGCTTGTGTGACTCACCCGGTACTATCCGGACCGGCCGTGGAACGCATCGAACACAGCCCGCTCAAGAGCCTGGTGGTCACTGACACTCTGCCGTTGCGCCCGCAGGCCGCCCATTGCCAGAAGATCGATGTGGTTACTGCCTGCCGCCTGTTCTGCCAGGCCATCCGCACCATTCACAATGAAGATTCCATCAGCAGCCTGTTCGAAATCCTACATTGATGCTTCAACCGTGAGCGACAACCAACATCCTGATTTTCTCTACTCCCTCGATGATCGATTGCCATTGTGGCGTGGCTTGCTCTACGGTCTGCAATGGGCTGCCATCGTCTTCCCGTCGTTGATCATTGCCTGTGCCCTGGCAGGACACGCCCTGGGGCTTCAGGTCGAAGCCCAGGTCCGGTTCCTGCAACTCACGTTACTGCTATCCGGGGCCTTCTCCGTGATCCAGAGCCTTTGGGGACACCGCTATCCCCTGCTGGAAGGGCCAGCCACGGCGTTGCTTCTGACTTTTATGGCACTGGCCGAGAGCGGCATTCAGGTTATTCAGGGCGGCCTGATGCTGGGTGGCTTTCTGCTCACCATCGTCGGCGCGTTTCGCGCCCTTCGGCGGCTTATGCGCTTCTTCACGCCCAACGTGGTGGGGGTGATTCTGTTGCTCATTGCTTTCACGCTCTTGCCCCATTTGTTGCCGCCAATCACTGGTGTGAGCCTTCAGCACCCGGCGGGACAATATGTGATATTCACTCTTAGCCTCACCCTGACCCTGGTGATCGCGCTCATGTCACGTTGGCTCAAGGGTTTCTGGCAAACGGTCGCCATGTTTCTGGGGGTTGTATTGGGAACCGCTGTGTTCGGTTTTCTGGGGCTGGTAGACTGGCGTCCGATGGCGGCCGCATCCTGGGTTTCCGGTCCGAATCTGCGGCCGCTGACCTTCCCCAGTTTCCATTGGCCAAGCATGCTGGCATTCGCTCTGGCGTATGTGGCGGTTCTGGTCAACAGTGTCGGCAGCATCCAGGGAATCGCTAACGTCACCGATGCCAACCGCCTGCCGACCGCTCTCCACCGCGGCATCATCATCAATGGTCTGGCGGGGATCGCCTGTGGGCTGGTAGGCATTGTCGGCACGGTAAGCTATAGCATGAGCCCTGGGGTCGTGCTGGTTACCCGAGTGGCAAGCCGCTACGCCATTGCTTTTTGCGGCGTCATTGTCGCCGGCGCCGCCTTCGTTCCCAAGCTGGCGGCGCTATTCGCCGCCGTCCCCGCCCCAGTAGTGGGGGCAGCCCTGTGTGTCGGTCTAGGCGGACAGATTGGGGCCGGACTGGCCATCATCAACAGCCAGCAACACCGTTTAAGCGGCCGCGATTACCTGGTGGTCGGCCTACCCATCATCATCGGCACGCTGGTGAGCCTGTTGCCACCGGCCTTTTTTACTGGTATGCCCGCGGCCTTTCAGGCGTTTCTCGGTAATGGTCTGATCATGGGCATCTTGTTGGTGCTTCTCCTCGAACACTTGCTGCTGAGGCGGTCACAAACAGGATAGAAAACAGCTGGTGAGCCAGTGAGCGGGAAAGAGTCACCTGCAAGGAGTGGAGTTTATGAAATGCATAACCGCGATGAACTGCCCAACAGGTCTTCGTCAGTTTCGAGCCTATTCCGATCCAGCCCGCGATCCGCGTCACCACACCGTAACCGTGGTGTTCATCGCCCAAACCCAGGTACAGCCCCAAGCTGCCGACGACGCCAAAGAATTGGGCGTCTTTCCGGCAGATCGCCTTCCGACGCCCATTGTATTTGATCACGCGCAGATCTTGGCCGATTATCTGGCCAACCGAAATAACTCGTGACAGCTCACCTACTCGTTGGCCTCTCTGAGGCAAACCTCATGGTATTTGCACATTGACTGGTCACAGTAGCAACTGGCGCGGGCGAAGCAGTCGAAGTTGCCTTCGCGCAGCTGCTTTCGCCGCACGGTGGGAGTCAGCGTCTCTCGCAGACAGATGCGGCACAGGCCGTGACTGTAACCTTCTGCCTCCGGATTACCCTCGCCCCAGGTCACTTGACACTTGATACATTGATACTTCATGGCTGTCTATTGCACCCCTCTACGAATCGATCATCGCGATTAACGCGGGAAGGTCTCCGTCTTCAGGCAACCCATCGCTGCAACCGTTTCCAGTTCCGCGATTATCGGACCACAAGTCCTTCGACAGGCTGCCAGATGCAATCATGGTGCCACTTCCTGGGTTATTTTTGCAAATCCCCATAATAACTTCAGGATTCAGAATGACATCGGCATCAGCTCCAGGTTGCTTGACGCCGGCAGGATTCCGCGTTATCAGCAGTCATACGGATGGAGCCTGGTAGATGCTTGGGATTTCGGCAACAAGAGGGCCAATGGATCATGTCCACAATCTTAGATCAAAACGGTATACTTCTGCAGACAGACAGTACTGTCTCAGTGACAGCGCTGATCTGTGACGCCTCTGGCCAAGCTGAAAGACGTCAGCAAAACCTGATTCGGGAAATGCCGGTTACAATTTTTGTCAATAATCGGGAACTGGTAACGCTTTTGTGCACCGGCCACCACCTCAATGAGCTGGCGGTGGGTTTCCTGCGGGCGGAAGGTTTCCTGGAATCCCGGGAAGACCTGCTAGACCTGGAGGTCGATACCGACGCCGGTGCGGTGCGGATCACCAGCCGCCACGACACCTCCCTGCTGGAAAAACTCTGGAACAAACGCACTATCACCTCAGGGTGCGGTAAGGGAACCCAGTTTTATCATAGCGTCGATGCCCTGCTGGCCGCACCCGTCACCAATGACGACCTGCGCATCACTCCAGCGCAGGCGTGGGAGCGCGTGCAGGACTTGAACCGCCTCAGTCAGACCTACCGACACACCCATGGAGTGCACAACACCGCTCTGGCTGATCCCGAACAGATCCTTCTCTTCCGTGATGACATCGGCCGGCATAACGCCGTGGACATGATCATCGGCCATAGCTTTCTCCACGACCTGCCCCTGAGTGACAAGGTCATCATCACCACCGGCCGACTGACTTCGGAGATTCTCATCAAGGCCGCCAAAGTGGGGCTGCCGCTGCTCATCAGCCGCAACACCGCCACCTCGCTGGCGGTCGAACTGGCCACAGCGCTCAACATCACTCTCGTCGGCTATGTTCGCAACGGCAAGAGCACCGTCTATAGCGGCCTCCACCGGATGACCTGCCAGGAAAACATGGCATGCAATGGTGCGGCCCCACTGGCATCTTGGCTGAAGTGAAAATCAGGCAACTTTGGGCCAACACTCAGGATGGCCTTCCCGGTTTTGCGCCCCACCGCTTAGGTTTTTCACATGGAACGATTTGACTCATATTTCCAGGTGATTGAACTTCAGGCGTTCGACTCATTCTCAACTCGAGAGATGACCCTTTCTTCCATGTCAGCAACAATTAATCTTAAGGCGTCGCTCTCCCCAATGGGACCTGAATCGTTCCATCCTCTAAGCATAGCCGCCTTTTTTTTCTCCCGAAACTCATCAATACCGGAAGTCATTGACTCCCATATCATGAGCTTCTGAAGAATATGACGCTCCGGAGCAGTCAGGTCCGTTGCGGTATCAAACGATTTTCCACTTCTCGTTTCAATGATCATATATTGTCATTTGCAATCTCTGAAAGTTGTGGTTTTGGGAAGCGACCCCGATGGGCCTTATTACGGCGCAATTGATCCCAGCCTGGACCGCTGTCATCACCTGCAAGTCAGTTCTTCACACAACCGGGCGTAGATGTCGGCACCCTCCATGATCCTGGTGATCTTGATCCCCACCCCCCCCTTTTGCCGAACGACCGGAAAGGCCTACCAGCGACCTATCGTTCAACACACCATAGCGACTGGAAGTCGCGTATTGGAAATACTATTGGGAGCAATTCATAGCGATTCACTTTTCGCCAAACCATCAGTTGCTATCCGTCAGAGATGCGCCTGAGTGGCGGAGCGCTTCGTCCGCCACCATTTTGCTGAACAGCAGGTATCCCGTCCCGGTGAAATGGACGCCATCCCCAGCTCTGATCTTTTTCCATTCCCCCTTCACTTTGATATGATCAGTGAAGTTGCCGCCCTCGTCAGAAAAACGACGGAATGCATCAATGTACACACAGGTTTGGGGAAACTGCTGTGAGGCGTTCCTGATCGCTTCATTGACCACCTGCACGCGCCGGGAGAAGTCGGGTTTTTGCATCGGGGGCAAACCCACGACCAGAGTCCTAACGTGCCTTTCCGCCGGAATACGTAAGAACTCTGAAAACTTGGAACCGTAGAGCCGGCCCCATGCCGGGTTGCCCGGACCGTTGTGGGCGTCATTGGCCCCTAGCACGACCACCACCAGGTCGAACTTCTCCCTGTCCAGCATCTCTTTGAGTACTCTATTCCAATCATAGGATGCGGGGGAGTCCAAGCCGCTGGAAATCCTCCCCATCTTTCTGGTGATCACTTTGCTGCGGCCCTCGAAGGCGCTGTCAAGGGTCATTCCCACTCCAACCGCCAAGGAATCCCCCACCACCAAGACGGAAAGGCAGGCTCCAGGAGGTGAATCGGGGCAGCGCTGGGAGGCGATCATCCGGTCCTGCCGTGCCCATCCCGCTTTCTTCTTGCCTGGCCTGGCGGGAACATACCGCTTGTGCTTTGCGGTCTTGTTCTGAATCTTCCCAGACTTCCTCACGTTTCGTTGCTTTGGCCCCTGCTTCTTGCCAGCGGCTGTGGCCGCCTTCCGGGCGGAGTTAGTCGAACTGGCCGAATGGACCAAACCAGAGCCGGCGTCCGCATCCCCTCGGGCCGCTTTCGCCAAGAGCAAGTACTGAGCCGACTGCCCCCCAAGACTTTCGGCAGCGAGAGCGGGCGCCGCCAGGCGTTCGACTGGGAAAGCGGAAACAAATCCCATTGGTGTGAGTAACAGGACGAAGGAGATCAGGCCAAGACAAACCAGACACAGTTGTTTACGCACTTTGGTATTTAAAGACATGGAAAAGCACCTCAGCAGGCATCCATTATGAACTCTCAGGCCTCCTCCACACGGGGTTCGCCCTTCCGGAACACTCAAACTCGCATAATATCTTCTCAAAGGCCGGCCGCAGTCGTCAGCCGTCAAGACGTCACTCAAGGGGGTAGTGCTTGAGGATGGCGTCGATTGTCACTCTAGCTAGCAACTGGGAACCGTGGGATGTCAGATGGACGCCGTCTTTGGTCCGTATCATAACAGGTTCGCCAGTCTGCTCATCTTGAAGGTACTGGGCAAATTTACCTTCTTTGTCCGCAAGCGTGGACCAGGTGCTCACATACTCACAGCCTGGTTTGCCTCGGCACCAGGACGCGATGGTCCGGTTGATAATCCTCACCTCTCGGTTAAGCAAGGGATCACCCATGACGGGAGCTCCAACCCAGAAGACCCGCACACCAGGGTTGCTTCGGCGGCAGATTTGGTACAACCGCTGTAACCTCGCCGTGTACTCGCGGCGCCACGAACCCGTCCCGAAGGCAAGAGAGTAGTTGTCGCTGTTCAGTGGTTTGTTGTCGTTGGTGCCGATCATGATGACCACAATACCAGGTTTCCGGCGACTCACCAGCTCTTCGAGGTTCTGCTCCCAGTCGAAGAATTCGGGGCGAGCCAAGCCGCTGGAGACTTTCCCCAGTCTCTGAAACGCAACGCGATCTGAGTATCTGGAAAAGTGACGCTCGAGTTGCTCACCCAGGGATATGGAGAGAGAATCGCCCACCACGAGCAGTGAATGCCATTGTTTCGGAACCGGACGCAATTTGACCGATGTGGGGGGTGGGAGATGATCGATGGAGGAGGGAAACAACAGGCCCCCTAACACCAATACAGAAACCCATATCGCGACGGCCTTAGGTTTGAAGGAAATCATCGGGCACAACCCTGGGGAAGGGCGCCCGTTTGATGCATAGCCGCCCTTTTAGACCACCATCCGAAAACACCCCTCCTATCCATTCGGATCAGTTCCTCACGTTGGAAGACCCATTGTCGGCATCCTCCAGCTTGAGCAGAATGTACCTTGCAAGAAGATTGCCTCCGGCCAGCGAAAAATGAACTCCGTCCTTGGTGCGGATCCTGACGCTGGATCCGTTGGATTCTTTCAGATAGTTTGTATAGTTCCTGTTTTCGTCACACAGAGCGTCGAATGTATCGATGAAGTGGCAGTTCTCCAGCTTGCCGCACGCGTTTCGTGCCGCCATGTTGGCCAACAGGACACGACTTTGCAACCACCCCTCTCGAACCACCGGCACCCCGATCCAGTACACCCGTGCATGGCTAGCGGAGACGATACGCAGAAAGCTCTCGACTCTGTTTTCATAAGCCTGGACCCATTCGGGGGTCCCTACCAGACACAGCCTGTTGCCGTCCCGAATATGATTGTTGGCATCGTTGACCCCCATCATGATCAGAATCAGACTGGGAGCCCCCTTCTCGATCAGCATTCGGATAGTTTTCTCCCAATTGAGTACATTAGGATTGCTGAGGCCGCTCGAAACCTTGGCAAAACAAGAGAATGCAGCCCCGGCCCGGTCCTTCAGGTCTGGCCCCAGGGACATTGCCAGGCCGTGGGCCAGCGAATCCCCCACCAGAAGCACCGACTGAAACTCAGTGTTTCCGATTGCTTCCCCGTCCAGACTCGAGTTTGAAGCCCGCCCACCCGCCGGTCGAACTCCTTTGTCATCCCGGACTGCCGCCAGGCTCTTCCCCACCACCGCTGACTCCTTTGCAGCCCTGTGGCCACCAGACGGATCCAATTCCCTTCCCGGTTGGACAGCTTCAGTAGATGCAAGCTCATCGACATCTTGCCCCTTGTCTGCCGGACGCCCCTCGGATGAAGCTTCGGAGGCACGATCTAACCGAGTTCCCCCTCTAAATCGTGGTTTTTTGCCGGCCCGCGGAGCATCGGCTTCCAGCCGTTGGCTAGCCGAACGAAAGCCGATTCCCGGTCCGTTCCCGGTCTCTTGTTGGGACTCACTCTCGTTTCTCGGTCCCATTGCCCGCCAGTCTTCGGTCACCCCTTCAGATTCGCGCACCATCCCAGTATTGTCCGGTGCCGAAGACCCATCCTGCACCTGAGACGATATCTTATTCAAGGAACCGATGGCTTGCCAAGCCCCATACGGCCTGTTTTCCTCCAGGGCGAGACCGTGTACCGCAGGCCCCTGCCCGGCGACCGACACCGAACGCCCCGAGGTCCCCTGGCACTTGCTCTTGTCCTTATAGGAACCTTCAAACGCAAACCCCATGGCACATTCGACCCGATCCAGCCATGAGCCAATCCCTGTTTCCATGTGGACGCGCTTTACTTTCGCCAACCCCCGCAGGACCTCCTCCCGCTCTTCACCTCTGTTTCCATACCAGGAAAGCACACCGTCGATGTTCAGCAGGCCCACCGACACAAGGGTGAGAAAATAAACGAGCCAGGTGCGAACTACCGCAGTGTTCATCGAATAATCCAATCAAGTGATCAATCGGCAAACCAGTTGAGGTGAATCCAATCCGTGTAGACTACTCCTCAAGGTCAAAACTGGTAGTAAATAAACTGTGGAACGCCATCGGGTGCGAGCCTCAGGAGGATGCCGAGCAGCAGACTGAGAAGCACAACCTGAAAAGCAAGCGGCAGACGCTGAAGAAAGCCACTCAGAACCCTTCTTAATTTCATCCGCGACACTTCATACAGGAGCACGGCTGTGATAATGAACACAACGATCACCAAAACATAATGGGAAAGGCTCTTCCCCACCAGGTCGAGATCGAAAATCCGCTGGAGTAGTGTGGTCGCCTGGCCAAGACTCTTCGTCCCGAAGAAAACCCACCCGATCGTCACAAAACCGAACGTCGACAGCCACGAAAGCGCATCCAGGAGCACCCCCAGGCCCCCAAAGCCTGGGGCGACTGGACCGGGAGCCGCCCCCTCAACTCGAAGCGCGGCTATCTTTCCCCTTACATCTGCAAACAGGTGGGTTACCACCAGCCCGACACCATGAAAGCATCCCCAGATTAGAAAATTCCAGTGTGCCCCGTGCCACAAACCACCCAGAGTCATGGTGATAAAGATGTTCAAATATTTCTGAGCCAGCCCCCGTCGGTTTCCTCCCAGCGGAATATAGAGGTAATCCCTCAGCCACAACGAGAGGGACATATGCCAGCGATGCCAAAACTCCTTGAGGTTTCTGGCCGAATAGGGATTATTGAAGTTTGGTGGGATCGAATACCCCATCAGTAGGGCAATGCCTGTCACCAGATCCGTATACCCGGAAAAATCGCACAGAATCTGAATGGAATACCCCACTGCCGCAACGGCTGCGGACAACGATGAATAATCGCCGGGGTTCGCGAAAACAGGCTGCACCACATGGTCAAAGAGGTAAGAAGACAGCACCAGCTTCTTGGTAAGTCCGGTCAAAATCAGGCTGAATGCCTCGCTGCCTGATTTCCTGTCATGACGCATATTGCCGATCTGTGGGATGAAATCCGCGCTGCGCATAATGGGACCGCTCAGGATGGTAGGGAAAAAAGCGTTGAAGATGAAAACATCCAGAGGGTTTTTCACAACGCCACGGGGATTGCGGAATACATCGATGGTATACGACGATCCCTGGAAGGTGAAAAAGGAAATGCCCACGGGCACGGCAATATCGAAGTCAGGCAACAGCGCGCGGATCCCTATCTGCGCGAACAGGTGGCTGAGAGACTCATTTAGCAAGTCATAATATTTGAAGAAGACCAATCCACCGATTCCAATCACGAGATGGACGGCCAGCAGCCCCCTGCGGAGCCATAATGTGCGGGAGAATCCGATCCCCAGCCCCAGGAGCCAAGTCCAGACACTGAAATGAACGAGCATCAGAAGGAAATATGGGTTCAGGGTTCCGTAGAAAAAATAGCAGGCGCCGAGCAGAAACAATCGATACAGAGTTCTTAATGGACGAAGCAGCCAGTTTAACAGCATTACCACGAGCAGGAATAAGGCAAAATCAAGACTGATAAGGCCCATGTCCATCCCTGATGGAGGTTTAGCCCCCCATTTCCGTAAAGAAAGACATCCAGGAACGTGGCCAGCATGTCACAACATCGATCCCAGCTGTCAATGGAAAGGTAACATCTCAATAAGTGTGGGCAGAACAGCCGTCTACTGAGCTTGTGGCTTCCGGCTCTTTCATGAAAGCCACCAACCCGTCACCCCCGCATGCTTTTAGCGGGGGTCCAGGGGTCTTAAATCCCGCAGTAGGCAGGACTGGATTCCCGCTAGGAGCATGCGGGAATGACGATCAGTGTTGCGTGCCACCAGTTATTGAGAAGATACATGGAAAGCCTTCAACTGCTTGGCATGACTCTATTACTATACCGGCGCTCAAGTCAAACAAATGCTCTGTGAGGCGAACATCAAAATTGTGGCAAGGGTGTAGGTGAAACGAAGAACCTGTTTGAAAATGGCTTTGTGTCGCAGTGTTTGGCCCCGCATCGCGGAATCCGGCCAGGAAAATCTCCTGCCGACATGGTCGGTCATGAAGATCAGGCCGCGAGACGAAGCCATTATTGGGCCACCTTTTCTATGCGGCACATGAAACTCCGATTGGAAGGCGTGCAGGTGATGGCGTTTCTGGTGCCGTCATCGGTCAGATTGTTCAGACTCCAACTGGGGTTCAACTCCCCCCAACCCCAGGCAATCCGGATTGAGCCTGGATGCACCGCTTCGCTAATTCTCGCTTTCATGTGAACATGCCCCCGGGGAGTCTCGATTTTCAGCAACTCGCCGGCCACGATGTCTCTGACGCCGGCATCCAGCGGGTTGACGTCCACATAGCCTTCAGCTTCGCGCTGCAGCAGAGACGGTACGCGATGAAACTGGGAGTGGGTGAACCGGTTGGAGCGTGCGCCGCTTATGCCGATCATGGGGAATTCGGTGCTGCGGTCGGCGAAGCTGATCGGGTTTCCCGCCCAACCATCCAGGTAAGGCACGGGCGAGTGGGCGTGCTCCCTCAGTCGTTCGGAGAAGATCTCAACCTTGCCGGTCGGGGTGGCAAAACCTCTGGTCCGATACTTCTGATACTCGGTCTCCGCGGCAGCAATCCCCGCCGGGTTCTCCCGCAGCTTGGCAACGGTGATACCCGCAGGCTCCAACTGATAGTCAATGGCTTCTTCCACCGTTTGCCAGGGGAATTCCCGCTCCAGCCCCAACCGTCTGGCTAACTCGAAGGTGATCTTCCAGTCCGGCCAACTGTCCGGCAGCGAATCAATCACCTGGTTCTGCAGGACGACCAGGTTGTTGCGCAGGGATGCCCGGTTCAGCTGCGTTTTTTCGAAACAGCCTGCGGCTGGCAGCACCACGTTGGCGAATCTCGCCGTCTGGGTCATAAAGGGGTCGATCACCACCAGGAATTCGAGTTTCTCCAAGGCCTTCCGAACCCTGCCGGAATCGGTCATGGTGACTGCGGGATTGCCCGACTGGACGACCAGCATGCGGATGGGATAGGGCACCTCGTCAAGGATGGCGTCGACCACACAGGACTGGCTGTGCAGCCCCCAGGTCGGGTGGAAGGTGTTGAAAAGAGGGTAATCCTTGGTTACCGGTGGCACGTCCTGGGGCAGTCGTTCCCTGAGCTGGATGTTGCGCGTCGGGACCGCCTGGGGAATGAGGTCTCCACCCGGCTGATCGAGATTGCCGGTCAGGGCTCTGAGCATGCAGACAGCCCGGGTGTCCTGAAAGACGTTCAGCTGCATGTCCAGACCGTTGCCGTCGATGATGCAGGCCGGTCTGGTGGTGGCATAAAGTCGGGCGGCCTGCCTGATGTCTTCGGGATCAAGCCAGACATCCCCCGCGATCTTGTCCGCCGCGAAAGCCGCGGCCGCAGCTTGCAGCTCGGCAAAGCCCACGGTCCAATCCCGAACGAAATCGGCATCGTAAAGGCCGGCTGAGATGATCTCGTGGATCATGGCCATGGCCAGCAGCCCGTCGTGGCCCGGTTTGATCTGCATCCAGAGATCGGCCATCGCGGCCAATCTGGTTCGTATGGGATCGACCACGATCAGTTTGGCGCCCTGTTGCCTGGCATAAAGGATGGCGTCGGACACCGGCGGGTTAGTGTTCAGATCGTTTTTCCCCCATACCAGGATGCAACGGGAGTTCTTCGCCTGGGGCACAGTCATGCCCCCATAGGTGTAGGCATGGGCCATTTCTCGCGCCACATGGCAAACGGAGCCATTACCGATGGTGTTGGGTGAACCAAAGGCGTTCATCAGCCGGTTGGCGTAGTCCCAAGGAGCACCCCAATCCGCCGCCATGCCCCGCAGCCAGCAGACGGAATGAGCGCCGTGCTTTGCCTTGAAATGCCCGAACCTTTCGGCCACAGTCTCCAGCGCCTCTTCCCAGGATGTCTCCCTAAAATCATGTCCTGTGCCCGTTTTTTCCCTCACCAGCGGCTTTTGTAACCGGGCTGGGGAGTAGACGATATCAGCCGCAGCCTTAAGCTTCGGGCAGGGCCATCTTTGCTCCGGGGGCAGAAAGGATTTTCTTTCCGCTGCTACCAACCGATTGCCCTCGATTTCAACTTCAACGGGGCAACACGACGAACACAGGCGGCAAACCGTCTGTTTTTTCATGGGGATTCCCTCATTAAGAGCTTGCGATTCAGAAGGGCTTGTTCGTCCCTCACCTGTCGGCCTTGACGAAGCAGCTCCGGATCAGTTCGAAGTGATTGGCGTGGGTTCGGATCTTCCACCAGACGTGGCCCCGCCGCGCGATGCGCCAAGCGGGCAGCAGTTGCCGATGTTCACCCTGGAGGAGGGCAATGATGTTGTCAAGCCCCCGGCCGGAATAGGGCCCGTTATCCTTGCCGCCCAGCCAATCCTCCTCCCTGGCTGCCTCTGCAGACCAGGAGAAAGGATCGGAAAAAAGAAACTGGGCCTCATTTGCCCGAGCTACGCGGTTGACTTCCTGAAGATGTTTCAGGGGTAACGGTACCTTGTCGATTAGGTTGAGCGAGGCCAGGGCAGAGAAGGTGTTTGACCGGAAGGGTAAAGCCAGGGCGTCCCCGACGATGAATTCGACCTTACCGGTATCCCAGGCCTCCGGAAGAACGACCGTTTCCTCCCGGGAAAGAAGGCCTTCCTGCCGAAGCACCACTTTTTTGCGGCCATGGACCATCAGCTCTCTTGCCGACCGGATGAAAGATGCGGAATTGTCGATGCCCACGACCAAATCGCTGCTGCGAGTCATTTCAAAGGCGAAGCGCCCGACAGCCGAGCCGATGTCCAGGACCACTCCAAAGCCGCCATCCATCAGACCGGCCCATTCACTGTAAGCTGAAGAGGCCTCCCGGTCTCCCAGAATATCCCCATAGTGGCTCCACAGGTAGGAAGACAGAGCCTGGGCGGTTTCATACTTGGAGCCGGATACCTCCTCTCTGTGCCCAGGAGGATTCAAAAAGGCCATTCCCTCCTGAATCGGGTAGACAGCACCGCAGTGTGAGCATCTCAAGACTCCTTCAATAATATCGGCTGATTGCTCATGGCTGATGCTTGCCCTCAAAGCGATTTCCTCCGGCAGGCAGCCTGGACAAACAAGCAACTCGAGAAGCGATTTCTTCATGTTAAACTCCTTGACAAAATCCGACTGGCCGACAAGAAACTGCTTTCGGAATAGGCTGCTGAGCGGCTGATTTTGGAGGAGGTACCATAGAAAAATGTAAAGCAGGTGTCAAGAGGGTGGCTTTCTTTCGGATATCTTGGGGGTTTGAAGGGTGAACGAATGGAAACAGCAGATAAAAAAAAGGCGTACGATGTGACGATTGCTGGACTGGGGCCGGCAGGCCTGTCCGCACTCGTGTATTTGCTCGAAGCGCACCTGAATGTCATGGCCGTCGGTCCTGAAATTGGAGGTCAAAGTAACAACACTCCCGAGATCACCAATTGGCCGTTTATTCCGGCCATATCGGGTGAAGCATTCCAAGAGGGGATGCTGGCGTTCTTTGAGAACCTGGAAAATAAATTCCCTGAATACCTCACCAGACTGAAAGGTTCTGTCATCTCCACGGAGGAAGCGGCAGGTAACATGTACAAAGTTACGGCGCAGACTGTTGACGGGGTCATGGTGTTTTTCACCAAGGCGCTTATCGTTGCAACAGGAGCGACGCGGAAAAATCTCTCCGTCCCGGGCGCGGAGGAATTGAAAGGCAAGGGTATCGCGTTTTGTGGAACGTGCGATGCTCCATTTTTTAAAGATGACCTGGTTGCAGTGATTGGCGGCGGGAATACGGCACTGGAAAATATCCTTACGCTCACTAAGTACGCCAAGGAAGTGATCGCAGTGATCGTAACCGATGATTTTACCGGCAACCCGGATCTCAGACAGCGCGTCACGAAGCTTTCCAATGTCAAAGTCATCAGAAATACAGAGGTACTCGAAGTCATCGGTAGCGCGATGGTGACCGGAATCAGACTCAGGGACCTGCACACTGGCAATGAATGGGAACAACCCGTTGCCGGCGTATTCCCGAGCATCGGCGCCACGGTCAACTCCCAGCCATTCTCTGATCTTGTTGAAACCAATAGGGGCGGTGAAATTACCGTGGGACTGCTCGGTGAAACATCCGCTCACGGTGTCTGGGCAATCGGAGACGTTACCAACGTTCCGTTCAAGCAGATCGGCATTGCTACCGGGCAAGGGATAGCAGCAGCGCTGAGCGCCATCGGATATGTTGAATCACTACCTTCAACGAGTCCGTGTGAGGAATGTGCAGAGGGAAGTCCAAGTTTCAAAGAAAAAATCCTGACAAAACAAAAAAAGGAGGAAGAATTCACCTATCCGGATGTGACAGATGAGCAGTTCTTTGCGGAAATACTCACACGGACCGGCGACACGCTTCTCATGGTCAGGATCGAAGGATGCGACGACTGCAAGGCCGCCCGACCATACTTTTCTAAGGCGCAGAAACTCTTTCCTTCAGTGAAATTCATTACCATCGAGTGGGAGAAAAATCCCGGAGTCATGACCTGGCTCAATGAACGCGAGAAAATCCGAGCTGCGCCGACGTTTGTGAAGACTACACTCCGGCATGGAAATTGACCGGAGAGTGGATATGCAGCGACCCAAAGAAATGATCGAAGCGCTCACGCTCTAGTTGATCTCGAGGCGATCTCAGGATCTCCCGGCAACGGGTCAGCAATGCCCTCAAAGCTCGCCCTTGCCGCCGTGAGCAATCCATCGGCGCCCAGGTCCTTGTGCACTCAGACCTTGGCTGCTTCAAGCGGGAGTCCACGGGAATGCTCTATCGGGAGGGGTTCACATCTTGGTTGGAGAGTGGCCACAACCGAAAGGCGATTGGTCGTCGCCATCGGAAGGAGGGCTTTCCTGCCTGCCGATCGCATGGTGGGATGGAACCCCGCCAGCGGTGGTGATGATGAAACTGAGGTCCGGTCTTCGTTTTACTCGCGGAAGTGGATATTCATTAGGGTCACAAGGAAAAGTGCGAACGAAAGGAGTGCATAAATGTCGGTCGACTGGGGCCAAAACGGTCCAGTGGTCATAGGGGGAGTTGGCGGCAGCGGAACCAGGGTGGTGGCAGCGATACTCAGCACCCTGGGATTCCACCTTGGTAATGACTTGAATGAGTCCATGGACAATCTCTGGACCACACTTTTGTTCAAGCGCCCGAGATAGTACTACCGGAACCGAAACAACCAACATGCCATTCGCATTGGCCTTGGCCTGCTCTCGAAACTGATGGTTAGAAAGGGCATTCTCTGTTACCGGAGATTGCGCTTCCTCATTGTTCAGTCTTTGACCGGCCCTTAAGGCACATCACCCTCTTCCCAGGCCAGTTCAGCTAAACCAGGAAGCTGCAGAAGCCGGTTGGCGATCTGCCCCCAGGGTTGGTGCTCCTTGCTGTGCAGGCGCAGGCGGTACTTCACCTGTTGCTCGGGGATACAGTGCAGGTAATTGACGAACTGGATTTTTATCCCGGGATAAAGCCGCAAGGTTTCCTTAACATCATCCAGCGGCCTTTCCAGCCCTTGGAAGGTCAGGCTCAAAACGGTGTATATGTCCCTCGAGAAGTGGTCCTTAAGATATCGCAGGTTGTAGAGGATGAGGAGGCTGACCGCGGCGGTTATGGCCGCCGGCCACATGAAGCCAGCCCCCACCGATAGGCCCAGGCCGGTGACCAGCCACAGGCTGGCGGCTGTGGTGAGTCCTCGTACCGAACCCTTGCCCTTGATGATGGCCCCTGCACCGAGAAAACCCATGCTGGCAATGGCATACGAAGCGATGCGGCCAGGGTCGAGGCGAACCACGGCGTTGCTATCGAGGTGGCGAAAGATTCGCTCCATGTCCAGCGATAGCATCATCATTAAGCAGGCGCCGATGCTCACCAGAATGTTGGTGCGAAATCCAGCCGCCTGCCCATGAGACTCCCGTTCAAAGCCGATCGCTCCGCCGACCACGGCAGCCACTATGATTTTCCCCAATGCCATACCAATCTCATGCCAACTCAAGGCGTGGTCGACTCCTCTCCATTTCTTAAAAGCGGCATTCCTTCCACCACAGTATCTTCTGCCACCCGGGTGAAGATGCCGTCCGGGGTGATACGGGTCAGCAGAAACGGCGGTCCGACGTCTTCCGATGCGGCTGCCATCCGCACCAAAAGATGCCGACACATCCCTTCTACTTGCTCCCAGGAGACTTCGTCAACGGACAATTGCTGCAAGCGGGTCTCCATCGAAAGCTGGCGCGGGATGCAGACGAAGTGCCCGGTCGCCAAGGGGTGAAGGGGTTCCGTGGCTTGCTCCGAAGCATAGACCACGAATCCCAGCGGGCAATCCTTCCTACCCGTGATGGTGCCGGCTATGACGAAATAAACCAATTGTAACTCCGAATCCCCGTCCTGACTCGCCGCTGGTGCCGGTTGAGCCTGGAGTCCATCGCGCAGGAAAGGGAAGGCCAACTCGGGGATATCTTCTCCGTGAACGTGCGGCAATCGCTGCAACCGTTGCTGAAATGCCTGACAAAGCAGATGGCCATAGCCGGCACCCACGGTGGCAAGTACTGTGGTGGGGTTGAGCGGGTACAGTTTGGACACGCTAAAGTAGCTGGGATCCCCCGATGCGGTGAAGCGCACCGCGCGACTATCGGTGGCCAGCGCTATCCCGAACGCGCCCTGGTAGACGATGAGCTGTGACATGGTGGCTCCTCAGCTGCGGACACAAGTCTTGTCAAATGAACCAACTCTGGTATTCTCTAGGCCAAAGCCATAGGGCCGTCAAGTGATTCGCGAGAACGCGTGCGGCAAAGTCGATGGCGGGCGCAAGGGGATGGATTGCGGGTGACAGTGTTCCGTCCTGCCGTCAAGCCCGATCTTTTCCCGGAGCGTGTGCGTCAATCCAGCTGTGAGCATTGTTCAGGTGCATAGCCCATGCGTGTGATGACCTTCAATATCCGCTTCGAAAATGACCGGGATGGTGACAACGGATGGATCTTTCGACGCGAACTGGTCACCGATGTGATTATGGCGCATTCCCCGTGGATTCTTGGGACCCAGGAAGGCACCCCCAGTCAGCTTCAGTACCTTGGCGAACATCTGCCCGGCTACCTGATGCACGCCCTGGGACGCCCCGCCGAAGACCTTACCTGTCAATACCCGACCCTGTTTTATCAGGCGCAGCACTTGGAGCTTGTCGAGGGGGATGAATTCTGGTTGTCCACCACGCCGCGGGTGCACCGCAGCAAGGATTGGGACAGTGCATTCCCGCGGATGATGAGTTGCGCTCGTTTCCGTGAGAAACGTTCAGGAGCCTCATTGTGGGCGGTGGTCACACACCTGGACCACCTGGGCCAGGAAGCTCGTGTTCGACAGGCCGAGATCCTCCGCGACTGGCTGCAGGATTGCCGGGGCGCCAAGGTGCTCATGGGGGATTTTAACGATCTGCCCGGATCGGCTGTCTATCGATTGTTGATTGATCCCCTCACGGAACTGCAGGATTCTTGGCGGATGTTGGACCGCGGTGAGGATCCCCAGAGCATGACCCACCACGATTTTGACGGCATTCCCAACAAGGGGCGGTTGGATTGGGTTCTGGTCAGCGCCCATTTTTGCGTGCGTAGGGGGGATATCGCCCACAGCCACCAGGACCAACGTTTCCCTTCCGATCATTTCCCTTACTGGGTGGATCTGGACTGGGCATAGAGCGGAGTTGAGCATGAAAGACAACATCCGGGTTGCCATGGTGCAGCCCAAACCCTACCCTGAATTTCACGATCCCAGGAATGTCGGCCACGCCTTGCAGCTCCTGGAAAAATGCCGCGGAGAAGTTCTGGATGTCATCTGTTTCCCCGAATATTTCCCTTTTCAAGGGGAGCGGGAACTGGGCGACGCAGCCCGCGATCTCAACGCCTATATCATTGCCGGATTGGTGGAGCAGGAAGGGGATCGGTTGTTCAATACCGCCACTGTCTTTGATCGCGCCGGACACATCCTTGGTCGGCAGCGCAAGCGCAATGTCGGCGCGATGGAACGAAATCAGCTGGGGATTGTCGCCGGTGACGGAGTGTTTCGTGCCTTCAAAACCGATTTCGGCAAGATCGGCGTGCCCGTCTGCATCGATTTCTGGGGGCAGCCGGAAGCCGCCAAACAGCTGGTCGATCAAGGTGCCGACATCATCTTCAATATTGGGATCTTCCCCGTTCTTCGCGGTCATTGGAAGATGGGGGCCATGGTGCGTGCCTTCGACAACTTCGTGCCGGTGGTGGGGGTCAACACCGCTGACTACAACTCCGTGGCTCAGGACAAACGAATCCATCAGCACGGTGGGCACAGCCTTGTGATCCAGCCGCCCAAAATGCTGGATAATGAAGATTTTCGTCGCTGGTTCCGGAGTCTCGACACTATCGAGGACTGGGTCAAGATGGAACTCGACGAACTGGAACAGATTAGCATGGCGGAGGTTAATCTCAGTATGGCTCGCCGTTTTCGGCGAAAGTTCTGGAATCGATTTGGCTTCCAGAGGGTGCAGTGATGCTGCGGTGACCGCCTGCTGGTGACAATTTGCAACAGGTCGGCTCAGGCGAAGCCGCTTTCCTCGGGACACAAACGCACCCAGTCATAATGTAAGATTAGGGTTTTTGGCGTCTTGGTGTCCCGGCAGCCTGATGAGAGAAGCAGGGACATTTCTAGTCGTTACAACGGTTCGGGAGAAATCATGAGGCGATCCGAGCGAAACGTATACTTGCAAATGAAGACCCTCAATGAGGCCCAGGCCATGTGGACTGAAACAACCCAGGCTCTTCGCACCGCCGTGGAGAGGATCCCAAGCCATGAGGCGCTCCACCGGGTGATGGCGCAGCCGATTTCGGCATTGCGAATTCCGTTCCTCACTATCACGGAGCCGCCATGGACGGTATCGCCGTCAAGGCCCAGGACACCTTCGGGACGAGTGAAGCCCAGCCGCTGCGCCTGGTGCTGGGGTCAGCGTTCGACGTCGATACCGGAGATCCTCTCCCGGAACACCGATGCCGTAATCATGATCGAAAATGTGGAACCGGTTGGCGAACGAGAGGTGGAAATCCGGCACGGGCCTTTCCCTGGCAGCACGTGCGTAAAGTCGGAGAAGATATTGTTGCCGGTGAACTGCTGTTGCCGCAGCAACACCGCATGCGACCGGCAGACCTTGGCGCACTGCTGGCGGGGGGGGTCCTCGGTGACGGTGTACACCCGCCCCAGGGTTTGGATTCAACCCACCGGTACGGAGCTGATTCCGCCTGAGGCGAGCGGCAGAAGCGGCGCCGGGACAGATCCTCGAATTCAACGGGTCGGTCCTCGCCGCCATGGTACAAGAATCCGGGGCGAACGCTTGCTGCAGGATATTATTGTCGACGACTACGACAGCATCAAACGGGCCCTCGTAACGGCCGTGGCTTCGTCCGCGGACGTAGTCCTGATCAACGCCGGATCATCGGCCGGCTCCGAGGACTACACCTCATCGATCATCGGGGAACTGGGACGGTTCTGGTCCATGGAGTGACCATGATGCCGGGCAAGCCGACCATTCTGGGCATGGTGAGAAAACAAACCCGTGGTGGGGGTTCCCGGATATCCCGTTTCTGCCATCATGGCCTTTGAACAATTCTGTTCGGCCGTTGCTCTACTCGTTACAGGGTGACCAGACCCGGCCTTCAACGAGGTGGAGGCGGCGCTGGCCCGCAAGACTGCCATCGAAACTGGGGTTGGAGGAATTCGTGCGGGTCATCCTCGGGCGCGTGCAGGGAAGGCTGATCGCCATGCCCCTCCAGCGCGGCGCAGGTGTCATTACCTCGCTGGTGCGAGCCGATGGGATCCTGCAGATTCCCCAGGAGCTGGAAGGTCATGAAGTGGGAGGAGAGCGTGCACGTGCGCCTGCTCCGCCCGCAGGAGCAGCTTGATGACACCCTGATTATGATCGGCAGTCACGACAACAGCATTGATGTGCTGGCCAATGAACTCAAGCGCCGGGATAGCCGCCTCCACCTCTCTTCAAGCAACGTGGGCAGTCTGGGGGGGCTGATGGCGATTCGCCGCGGCCAGACCCATCTTGCCGGCTCTCACCTGCTGGATACGGAGACCGGGGACTACAATTTTTCGTACGTGGAACGGTATCTGGGTGATGTGCCGTTGCGCCTCGTCCAGTTGGCAATGCGTCCGCAGGGGCTCTTGGTGCATCCTGGTAATCCAAAGAACATTCAAGGGGTGGAGGATCTCCTTCGGCCCGACGTAGTGTTCATCAATCGCCAGGCGGGATCGGGCACGCGCATTCTTCTGGATTACTAGTTGACGCAGTCTGGGCTATCGGCCGAGGGGATTCACGGCTACGACCAAGACGAATTTACCCACATGGCGGTGGCCGTCAACGTGCTCAGCGGCCGCGCCGACACCGGCATGGCCATATACTCCTCGGCGAGGGCTCTGGACCTTGACTTCATTCCGGTGGCGGAGGAACGTTACGACTTGATTATTCCCGAGGCCTGCTGGGAAGACTTTAAGATCCAGCAATTGTTGGACATCATTGGGTCCGCTTCGTTCCGGCAGATGGTGGAGGCTATGGGCGGCGATGACGCGCGCGAGACGGGGAGCTATGGACGTTGGGATGGGGAAAGGGGACGAACGGGTGGGTCGCCATCCTGTGCCAACCCAGAGGATCGATCGATTCGCCCCTTCAGGATCCGGTGGGGCATGGCCATTCTACCGTTGGGGGCCTGGGGTCCCCGGCAGAGTGCAGCTATACCCAGCCATTTATCAATGTGGACCGGTATGAAGGGACCGCAATGGGTGTGATGGGCAAGTGGATGACTGTCGTTAGCCGCTTCTGCGGCACCGCGGGAGCACTGCTGGTGATTCTGGTGTTGTCAGGGGGCGGGTGTGCGGCCAGACGCCCCGTTTACATACCCGAAGAATGGCGTGTTGCGCCGACTAAGCCGGCGTTTGTGCCCAGGCCAGAATGGACGGCGCCACCAGAAGACGGCCCGGCCGCACCTACCCTGCAGCCACTACCCAGCATACAGGAAGAAGACCTCAGTGCTATTCCTGAGAAGGATACCGGCGGTGGAGTCATTCCTGGCGAAGGGGCGGTGACCGATGTGACCAAACGGACCGATCCAATGGCCCAGAACCCACAATACCTGGCTTCCATGCATTTGGTGAACACTGCCAAATCCTCCCTCCAGCAGGGGAATGCCGAACAGGCCATCGCCCAATTGGAACAGGCCATCCAGGTTGATGCCTATAATGCCGAAGCCTTTCTGGTTTTGGCCCAGGCCTGGCAGAACAAAGGGGAGTTGAAGCGAGCGCTGGAATTCGCCCGAAAAGCGGAAGCTCCCTCTATCAGGATTAGAACCCAAAGCTTTAAAGCGGGTCTATCTGTTGGAAGCCGACCTTCTAAAACAAAGCGGCCAGGTGCGTGAAGCCGAGGACTTTCGCCAGAAAGCCGCCCGCCTGGGGATGTGACGTTCCGGCAGCGCGCATTGCCACGCACAGATATGGAACAGGCTTTCCGGCCTCCCGAATTCTCAGGAACATTTTCGATGCCGAGGTGACGAATCCATGAATGAACCCTCTGAAAACCTTACACCGTGCCAGAATCCAACGGACAAACGCCACCGTCCATTTCTTCTGGTGGTGGTGTTCTTTTCCCTGTACTTGACCTATTTGATCCTGCGTCCCTTTGCTCACACTATCATCTTCGCCATCTCCTGGCATCGATGTTCCACCCGCTGCACTCCTGGCTGGTTCGCCGCTGCGGTGGGCGCCGCAGCTTGGCGGCGTTACTTGGTATCATGGTCATCACCTTCGTCATCATTCTACCGCTGCTGGTGTTTTTCTCGGCCTTGACCGAGCCAGGCGGTGCACTCCATCAATCAGGTCAACGACTGGATCCGCGCCGGGAACCTGCAGCGGCTGATGGAAGATGGCCGAATGGCGGCCTACAGCGTCTGGCTGGAAGAGCACGCATCTTTCATCGATCTAAAAAAGCTCGACATTCAAGGGAATATTCTGCAGTTCAGCAAGAATTTTGGTCAGTTTTTGCTGGCCCAGGGTGCCAATCTCCTTGGAGATGCCCTCGGGATTGTGTCACGGTTTTTTATCATGATGTTTATTATCTTTTACCTGCTCCGCGACGGCGCCGAGATGATCCAGCGGATCAAGTACCTGGCGCCGCTTGCGAGGACCAGGAGGACCGCATCATTGACCGCATTCGGTCGGTGGCACGGTCGGCCCTAATGGGAAGTTTTGTGGTGGCAGTGTGCCAGGGGGTTACCGGGGGGATCGGCCTATCGATTGTGGGTATCCCCGGCTTGTTCTGGGGGGCGATGATGGGTTTTACCTCGCTGATACCTCTGATCGGTACCGGCCTGATCTGGTTGCCCGCAGTCGCTTACCTGGCTCTGCTGGGTAAATTGAAAGCCATGGGCTTTCTCATTGCCTGGTGCGTGCTGGTGGTGGGGTCTTTCGATAATTTTGCTGCGACCTCATCTTATGAAGGGCCAGGCCGGGATGTCACCATTCTATATCTTTCTGGCCATCATCGGCGGTGTCCAGTATTTCGGGCTCGCCGGTATCATCTATGGACCACTGATTCTGGCCTTCGCCATGGTCATGCTATACATCTACCAGATTGAGTATCGGGATTTGCTGTTGGGACTCAGGGTGGATGAATCGGAACCGTTGCTGCAGGACCAAGCAGTCGAAAGGAACGTGATAGGGTCGGCCACCCGCTTTGGTTGACTTGGTGGCCGTAGAAGTTATTAGTGCTGGCGGGATACCAGCCGACGATGGAAGCAGCCGGGATCGAAGGCGGCAAACACACTCTGGCGGGCAAAGACGAATGGGTGCACATGGAACGCAAACGGATTCCGAGATAAGATGGCATGGACGCGGTGGACAGGGTGCCGTGACCGCCGCCATGGTCCTGGCTGAAGCGGCCTACTACGATGGCTACAAAGGGGTGACTTCGGCCCCCTTCTTCGGCGCCGAACGTCGTGGGGCTCCGGTAATCGCCACCACGCGGTATGGTCGGCAACCCATTCGGACTTTTTCTCTGGTGGAATACCCCGATGTGGTGGTGGTCCTGGACGAATCGCTGCTCAGAGTAGTTGACGTCACCGCCGGGATACGTCCTGATGGCCTGGTCCTCATCAACACCCCGAAAGCACCGGAGAGTGTTCGTCTCAACGCGCCGGTCAATGTGGCCACCACCAACGCCACCCATTGGGCGAGAGAAGCCGAACTGATCGTGGCGGGATCGGTGTTGTTCAATACCTCCATTCTCGGTGGTTTTGCCCGGGCTACCGGGATGATCACCATGGCCAGCATCGAAGGCTCTAGGCCTGCATTTCAAGCGAGATGCTCTGGACAGAAACATCCACGGGGCACGGCTGGCCTATGAAGGGACAGTGCTGGCGACGGAATGCAAACTGGTCTGTGTCTGAAACCGCCTGCGGACTGTTGCGACCAAGGTGGACGGTTGTTGAGAAAACCACATGAAAGGTTAGTTCGTGAACGCGCTAGAGAAGACAAATTTACCTATGCCCATAGTACCCTGGCCACCGGAGAAGCCGGTCACACCGGCGATTGGCGCCAGATGCGCCCAGAGATCGACCATAGCCGCTGTACCCCCGCCAAGAACAAACGGCCTTCCTGTTTCATCTGCTGGTTGTACTGCCCGGAAGGGATCGTCAAGCGTTCCATTCCGGTGGAGATCGATCTGGACTACTGCAAAGGTTGCGGTATTTGCGCTGAAGAATGCCCCACCAAAGCCATCAAGATGGTGGAAGACGAAAAGGAATAGCGGGAGGCTTCGTGGGCGTCTTCGTGCCTTGGCGCGAGCCGTTGATCGGGGGATCAATCCTATTGGGTGGTCGTGTCTATATCCGGGGTGGGCCTGGTGAGCGCTGGTCATGCCAGGAGGTTCTCGGCCTTTCGAGAAGACACCAGGGTACGATACAACATATCCTCATGTTCCTGCCGATTCACTATGATGTCATCAAAGCCCGCCCGGTGAGCAGTGCCCGCATTTCATCTAAAGTTAACGCCCCGCTTATGCACCACGCCCAGGCATCCGCTTCTGCAGCAAAGTGGTCGGGAAGTGACCCATGACTGCACAGATCGGCAAGGAGGAGCTGGCCACGCGGTTTGAGCACCCGCTGACACTCTCCCAGGAGCCATTCCTTGTCAGGGAAAAGGTTGAACACGCCATTGAGGATCGCAGCATCGAAGTGCTGCGACTGAAAGGGCAAGGCGGCGGCATCTCCACATACCCAAAAGAGTCCCTTTGATTGCAGAGGTCCGGTATCGGCCCAGCGGTGCGCCTGATGCAGCACCGGCCAGACCACATCGAGCCCCACTACATGGATGCCGGGATGCTGGGCAACCATGGCGAAGTTATCGATCCCGGCTCCGCAGCCCAGGTTGAGCAGCCACTGGTTTTCCGGGCCGCGAAGATGAGGCAAGGGGTTGCCGCAGGGCGAAATAAATCCCATAGGTGGTCAGGAATGAGGTCGAAGAGGGCCGATGGGTAGCCCAGTTCAGTGGCGAGCTCACGGCCCGACAAGATTGGCAGCGTCGTGGGTACCGTCCGTCCCCGGGCGAATAGTTCAGCATAGTACCTTTTGACGTGCCTTTTGATCTCTTCGGTG
>CAWHGA010000025.1:0-134533 GCA_963828705.1 uncultured delta proteobacterium
GGATTGTGCGCCGGGCACGCACGGCGTCGGCTTGAGTGATTGGTTGGCCAGTCGTTTTTTAAATATCGAGTGAAAAGCGGATTGCCCGTCCAACATCAGCCATCTTTGAGGGGGGCAAGAACGTGATCAGGACTCCGATTTTTGCCTTTGGAACGGTTTGCAGGTGGTCACAGTTGACAGCGCAATCCTGGGGTACGCCGTCGGCTTTGGAGAGAAAGACCTCGGACGGTATGTCGCGGACTGTGGTTGTAATTGGGGCGATAGTTACCTCACCCAGATATTCTAATACGGAATCTCGTGTCAGGATAAGAACTGGCCTCTTTTTGTCTGGCCGAGCGAACTTGTACCAACGGATTTCGCCGTGTTTCATTCGTCACCCCAGGCCTGCTCCGTTTCCCAAACCGAAAACTCTTCGGCAGCTACTGGGCACCGTTCGTACCCTTGCCGGTGTTTCCTTTCCAGCTGCTCAAGGCTGTAGCGCGCAAGCGACTCACGAAGTGCCTTTCGTGTGAAAGCAGAACGATTTGTGTGGAGCTGCTTCGAAATGCGGTCCACCTCTTTGATAAGATCCTCATCAAGGGTCATCTGGACGGTTCTCATAACATACCTCTGTATTGTGGATTGTAATAGCTATAATAATCCACATTCAAGCTCAGGTCAAATCGATCTTCTCGGCCAATCGCGGCGCTGACCCGTGGAATCGCGGCGCATAAGCTGCGAAGCGCGAGTTGAGGAAGATGGCCCGCGCAGCGGGCCCGCCTGTGACTGGACTGCGCTTCGCCAGATTCATGCGCTTGTTAGCCGGCTCCCATGGGGTGCTGTCGCAGTTCTTCGACAAGAGCCGCGTGCAGCGTTGGTGGAAGACGAACCAAGCCCTGGGCCGTGAAGACCTTGTGTTGGCCATTGCGCCAGTACGAATCGCGCCGTATCTGGCCTGCCTCCACCATGAATCCGCCGACAATGTCCTCCGTTGGTACGTTGCCAGAAGGCCCCTCGACCGTACGGAGATCAATGACGTAAACCCAGCCGTTCCCCTGGGCCGCAGCCACCTGCCGAAGGCCGGGATCCTCTGGACCACGCTCTTGAATCAAGCTGTGCATGAACTCGACGAACGCTGGATTCGGCCGAAACGTGCCTACCGACTCCTCGTCTCTGTCGAACACGCCGGCGATTGCCTCACGGCACAACCCACCGAGTGCCGCCACTTCCTGGGGTGCCAAGACGCTGAGCACGCGACTGCCCGCAAGAGGTCGGTGCGCTTCTCGGACCGCTCGCGTCCGGAATGGCCACATCGACGCTCCTCCTGTCCTCACCTGCGTCCGCCTAACGTAAGGCTCACCGGACCCGCGCTGTTTGCGGGGTCCGTGTGGAGTCGGTGGTTGGAAAATGCTCAATATTACAGGCAGATGCGCTTGCCTCGCTTTTTTCTTTATGAACGACTTGAATCAATCAAGGACTTGACCCCCAGGACATCCTCTGTGTTCACCGAGGGCTCCATCAACCCGTTGCACATCGCGAAACTCAACACCGAGGTACCCAGCCAACTGCTGCCCTAACTCGAGTGCCGAACCCCAGTTCCCCAACTGGGCCACCTCCACTTGTTGCTTGTCGGCAAGCACAAGCTCTACCGTGTGCACTTCGTTACCACCGCCGCTGCGGTTAAAGTTGCTGCTCCTTGTGGTTTTGAAGGTGGAGGCCACCAACTGAACATCTGACAGTCTAAACTCTCGCACACGTCGAAACACACCGAAAGACTTGACTTGTCGTATCAGCCCGTCTGCCTTGTTACACAGCGTTCGCTTTTTCAGGAGCGCCATGAGCATTCCGGGAACACCAAACAATGCAGCCATTAAAAGCGTCACGGCCAGCCCCGGCAAGGCGACGAGTACATCTCGCCATGTGCCGAACCGGAAATACTCGACCACCGCCGTCCCCAGCCAGTAAAGAAAGCAACCGGCAAAGAACAACATGAAACCTCCGAAAATCTTGGCCGATAGTCCCTGCCGGTCAACAACTTCAAACGTCCCGAACTCCGTTGTCCGCCAACTCACGCTCATCGCTCGTGTTCCTTGTAATGTCCGGAGTTCACCACCATTTGCGGAGGCCTATCTTCCGCTCCTGTAGCTGCTCGGTGGTTGTGGGCGCCTGGCGACGAGACAAGGCACTTGACGAAGTCAGCGCCGCGATTTACGCCGATGCACAAACGTCGGCGTGAACGCTGGAGTTCACCGGGAGCCCGATTTCCGGGCGATCCGGTGCAACGACTTGTTATGCCCTTTAGCCGTAAGCTCCTGCTCGATCCTGTCGGATAAGAAAACCTTGACCAATGACTGGTAAGGTACATCTCTTTTGTTGGCTAAGAGCTTCAACTCCTCAAGCATGGACTCCGGGAGACGCAGGGAAATGGTCTTTACGGAGGGCTTCAGATTGGCCAAGGTAATTCTTGCCGCTTTCTTCCAGTCAACATATTCGGTGGAATCATGGCTTTGCCAGAAATCCCTTTCTTCGTCCTCACTCTCAAAGCGGGGAATTCTCTTCTTCATGGCTTTGGTATACCTTCCTTTCTTTCTTGTTCATGTCTCTTGCGGATATAACCCTCAGCTTGTCCTTGCGAACTGTGAACACCAAGAATAACAGCCTACCAGAGTCTGTCTGCCCCAGCGCATAGAACCGGTCTTCGCTTCGTGAATGCTTCTCATCATCACCAGTCATAACCGGAAGATTGTAGAAAACTTGCTCACACTCGACCGGTGTCACGTCATGCTTCGTCTTGATCTTGTCTGAATTGTACGTGTCCCAATCGAATCCCGTACACTTCATAAGAACGTCAGATGATTCGGTCATAGTATATCTCTGTAATATACATAAGTCAATCCGTCCCCTGGGGGCATAACACCGAACTAAGCCGCGCCGCTGTTGCGCTTGTCGGCGTGGATGCGGTTGGGCTTACTCTCTGCACGCGAGTACACCATGGTACAATCTTGAAAGAACAGGAATGCCTTATTGCATGGGCGCCCCCGTATCTCCACATGTGACAACGACCAAGCTCACTTGCGCCGCTACCAGAGGGTTATCATCAAGCCGCAAACGTTCTCGGCGTCAAGTGAAGCGCCTGGTTCGGCGATTTTTGCCGGTTGATTTCCCCCTGCTAAATTTTTTACTTGACTGCCAACCTGGCTTTAATTGTCGTAGTGTTACACTATAGCACTTAATGAGGAGGTGACAGTGATGCCCACAATAAGAATCGATGACGAAGTTTATGCCTGGCTTCAAAATCTAGCTCGACCATTTAAAGATACCCTAAATTCTGTACTACGGCGCATCGCTATACTCACTGAGGTGCCCAAAATGGAAAATAACATGATCAAGAAGAATTTGGTCAGTAAAGCTTCAAGCGGTGCGAAAACACCGCACTATGCTTTTAGGGACCCAATTATAAAAATCCAAAAAAAAATTGGGTGGGCAAGGGTGACCGCGCCAATGTCCTTAAACGGCTTGAAATTGAAATGGCAGATAAACTCAATGACTTTGACAAATCTGATATTAGCTCAGGCACCATACGATGGCAGAAGAGTGCTGAGTGGGAAGTAAGAGTTATGCGCGAACAACATCTTCTCAAACCAGTCTCACAAACTCCACGTGGAGTATGGTCGTTAACTGAAAAAGGGTATAAAGCTGCCCCCAATCTTTAGGATTTATTTTTTTCGCCGAATCGCGGCCCTCACCTGCTCCGCGATCTGCCTTTGGCGCCACTGGATGATTAGCTCCGCGTCGGCTTCCCATATCCCGTCCAGCTTTCGTGCCGGGAAATCCTTTTGATCGATCCATTTGCGGATCGTGCTCCAGTGAGCGGCCAACGTACCTGCAGATATCCTTTTTGCCGTTGAGAATGGGCTGTCTGGTTTGGCTCATGCTCCGATCCTTGGCTGTGACGTTAGCGCCGACTCATCCATTTCGAGCGGGCCACCCTCGGCCTCGAGGCCGTATGCCCACCATCCCTCAAATGCAGACCGGTGACCGAATGGTTTCGAACCCCGAGCATTTCCGCGGCCGCCAGGGCATAGACCGATGCGTCCCAGTAATGATTGGCCGTGTGCTCGCTCACCTTCTGCCACTACTCGGTGGTGTGTCCGGTCCTGCGGTTCCTGATGAGCGCCTTGCGCTCGGAAGACATCTGCTCCGCATATTCCCGAGTGATCTCCGCATGCTCGATCCAGGCCCCGGGATCCTCCCGGTTCATCTGCAGCCTTCGCAGCAGCACATCTTTCCAGTAGGCGGTGTCCAGGAGCCACTGGATCAGGCCACCCCGAATCACCTTGCCTTTTCGGTCATAGTCAATCTTCGAAGGCACAAATGGGGCCTTAAGAGGATGGGTGGCGCCTTTGGTGGCCCGGACATCACCCGGGTGCCGGCGCGCCCATTTGTAAACCTCATCGGTTCGGTAACCGCTGTCGATGCAGGTGAGATGGACAAAGAGCCTTTCCAGATCATCACCCCGGGGGTATTGGGAGCCAAACAGCACCTGATCGAGGTCCTGGAAGGCCTCGACAAATCCTTCCCGCACCAGCCAACTTGTGAGAGGCCTCGCCCAGGCCCGGATCACATAGAAGAACCCGTTGAGCTGGCAGTCCACCCCGGCCGTGAGCGCCACCGCTTCCATCGGCACCACTCCCCGGGGACGTTCGTCACAGAGCTCGAGGATCCGGTTGGATTCGACTCTGGTGGATTTCTCCACCCAGGGTTCCCGCAGCCAGGAATTGACGAAGTTCTGGAGCTTTTCCGGGAACGGTTTGGACCTCAGGAATTCCGCGGCCATGGATCCGAACTTGACCCAGGGGCTGTAAAGGCTCGAAAGCCTGAAACCGATCTTGCGCTGTTTTAGCCGATCCGATTCGGCCCGCCATTCCCCGGCTTTGAGCATGCCCGGTTTGTCGTAATTCGGTGATCCGTTCCCGGCAGTGTTCGCATTCGTAGTAGGCTTCCTCGGCCACCTTGCGAAACCGGTCAGGATCCTCCTTATCCACTTCTGGCCACTTCACCTGGCCGAATCTCAAGGGTTGCATATGCCCGCCACGCCGAGCGGATCTCCGGTATCGAAACCGAGGCCCGCAAGCTCATCACTCACGACCCGGTGCGGATGGATGATGAAGACCCAGAGGAAATCGTCGCCGAGTTCTATCCGGAGCAGATGGCTACAGCAGTCAGTAAAGGGGAGGAACCCAATGTCACCACTACGGCTGGCGAGACTCAAGGCCAGGTCGAACCGGTTCAACAGGGGCCGGGGGAAGGCGGGGAAGCACCTCCTACTGAGACTCAGAAGCCTCCTGCAGGCGAGTTGAACGGCGGAAACAGCCGGCAGGAGGCCGGACACCAGCGACGCAGCAGGCGAAACAAGTTCCCCGTCGATCCCGACTTGTTCAATGGGAAGACCGAAATTGCCACTTGCGGCGTAACCCCAGCCCTTTTGCTGGACCTCCGGGAAGTCGCCAAGGACCCTTCGAGCCGGGCCAAGATCAAGGATTAAATGTCCGAGATCGGCTATGACGAGCTGAGCTTTCTCCGTGAGGATGAAGCGCAGGCGCTGCTGCAGGCAATCCCGCCCGGCCAGGTGAATCACCAGACACCTGTGGAAACCACGGGGAGCGAAGCCGTTGGCGAACAAGCGAACCTGCAGGAAGATCCCGCTGGCGGCGGCAAAGTCCAATGCCCATACGACGGGGAGTTCCGCTCCAGATCGGCGTATTGTCTTTCGGGGCAATGCCCTACCCGGGATCGTGACGGGTTCTGCCCGATAGTCGAAGATCCGCCGGCATCGGCCGGTCTGGGCATATAGGGGGTGAGACATGATCGCTCTTTCATGGAGTGCCATTCAAGACGCGAAATGCCCGTTCCGGTTCAATGCCCTCCGCATCGCCAAGACCTATAAGGAACCCCAGAGCGAGGCCGCCGAGATCGGGGCGCTGGTGGCCGAAATCCTGAAGGAATACCGGAGCGCCTGTTTGCAGCGCAACACGATGTCCGATCTGGAGTTTCTGCTGAATCATCAGGCCCTCAAGGCTCTCCCGGAAGGAAAAGCGGGCCGGGTCGTGGAACTCCTCGAACGGTTCATCAACACCGACCTGGTCAATGTCCCGATCTCTCCCCATTTGGTCAGGGTGGAATCGCGACTGGCGTTTGATTCCAATCCGCGGCCGCTTCCCGAAAAGGACGGATGGTTCTCCAGCGCGGTCGCCTTCCGCATGGTGGCGGATTTAGCCTATATCAAAGACCGGACTCTGTGGATCGTCGATGACAAGACCGGCATGGGCGAAACGGATCCGCGCCAGGTGACCCACTACGCCGATCTGCTGCAGCGATTGGTCGACACCGGACAGGCTGAGCGGTTATGACCGGATCGTGTGTGTCCTGAACGAACTCGGCAAGGGGCGTGTCGACATCGCCGCGGAATACCAACCCGGGCCCGTTGAAGGAGTGCGCGATGAGATCATGGAGCACTTGGCCAGGGTTAACGCCTGGACCGAATTCCCGGCGCTGTCCTGTTCGCAGTGCCAGTACTGCTCGGTGCCGGGATGCCCGATCCGCGAAGAAGTGCAAACCGCTCTGGTGACCGCGGAAAAATCTCCCGTTGCCGCCATCCCGAGCGCCATCTCAACGCGGGAAGAAACCGAAAAGGCCACGCTGTTCCTGCTGTTCACCGAAGCAATCCGGGATCTGGTCAAGGAGTTGCTGCGTGCATGGGTCCGGGAAAACGGGCCCGTGTATACCGGTGGCAAAGTCGCCGAAGAACGGCCGAACAATCCTTGGAAGGTCAGGGACCTGGAAAGGTTGACCAGGGCGCTGGTTGGATACGGCGTGCAGCCGGAGGCGATCTGGAGCGAGTTGACTTTGTCGGAGACGTCGCTCGAAAAGCTGGTCAAGCGGGCCAAGATTCGCGAACGGCTGCCTTGCTTCTTTCCATGGGTGAGCGCAAGGAATACCAGCCGCGCTTTGGTCTGTTCACCGGAAACCGATGGTTGAACCTACTCATCATTGAGTGTACGATGGAAATCGTTGATTACAAAGAACTGGCTTCCAAGCTGAAAATCTCGCCCAAGACCATTCAGAAGATATGGCGTGGCTTGCCATGCGTCTTCGTGGGATTGGGTCACGATTTGCGGGCAGCACGATTCGATGTTGATGAGGTCTGGGAGCATCTGCGGCATGAGCGTGATGCGGTATGCAATACCACAAACCAGCCCCGGTACATCCGGGGCTTTGAACTCCGAATCCCGCTTTCTTTGTCGGCCATTACTCCGAATGAAATCAAACCAGGAGCTTTGCCCATGCGCGTTGCCATGCTCGCTCCCATTACCCGGCGAATCGCACCGGGTGCGGGTGGCCATCGGGAGACCTGCATCTCCTTGTTGACCGATGGCCTCATCCGTCAAGCCATTCACGTCACACTGTTTGCCACCCAGGATTCCCAAACCGAGGCGGAACTGTCGGCGGTTTGCCCGCACGCGGTGGGAGGCGATCCCGGGATCGAGGGCCGGACCTGGGAGGCGCTCCACATCGGCGAAGCGTTTGCCCGGGGCAACGAGTTCGACCTGATTCACAACCACTGCGACCACCTGCCGCTGACTTATCTCAGTGCCACCACCACACCGGTCCTGACCACACTCTACGCACGACCATCGCCCCAAGCCCTGGCAGTGTATGGCAAGGCTCGGAAACGCGCTTTCTGTGTGGCGGCAGACCCGGCCATCGGCGGCGAGGAACTGGGGGTTCTGGCCATCATCCCATGGACGGATTCGGTCAGCGGCATGGGAACGGTGGTGACCGATTACCTCCGCGTCTACGACCGGATCCAGCGACTGTGTCGGCGTGAGGATCATCGTCCCTGGGGCTACTACCAGGTGCTGCTGGATGAACCCACCCAGAAGGTCAAAAAGATTGTAGTCTACCCGGGGCAGCGACTGAGTCTGCAGCGCCATCAGCAGCGGGCTGAACATTGGTTTGTGGTGGCGGGGCAGGCGCTGGTGACTCGAAACGACGTCGAGATCCCGCTCGGCGCCGGGCAGGCGGTGGACATCCCGCGTGGCGCCTGGCATCGCATCCGCAATCCGGGGACGGACAACATGGCCTTCATCGAGGTTCAAACCGGGGATTACTTCGGAGAAGACGATATCGAGCGGGCCGAAGACGATTACGGCCGGGCCGGTTGACGGCTTTATTGAAAGCTCGCTTGAGCGGCCGCCGCCTGTAGGCTTGGGTTTTGTGCTGGTGTTTCACGTGAAACACCAGGGTGCGAACCGGCACCTCCGGCATGCTTGCCGCAATCGAGGCGGTTCCGGGATGATGTCGCCCATCATCACCGCTAAAGATCACCTTCCCCAACCTCTTCATATTCAGCTTCACAACCCAAAACCATTGCCAACCGTCTGAGCCCGTCTCCATGCATAAGCGCCACAGAGCGGCCCGAAGAGGCCACTCGAATGCGGTGCACAGGCATTATCCGTAAAGTGCTGGTTTGCCGTGGCGGCGCTTGAATGCGTGCCAGCGCTCTTCATCGGTAACGTGCTGGTTTGCCGTTTGTGGTGAGGTCTGTCCTGAGGGATCGAACCAGGAACGAAAATAGTTCTGCAAGAGGCTCCCTTATCCCAGAGTTTTCACGAAATTATCCAAATCAGCCAGTTGATGCACGCGGCGGCAGGGTGGCAGACTGTCCAGAAACAGCCGCCCGTAGCTTTTCTGTAGGAGACGGATGTCAAACAGGACGATGATGCCCCGGTCCTGGGAACTCCGGATGAGCCGCCCGACGCCCTGTTTCAGGTGCAGGATGGCGCGCGGCACCTGATAGTCGTTGAAGGGGTTTTTGCCCTGGGTGCGGAGCGCTTCCAGGCGGGCCACCAGCAGCGGGTCATCGGGTACTTCGAAGGGGAGCTTGTCGATCAGCAAGCAGCTCAACGCTTCGCCCGGAACGTCCACCCCTTCCCAGAAGGAACTGGTGGCAAACAGGACCGACGCTACATTCTCTTTGAACTCGGCCAGCAGGACGCGCTTCGGCTTCTGCCCCTGGAGCAGGACGGGATAGGGCAAACGTTCTTCCAGCAGTTTGTGGACCTGGGTCATGTTGCGATAGCTGGTAAAAAGAAACAGCGCCCGACCACGGGTTTTGGTGAGGATAGCCAGGGCCTCGTCAGCCACCCGCCGGCAGAAATCGTCGGCGTTGGGCTGGGGAAAGGGAGACGGCAGATAGAGGACCGCCTGCTGGTCATAGGCGAAAGGTGATGGCAGCAGCAGCTCACGGGTATCCACCGGGAGCCCGAAGCGGTCCCGCAGGAACGCGAAGGACCCGGCCGTGGCCAGGGTCGCCGAAGTAAAGATGGCGGTGGGCGTGTGTTTGAAAACATGCTGCTGGAAAATGGGCGCCACCTCGACCGGGGTGCCATGCAGAAACACTCCGCGGGAGCTGGTTTCATACCAGTAGATGAGGCTCGGATCGCGCTGCTCGAGGAGTTCCCCCAGCACCGACCGGAGTTCGTGCCCGCGGCGCTGACAGCTTTCCAGGGCGGGGTGAGCGTCCTGATGGGGGCTCAAAACCGTCCGCAAGGCGTCCAGGCCTTGCCCCAGTTCGGCGCAAATCTCCCTGAATCCCGCCGTCATCTTGTCCGGTTGCAGGCGGTAGCGACCGGTGGCGGCCGGCGGCCGGCACAGCAGGTGCACCAGACGCCGATTCAGGACATCCAGGAGTTCGCAGGCGCTCCGCACCTGGCGCAGCACTTCGGGGTCTTTGCTGGCTCGTGGGATTTCCACCTGAGTATCGTGGAGCAGTTCCTGGAGGCGGAAATTGCTCCATTGGATGCCGAAATAGGAAGCCGCGATATCTTCCAGTTGGTGTGCTTCATCGAAAATCACCGCTTCGTAGCGCGGGATGACCTCGCCAAAACCACCGCGGCGCACAGCCAGATCGGCAAACAGCAGATGGTGATTGACCAGTAGCAGGTGGGCGCGGGCCGCCTGCTGGCGCAAGCGCGTCAAGAAACAGCGGCTCTGGTCGGCGCAGTCCTGCCCCACGCACTGGTCGCTGCTGGAACTGATGTCATTCCAGGCATGGAACTGGTCAGGCAGCCATTGGATTTCCGCCCGATCGCCGGTTTCCGTCCGGGCCGCCCAACGCTGCAGCCGCTGGAAGAGCTTGGCCTCGTCGCGAGCGGCGAAGCTGGGGTGGGCGGCGAACTCACTCAAGCGCCGTCGGCACAGATAATTTTTCCGCCCCTTGAGGACCACCGCGCGCAACTGCGGGAACAGCAGACGCTGCAAGACCGGGATGTCGTGGTCAAATATCTGGTCCTGTAAGGTCTTGGTGCCGGTGGAAACGGCAATGCGCTTGCCACTCAGGATCGCCGGGATCAGATAGGCCCAGGTCTTGCCGGTGCCGGTGGCGGCCTCCACCAAAAGCGGAACGGAATCCCGCAGACCGGCTTGCACCGCTTCCGCCATCTGCATCTGCAGGGCCCGGTATTCGAAACCGGGGAGCTTTTCCGCCAGCAGCCCGTCAGGTCCGAAATAACGATTCATGCGTCTGCGCACCGGGAAGATGTGTCGGTCCGGGCAAGTCCTAGAACGCATTTGAAAGTTCCCTCCACATAGAGCCACTTGCAAAAGTCCTTTTCACCCTTCGATACCTCTCCATGAACAGCTTTTTATCTCAACAGTGCGGCCCTTGGCCTTGAGGATGGGGTGTTCAGTTCGGGGGAAATTACCAGAAAGCGGTAGGGATGACAACGCGGCTGTGATGAAGACCCCCGCAGCCAGGCTTTTCCTGACCGCTGGGGCGATAATTGAAAGATGTCGCCCAATTATTCAAACAAGGTAGGGTTTCATTACTCCCGCATCCGTTCCAGCACCAGGTCGCCATACTGGTCTTCAAGCCGCTCTTCGACTTGGGCCAGAAGTTGCGGGTGATATTCATATAGCCGGCGGTCATGGTCGTCGGGGTCAGGGCAAATACCAACTCCCAATGATAGCCGCTCAACGGCCTTATGGCGGCAGAAAGCGGCGCGTGGACTTCCCAAACCTGCGAAAAAATTGTTAAGGTTCATTGGCTTTCAAATGGTTGACAGAGTCCGCTGCAAATATCAACTTCAAACCACGCGGATGCCCCATTGTGGCTTCCCAGTTATGCCTATGTACATATTGAAAACCAATTCAGAAAGGGAGGAACACATGAAGCGGATTGGTCTTACGGCTCTTCTGGTCTTGGCGGTGGTGGCGGTGGTGGTGTGGAGTCCCTCGGTGCAAGCGGGAAAACCCGATCAGAATATGAAACCAACGGTATTCTGCACGGTCCTCAAGGAACCTGACCCGATACTGCTGGGTGGGTGGAAATGCATCTTTAGACTTCAGCTGGACAAGGGCGAGGTGGACACCAATCCCGCGGAATACTGGCTGATCAAAATCGGCGACCAGTATGCCCTCTATTTCGATCGCATCGCTCGCAACGGCAAGAAACGTTACATGGGTTGGAAGGATTGGAGCGTAAACGGCAAGCAAATCACTTCCGGCAAGGAAATCCGAATCCACACGGAAAACGGACAGGTCTTTTTCACCTGGAAGGATGAAGCCCCGGTGAAGATGACCAAAATCGACCCGTCTCCATCCAAGTAAAGGTTGCCGGCTGCGGGACGCCACATCTTTGGTCTAGCGCCACAGAAAAGCGTAGCCGAAACACTGCTCATCCTGCTCGTCATCCTCGCGTAGGCGCGCAGGCGTCAATTTAAGGGGAAATGCCCTTGAATGCGAGGGCTTGCAGGTACTTAACCCGTCACCCCCGCGAAGGCGGGGGTCCAGTGGACCTAGGAAAAAACTGGATTCCCGCCAAGAACATGCGGGAATGACGAACTGAGGCTTTGATGCTTGGCTATGGCCTCTGTTTGTGGGGCGGGTTATCCAACAGCCCGCCATTCTCGGGCGAGGCCATTATGGCAGGTTAGAAAGCCTGCCCCACGGGGGTCCCTCTTTCCCAGATCCTCCTTGCAACATTAGTGCCCGGCTTCCAGACTACCGCCTTCGTCCCGGTCCGGCTTCCATGCCGCCGTTCTCATCTTGGTCTCGGCCTCTGTCGAGCTGGTTCATGACCCGGTTCTTGGCCCTGCGTTTGAATTCCTTGGCCAGGACCTCCAACTGCCGGAAGCGCTCGACACCCACTATCTTGCGGACTTCGACAATAAACTGAAAACGTTCCTGAGCCAGCTTGCCACGGGCTGCATCCAGGTTTTTGAACTGCCCCATGACGGCGCTTTCACTCAGGGGCTCCTGCTCCAGAAGTCGCTGCAATTCAAGCTGCTCACGCTCAACGGCCGCCCTGAACTCAATAAGCCGGCGACGGGTGTCATAGAACTTGTCATCGAGCTGGGACCTCTGCGCTTCCGTCAGCTTCACTCGTTCGGCCAGGCGCGGCCAGCGCCACCACCGACCCTGCCCCATTTCCTCACCGCGAGCTGCAGCCGGTGCCAGCAACAGTGCGAGAAGAACCATTCCGAGCACGCGTCTTAAAACCATGTTGTTTCTCCTTGGAGACTGTCAGAACCGTCAGGCAGCGGGGATATCCCGTGCCCCTTTGCCAAGTTGGACATCGAAAACCCTGCTCCCACGTTTAGACAGCGTGGATGCATCATCGTCTGGAACTAACCAGTCCCAAGGATCTTCTTCGGCATCCACGGCTTCCTCACCTGCGATGAGACCGTATGCGGACGGTAGCGGTTCGGTTGTTAACCGTTGCACTTCGGCAAACAGCGCGCCATCCTCTTGCCATTCCTGGTCCAGCCTGGCCAGTTGCCGCTGCTCGATGGGTTTCCACCACAGGGTCGTGACCAGTAGCACCAGGGCCGCCATCGCACCCAGAAAAAGAGCCGGCCTCCAGGACCTTGCCCAGAAGCGCAACAATCCCGGTCTGGACAACCCGAGCGTTTCCTCGGGAAGGATTATCCGGCGCGACGATGTAGGTACGCTCGCAGCGGCCAGGTCGGTGAGGCGCTGGAGTCGATCGGTCTGGAGCCGCCGTACTGCCTGGCAATGTGCACACATGGCCAGGTGAGAACGCATTTCCGGCGGCAGGTCGGTTTCATCCACCAACGAAACGAGAACCTGAGATTCGCTCAAGTGCAGATCATGGTCGTCGTTCATGAGGAAGCTCCCTTCAGTATCTCGATCAGTTCCCGGCTTTCTTTGAACTTGGCGAGAGCACGGTAAAGATGCGTCTTGACCGCGCTCTCGCTCTTTTTCAAGACCTCGGCAATTTCTCGCAGACTCAATTGATCGAGAAACCGCAAGGTAGAACACCTCTCGCTCCCATCGGGAGAGCTGAGCCGCCAGCCGCTCCACCTCGGCCCAGAACTCTATCTGGATGAGGCGATCCAGACTTCCAGGGACCGCATACGGCTCCCGATCCGGAGGCTCCTCGGCAACGACATCCCCAGCCCCCCGGAACAAAGCCAAAAACCGCTTACGGCGAAGGAAATCACGGACGCGGTTGGTGGCGATGGCGTAGAGCCAGGATCGAAAACGCCCGGGGTCGTGCAACCGGCTCAAGTGCCGGTATGCCTGCAAGAAAACCTCCTGGGTCAGGTCCTCGGCATCCATCCGCGACCGGGTGCGGAAGTAGACCATCCGGAAGATCTCTGCCTGAAACCGGTCGATGAGCTGTTCAAAAGCGGCCCGTTCCCCACGGCCGGCACGGGCCGCCAGCAGAGCCACCAGCTCTGTTGGTCCAGGATCGGCAGCCAGTGAAGGGTGGGCAGCAAGTGGTGTCATCATGTCTTTCAGGATGTGTCCTGTCGGGCCCTTATCCGATCCACTCGTCCAGTTCAAATGGTTTTCATTCTGCTAGACGCATGAAGCCGGCGGTTTGTCTACAAGAAGGGCGGTGAATTATGAAGACTGGAGTGCAGGCCGATTGCGAAGCGAGATCGAAAGTGCTCAGCGCGGAAGTCAGAGCGCCGTCATTAACTGCTACCAAAAGGAAGTGCCACAAAAGAACCAGTAGCCCCAGACTGCCTCTTCTCTCCCGGTTTCCGTGTCTCCCGCTTTCCGTGTCTCGGTGTCGACTCCGCTAAAACAGGTCCGACTTGAAAAACGAAGCCGCGGTATCGTCGCTTTGCGGGGCCGGGCGCCGCGCCTGGGTGGGACGGTCCGGCGGCGGTGGTGCAGCCCGCCCGCCTTCGTCGGGCACCGCGTCGCTGTCATCGGTTTCAGCATCCGTCGCGGATTGTTTGGCTTCATTCATGGGGTCGGGAGTGGTGGGGAGCTGGTCCTTGCGGAAAGCCGCCGTGATGGTCTTGGCGTTTTCCGGATCATCCACCGACGACGCACTCTGCGTCCTCACCTTGGCAAAAATGATACCCGACGGTACCGGGAACTGTTCCACCGGGGTATCTTTCAAGTAATCTTCCATAAAATACAGCCACACCGGGCAAGCGGCGTGACCGCCGGTTTCGCCGCTGCCCAGGCTGATATCGACATCATCGTGCCCGATCCACACTCCGGTCATGATCGAAGGGGTGTAACCCATGAACCAGGCATCCTTGATATCGTTGGAAGTACCGGTCTTTCCCGCAGCCGGGCGGCCCAGTTTGCGGGCACGCCGTCCGGTGCCCTCCTCGATGACTCCCTGCATGATATTGGTCATCATGAAGGCGGTTTCCGGCGACAGCACGCCGGCTCGCCGCATTCTGTGTTCTTCCAGCACCTGGCCGTTACGGTCCACGATCTTTTCGATCATGTAGGGTTCGATCCGTTCCCCCTGTTCCGCAAAGACCGAGTAGGCGGTCACCATATCCCACAGGGTCACTCCCGATGCGCCTAAGGCCAGCGACAGGGTCGGCGTCAGGGCCGAACGGATGCCCATGTTTCGGGCATAATCGCGCACATAGTTCACTCCAACGGCCTGGAGCAGCTTCACCGTGACCACGTTGCGCGAATGTACCAGAGCGCTTCGTAGCAGAATCGGCCCCCAGAATTTGTTGTCATAGTTATGAGGAGACCATCTCCCCTGCAAACTGTGGTCGCCGAAGCTGATGGGCGAATCGTCCAGCACCGAAGCCGGGGTATAGCCGCGGTCGAGGGCCGCCGAATAGACAAAGGGTTTGAACGATGATCCGGGCTGGCGGATGGCCTGCACCGCCCGGTTGAACTGGCTCTCTTCGTAACTCCGCCCACCCACCATGCAAAGCACCGCACCGGTATGATGATTGATACTCAGGAGCGCACCCTGAACCTCGGGTTCTTGCTCCAGTGATGCCAGCCACGGCGAAGCCGGGTTCTGTTTGTCCACCGGCTTGGTGAGCTTCACCATGATCGCATCCCCGGGCCGAAAAGCGGCGCGGCGCCCCCCGGCCCAACTCACACCGGAGGTGGGCATCTGCGCCTTGGCGCTGCCCAGATCCAGCTGGTAGCTTTTCGATTTGCCGTCAAAGCTGGTGATCAGGGCTTCCGCCACGCTGCCCTCGGCCAAGTCCTTGTTGTTTCCCGCCAGGGTCTTGGTGAATTCGCGCCATTTATTCTGGGGGACATTCTGGTGAGAACCGCGATAGCCGTGGCGCTTGTCCAGTTCGCGCAGGCCGCGATCCAGGGCCTTTTCCGCCAGGGTCTGGGCCCTCGGGTCCAGGGTCGTGGTGATCTGCAGCCCCTGGGTGTAGAGCGCCTCGTGGCCATAACGCGCTTCCACTTCGCGCTTTGCCTGTTCGGTGAAATAATTCTGCTGCCTGAGCGTCCAACGCTTGGGATTGGTGAAAGACAGGCGTTCGTTGAGGGCCTCCTGGGCTTCCTGGGCGGTGATGTACTGCTGGTTCACCATCTGCGTCAGGACGTATTGCTGACGTTCTCGGGCCTGGTTGTAATGCTTGAGGGGTGCGTAGCGGCTGGGAGCCTGGGGCAGGCCCGCCAGCATGGCGCACTCGGCCAGAGTCAGTTCGTTGACATGTTTGCCGAAGTAAGTTCTGGCCGCGGCCTCGACCCCATAGGCTTTCTCGCCCAGGTAGATCTGATTCAGATAGATGTGGAGCGTTTCATCCTTGGTCAGGTAGTGGTCTATGCGGTAGGCCAGGATGGCTTCCTTGAGTTTGCGGGTCCAGGTGCGTTCCGACGTGAGCAGCAGAGCCTTGGCTACCTGCTGGGTGATGGTGCTGCCGCCCTGGACGATCTCGCCGGCCCGGAGGTTTTTCAACATGGCCCGGGCGATGCCGATGAAATCCAGCCCCGGATGTTCAAAGAAGCGGGAATCTTCCGCCGCCAGGAACGCCTCAATGAGGTGCGCCGGCATGGCTTCCAACGGCACCAGATAACGGCGTTCGTTGGAGAATTCACCGATCAGCGAGCCATCGGCGGCATACATCGACGAAACGATGGGCGGTCGATAATCCTTCAACGACTTGACGCTGGGAAGGGAATGCTCCAGCTGGAGATAGAAGCCAAAAGCCGCCAGAGCCCCAAACACCAGGGCGCACAGGCTGATTCCGAAAGCGGCGAGCAACAACCCCTTAATCCAACTGATGGCGGATTTGCGTTCCGTGGTTGGAGGAGAGTATTCGTTGTGTGGTTTTCGATACATCTTGGCTTTTCCTCAAACGAACCGATCATCATCCGGGCAGCCGGCGATCCAGGCTGCGATATTGAATGGCTTCCAGCAAATGGTGTGGAGCGATGCCGGACGCTTCTTCCAGGTCTGCAATGGTTCGAGCCACTTTGAGGATCCGGTGATAGGCTCGAGCGCTCAGCCCCAGGCGCTGAATGGCGTTTTCCATCAGGCCATGGCCGGAACCGTCAATTTCGCAAAAGCGCTTGATGTGGCGGGGCTTCATCAGCGCGTTGCAATAGACGCCCTCGGGGCCGAAACGCACCAGCTGGACTTCCCTGGCACGAATCACCCGTTGCCGGATGTCAGCCGACGATTCGCCGCTGTGCGGGGCCCGCAGTTCACTGTAACGCACCGCCGGCACATCGATGTGCAGATCGATGCGATCGAGGATGGGTCCGGAAATGCGCCCCCGATAGCGCTGCACCTGATGCGCCGAGCAGTGGCAGACGTGCTGCGGATCGCCGGCATAGCCGCACGGGCAAGGGTTCATCGCCGCCACCAGCATAAACTGGGACGGGTAGGTCAGGGTCATGGCCGCGCGCGCGATGGTCACCTGGCCATCTTCCATCGGCTGGCGCAGCAGGTCCAGCACCGATCGGCGGAATTCCGGGAATTCATCCAGGAACAGCACTCCATTGTGAGCCAGACTCACTTCGCCTGGGCGCGGCACCTGCCCGCCTCCCACCAATCCGGCATCGGAAACCGTATGGTGAGGCAGGCGAAACGGCCGTTGTGACACCAGCGGTCGGCCCTGGAGAAGCCCGGCCACGCTCAGTATTTTTGAAGTTTCCAGAGCTTCCGCAAAAGTCAGGGGCGGCAGAATGGTCGGCAGACGCTGGGCCAGCATGGTCTTGCCGGCACCGGGCGGACCCACCAGCAAGACGTTGTGGCCGCCGGCCGCAGCCACTTCCAGCCCGCGTTTGGCGTGTTCCTGGCCTTTGACTTCGCTGAAATCCGGGAGTTCTTCAGAAACGGCGGTCACGGCCGGAGCTGTCTCACTTGGCAGCGGCACCAAGTCCGCGCGGCCGTTGAAATATTCCACCGCCTGGCTCAGATGATTCACCGCCAACACCGCCAGACCCTTCACCACCGCGGCTTCCGGGGCATTTTCCGCGGGCAGCATCAGAGCGCTGTGCCCTAACTGCTGTGCGCACATGGCCATGGGCAGGCCACCGGAAATGGGTTTGACGCGCCCGTCCAAAGACAGTTCACCGGCCAGCAGGACATCGGCCGCCCGGCTCTGGTCCACCAACCCCATGGAAGCCAGAATGCCGATGGCGATGGGCAGGTCGAAGCCCGAACCTTCCTTCTTGAGGTGCGCCGGGGCCAGATTCACCGTGATGCGGTCGCTGGGGAAGTGATAGCCGCTGTTTTGCAGGGCGCTCTTGACCCGTTCTTTGCTCTCCCGCACAATGTTGTCCGGCAAACCCACCGTGGTGAAAGCGGGAAGTCCCGGCGACAGGTCCACTTCGACCTCCACCAGGATGGCGTCGATTCCCATCAGGCTGAAGCTGTAGGTTTTGGCAATCATTGGCTCCCGCCGACCGCTGTCCGGTAGTTGCACGCTGCAGCATCGCCATTGAACACAAGGGCCTTGTCTCACCGCGTGTCATTCTTTAAACTGAAGTCTTCAAAATCGCCAAAATGAGGACTCAATTTAGCATATTCTGGCTGAAAGAAAAGGCACACCGGTAGTGCACTGGTTACCGCATATTATGAAATGGCATCATGGCCGTACTGTCTCGTTGCTACCAAATCCTGGGATTGTCAAGGAAGGCCCGACTCGAAGAAGTCAAAAAGGCCTTTCGAGAATTGGCCTTGCGCTGGCACCCGGACCACAACCCGCAGGATCCTGCCGCCCAGGTTCGTTTCCGGAAGATCCTGGAAGCCTACGAAGCCGTGCTCGACCATTTCAAAGAAAAAGACGGCCGAAGAAATCGGCCGAAGCGCCGAGACCGGCCGGCGGAGGAACCCTGGAGCACCGGCGAGACCGCCCCCCGCGATGGCCAGGATATTTTCAACGAGTACTTTGGATTTGATCGGCATCACCAGCAAAGTGTTCGGCCTTCTCACTACGACTTGCGCTTCGACCTGCAGGTGAGCCGCCAGGTACTGGCCGATGGCGGCATCGAATCGATTGACTACCAGCGATTGGTGTTTTGCCGGGACTGTTTCGGCCCGGGAGGAATGCGGACGACGGTGTCCCTGACCTGTCCGCTTTGTCATGGACAGGGCGAAATGGAGGAGTGGCGCTCGATCCCGGTGCGAATTCCGCCCGGCAGCCAGCACGGCACCCGCCTGCGCATCCCATTCGGCGGCGACCAACTGCAACCCGGCGACCCGGCCGGCGATCTGATCATCCTACTGCTTCTGGGCAAATGAACGCTCAAACTGTTTTTGCACACTTCCCTGCAAAGGAACCAAGAATGGAGCTGACTCATCTGGACGAACAGGGCCAACTGCGCATGGTGGACGTGGGAGAAAAGGGAGTGACCTTGAGGGAAGCTCGTGCCGAGGCCACAGTCACCATGGCGGCCGAAACGCTGAGACGTATCGTCGGCCAGCAGATGCCCAAAGGCAACGTCTTCGAAGCGGCCCGCCTGGCCGGGATCATGGCCGCCAAGCGCACTTGGGAACTGATCCCGCTTTGCCATCCGGTTCATCTCACTAACGTCGAAGTCCAGTTCTTTCCGGACGAGTTTAAAAACCAGGTTCACATCACCTCGCTGGCCCGCGCCCATGACCGCACCGGAGTGGAAATGGAAGCGTTGGTGGCGGTTACGCATGCGGCCCTGACCATCTATGACATGTGCAAGGCCATTGACCGCGGCATGGCCATTGACGACGGTGCGGCTGACTTTCAAAACGGGCGGCAAGAGCGGTACTTACCAGCGGCCCAAGTAATCTTTTTCACTTTACTATCATCCCTGATTGTGCTAGCTCACGTTACTTCAAATCTCGTGTAGGGAGTGGAGCCATATGGAGAAAGATACGCTTGAATATTTCAAAGGCTATCTGTTCAAACGCTTGGAAGAACTCTACGAGGAAGCGGAGAAAACCGTCACAGGGATGACCGACAGCAAAGAAACCTTCCCTGACCCTGCGGATCGCGCCACCCTCGAATCCGACCGCAATTTTATGCTCCGCATTCGAGACCGCGAACGCAAGCTCATCAGCAAGATCCGCGAAGCCTTACAGCGCATTGAAGACGGCACGTTCGGCATCTGCGACTCCTGCGGGGATGACATCGACATCGATCGGCTCAAGGCACGTCCGGTCACGACCCTGTGCATCGAATGCAAACGCAAGCAGGAAGCTCAGGAAAGGGCCAAGGAAGCTTAATTCCTGGCGCTGATCGGCCTTGCGGCCCAGCGACCCAAGCTTAATTGGCATTCACGGGCTGAAATCCAACAACCAAGGATTGGAGGTTGCCTCGTTAGGCGGTGCCTTCATCCCCATTCCATTGCATGCCTAAAAACATGAGGGCTGGGAGTTCCCCAGCCCTTTCTTTTCGCCTTGGCTCCTTCTTGATCAGATGGCGCGATTCCTCATCGCGAGACGTCTAAATCGATTATCATAAGATGACCATCTTTGTTTTTGATGGCTTTGAACCAACCTTTCTTCTCAAATTCTTTGGCCAGGGTTGTCATTTTCTTGTAATTTGTATTCTTAATCTTAAATGATTTATCCAGTTGACGCATCTTATTGGCAATAGCTGTCAACAAATGTTCATCACTTGGATCAAGACTTACGAGTACTCTTTTAAACAATTCTATAGCAATGCTATCCTTAACTTTCTCATCCTCCTCTTGTTTTTGAGGTTTCTTTTCTGCAGTTCCCTGGCTATCTATTTTAAACTTTATACTCTTATTTTCTTTTCTTGGTAGTGACTTGTCTGATTGTTGAAGAACCATGATATTGTCGGTGCAACTGGTAAAAATTGGCCGTTGTGCATCGCCTGTTTTGGTAATCAGCCAGACTTCTTTTCCATATTTTCTCAAGATATCCATAATGACAGAAAAGTCTGAATCACTTGTTACAAATACAAATCGGTCAATAGATGGCTTATCCAGATATAATTTTTCAAACGCATCAAGGCTGATAATTAGATCTGCTCTATTCTTTTTTCCCGATATATGAGGAGCTTCTCGAATATCAAAATTGTGGTTGATTAATTGTTCTCGTAATTTTGAGATAGAATTGGTGTTTCCACAGGCAAACTTCACCGCAAAAACATATTCTTCCGGAGCTTCTTTGTCCTCTTCCAGGATGATATCTTGAAGCATCTTATCTAGATTTAGGATCCCAGCGACATTCTCGAGATCAATATAGACCGCGATGAACTTTCTCATGGCCACACCTTCCGCTTTTCTAGAGTGACTGTAACCGTTCACCTATCTATTGTTATTACCCACCGCCTGAGATCAAACCGGTTTCCGCTGTAGCCGCACCCGAACCGAAGCGGCGTGGGCGTCGAGGCCTTCCAGTTCGGCCAGGCGCATGATGGCGGGAGCGTCGCGTTCGAAGGCTTCGCGCGAATAGTAGACCACGCTGGTACGTTTGAGGAAGTTTTCCACGCCGAGGGCCGAGGCAAAGCGGGCGGTCCCGGCGGTGGGCAAGACGTGATTGGGACCGGCAAAATAGTCGCCCACCGGTTCCGGGGTGTCGGCTCCCAGGAAAACCGCACCGGCGTGCTGCACCTTGGCCAGCCAGGGCCAGGGATCTCGGAGTTGCAGTTCGAGGTGTTCGGGGGCCAGAGTGTTGGCCAGCCGCAGGGCGTCATCGAGGCGCTCCACGGTAAACAGCGCACCATAATGGCGCAGCGCTTCCCGGGCGATTTCGGCACGCGGCAGACGCGCCAGCTGGTCATCGAGACATAGGCCAACCGCCCGGGCGAGGTCGGCGGAAGTTGTGATGAGCACGGCGCTGGCCATGGTGTCATGTTCCGCCTGGCTGAGGAGGTCGGCCGCCACGTGATCGGGATTGGCAAATTCATCGGCTACCACCAGGATTTCACTGGGGCCGGCCAGCATGTCGATCCCCACTTCACCGGCGACGATCTTCTTGGCCAGGGTCACATAGATGTTTCCCGGGCCGACGATCACGTCCACCCGCTTGATGCTGGCGGTACCATAAGCCAGGGCACCGATGGCCCAGGCACTGCCCAGCTTGTAGATGCGGGTCACCCCCACTTCGCGGGCAGCCACCAGCAAATGTGGATTGATGGAACCGTCACGGCGTGGCGGCGTCACCAGGGCGATATCCTCAACCCCGGCGATACGGGCCGGGATGCCATTCATGAGCACCGATGAAATCAGCGGGGTTTCGCCGCCCTGACCGCCCGGGATGTAGAGCCCGGAAGCAGCCACCGGCCGCACAAGCTGCCCGAGGATGGAACCATCCGGGCGGGTGGTGAACCAGGATTGCGGCCGCTGCGGTTCATGAAACGCGCGGATGTTGTCGATGGCCCGGTGCAGGATTTCGAGGAAATCCGGAGCCACGGCGGCATAAGCAGCCGTCACTTCGGCTTCGCTCGGCGTTCAAGTCGGCCAGTTCGGCGTCGGGGGCATCGTATTGGCGGGTGTAGCGAAGCAGCGCGGCATCACCTTCGCGGCGCACCGCATCGAGGATCTCAGCCACCCGCGTTTCCAGCTCACCGGCATAGCTGACCTTACGGGTTGCGATCTGAGCCAGCCGAGCGTCCGATTCTTGCGAAGGGTATACCATCACATCCAACATAAATTATTCCTCCATGGCCACCACAAAGGCATCTGGGAAACCGTTGCGGCGCAGGTTTTCCAGTTCCTGTTTGGCCAGCACCAGGTCGCGGAAGAGTCCCACCTGCACTCGATACCAGGTGACCGCTGCATCCGTGCCGCTGGTCACCTTGCGGTCGGCAAAGCGGCCGCCCATTCGGTCCGCCAGGCGATGGGCATTCTGCGGCTGCTGGAAGGCCCCGATCTGGATGGCAAAACGACCGTAGCGGAACGACGGCACCGTTTCCGTCACCCAGTAGGTCTTTCCGCCGGTCTGTTCCTGCTTGGCCAGTTGCACCGCTTCCACATGGACCGGCACCACACCGGTATGGGCCATCCCCAGCTCATCCGCAGCCTTGCGTGAGAGATCAATGATGCGTCCCCCCACAAATGGCCCCCGGTCATTGATGCGCACAAGAATCGAGCGATTGTTCTTGAGGTTGGTCACCTTGACGTGGGTGCCGATGGGCAGGGTCTTGTGAGCAGCGGTCATGTCGTACATGTTGTAGATTTCACCGTTGGCGGTGGGCCGGGAGTGGAATCCCGGTCCGTACCAGCTGGCATTGCCCTTTTCGCTATAGCCTTCGGCGGTGGGCAGAGGATAATACCAAATGCCGTAGATCTGATAGGGGCGTTGAGTACGAATGTTGGACGGCGGCGGCCGTTTTTCCGGGGGCGGTTGGGTCTGTTGGGGCGGCGGGGTCGTCCCGGCGCAGGCGGCCAGCCCTATGAGCAGGAGCAGTCCGGCCAGGAGACGGGGCGCACCCGACAGCCGCACCACGGTATTAAATTCAGCCGACCAGACATCAGGCTTCAGCCATTGGGGCAGCCCTGCGGTCCGCCTCTTTGCAATCACACCACGCCCCCATCTTGCTCCATCTTGGCCAGGTCTTCAAAACGGATGTCGATACCAAGAATCCCCACAATCTCTTCGACGTCATTGCAGATCGGCGCCGAAACCGTGATACACAACGCCCCGGTGTAGCGCGAAGTGTAGAAGTCGGTCACGTGCACCTTGCCGTCTTTGATGGGCTCGATGAACCAGGGGCGGTCGGAGAGTTCTTCGCCGATCTTGGCGCTTTCGTATTTGGCCCGATCCACGATGTGGGTGATGTTGCGGGTGATTTTGTGCCCTTCGTGGTCGGTGATGTAAATGTACTGGATAAAGGGATTGAGTTCCAGAAGCGTTTGCAGCAGCGGTTCCTGGCGCGCCGGGTCCATGCTCCTGATGGCGTCGTTTTCCACCACTTCCCCCACCAGGTGAGCCGCCAGGACGCGGGCCTTTTGCTTGAGCAGATCGAATTCGCTGATGAAAAATTCCGGCAGGTACTGGCGAGCCCAACGTTCCAGTTCCTCGGTGGAAATGGACGTGACCCGTCCCTGGTCGTATTCGCGCATAACCCGTTTGTGGATCTTGACCACCCCGGGATGGCGCTTGTCGAGGCGGCGTTCAGCCTCGAGGCGCAGTCGCGAATTGACCCAGTGGGCAATGCCGGCCACCCCCGATTTGTCAGTGACGATGATGGAGATGGGCCGCCTGAGAAGCGTCTGCGTGTCGAATATGTTGTAGATTTCTTCGTTTTTGATCAACCCGTCGGCATGGATCCCGGCACTGGTGGCATTGAAATCTTCACCGACGAACGGATAGTTGGGCGGGATACGGTACCCCAGTTCCTTCATGAAATAGTCGGCGGCATCGGTGATGGCGGTGGTGTCGATGCCCGCCGCACTGCCGGTGAGGCCAATGTATTCCATGATAAGGCCTTCTATGGGGGCGTTGCCGGTACGCTCGCCGAACCCCAGCAGGGTCCCGTTGGCACCGCCGCAGCCATAGAGCCAGGCCGTGCCGGCGCATACCAGCACTTTGTGGAAATCGTTGTGGCCATGCCATTCCAGCAGATGTCCGGGGACCCCGGCTTCGTCGATGAAAGCCCGCACCAGTTTCGGGACGCTACGCGGCAGGGCTGCGCCCGGATAGGTCACCCCGAACCCCATGGTGTCGCAAATCCGAATCTTGATATCGATCCCACTTTCCTCGCGAAGCCGCATCAGCTCAATGGCAAAAGGGATACAGAAACCGAAGATGTCGGCCCGGGTCACGTCTTCCATGTGGCAACGGGGGCGAATCCCTTTGTCCAGGGCAGCGCGCACGATCCCAAGGTATTTCTCCAGTGCTTCCCGGCGGCTGATGTTGAGCTTGAGAAAGATGTGGTAATCGGAAACCGATGTCAGGATGCCGGTTTCCGGAATGCCCATATCGGCCACCAGCTGCAGGTCGGCCGGCACTGCGCGAATCCAGCCGGTGATTTCCGGGAAACGATAGCCCTTGGCCCGGCATTCCTCAACCGCCTGCCGATCGCGATCGTTGTAAAGGAAGAATTCCGATTGCCGGATGACCCCACGGTCTCCGGCCAGGCGGTGAAGAAAATCAAAGATGGTGCTAATCTGCTTGACCGTATAGGGCGGCCGGGCCTGCTGACCGTCGCGGAAGGTGGTGTCGGTGATAAACAGGTCTTCCGCCGGATCAATGGGCAGGAGCTTATTATCGAAGTCGATCCGCGGAACCTCGGTGTAGGGAAAAACCTCGCGGATCAGGTTAGGTTCCTGGATGTCCATCAAGCGGTATTTCCAGAATTTGGAATGCTCGTGGTCTAGAACCCGCTTCTTGCTGTTCCACCGGGCCATGGGACACCTCCTTTGGCATGAAAATCGGTGAGGGCGCCAGATCGTCCGATCTCCCCATCTCCTCCTCGCCGTGTCTCCCAATCACTCCGTCGGTTTATCCACCTTCAGACACAGCTCCAGCATCTGGTTGATTTCCGGTTCGGTCGGGGCGCCGCTCAGAAGGCAGGTAGCCTTCTGGGTCTTGGGGAAGGCGATGACGTCGCGAATAGACGTGACGCCGCAGAGCATCATGATGAGGCGGTCGAAGCCGAAAGCGATGCCACCGTGGGGCGGTGCACCGTATTGGAGTGCTTCCAGAAGAAAGCCAAATTTCTGCTGCGCCTCTTCGGCGGCAATCCCCAGTGCAGTGAACACCTGCTGCTGAACGTCCTGGCGGTGGATACGGATGCTGCCGCCGCCGATTTCAATACCGTTGAGGACCAGGTCATAGGCGCGGCTGCGCACCTTTTCCGGAGCGCTCGCCAGCAGCGGCAGGTCTTCCTCGACCGGGGCGGTAAACGGATGGTGCACGGCGGAGTAGCGTTTTTCCTCGGAGTCCCATTCCAGCAAGGGGAAATGGGTCACCCACACGAACCGGTAGTCATTGGGGTCCACCAGGGAAAGCTGTTGGGCCAGACGACCGCGCAGGTTCCCCAGGACATCGTGGACGATTTTCCCCTGATCGGCCACAAAAAACACGATATCGCCGGTTTGAAGCTGCAATCGCGTGTTCAGCTGTTCCCGCACGCTATCGCTCAGGAATTTAGCGATGGGCGACTGCCAGCCGTCGGGGTTGATCTTCACCCAGGCCATGCCTTTGGCGCCGAAGATCTTGGCGAATTCCACCAGCTCATCCAGGTCCTTGCGGCTAAGCCGCGCCCCTTCGGGCAGTCGAACGGTTTTCACCAGCCCGCCGCGTTCCACTGCCTGGCGGAACACCTGCACGTCACAGACCGCAGCGATGTCGGTAATGTCGACCAATTCCAGGCCGAAACGGGTATCGGGGCGGTCCGTACCGTAGCGGTCCATGGCGTCCTGGTAGGTGAGGCGCGGAAACGGCACGGTCATCTCACGCTGCATCAGTTCGCTAAAGACCTGCGCCACCCAGCCCTCGATCAGGTCCTGGATCATAGCTTCGGTGACAAACGACATCTCCAGGTCCACCTGGGTGAATTCCGGTTGGCGGTCGGCGCGGAGATCTTCGTCCCGGAAGCACTTGACAATTTGCATGTAGCGTTCCACGCCGGCGACCATCAGGAGCTGCTTGAAAAGCTGCGGAGACTGCGGCAGGGCATAGAACTTGCCCGGATTGACACGGCTCGGCACCAGGTAGTCGCGCGCGCCTTCCGGAGTGCTCTTGGTGAGCACCGGGGTTTCCACTTCGATGAAACCGTGGTCTTCGAAGTAACGCCGAGTGAGTTGGGCGGCACGATGACGCAGATAGAAATTCCGAAACATCGGCGGTCGACGCAGATCCAGGTAACGGTAGCGCAGCCGGACGTTCTCGTTGGTGTCGATTTCGTCTTCCACCGGAAAGGGTGGGGTCTTGGAGCTGTTGAGGACCCGTAATTCGGTTACGATCACTTCGATCTCGCCGGTCTCGAGCTTGGGATTGGCCATGCCCTCGGGGCGCGGGCGGACCTTGCCGCGCACCGCCACCACGAATTCGCTGCGAAGCGTATGGGCTTTGCTGTGGGCGGCCGCATCCAGCTGCGGGTCGAAGACGATTTGGGTGATCCCCCAGCGATCGCGCAGATCGACGAAAATGAGGCCGCCGTGATCACGGCGGCGCTGAACCCAACCCATTAAAACCACCGCCTGCCCGAGGCCATCGTGGTTGAGGGCATTACAATGGTGGGTCCGCACCCAATCACCCAAAGAATCCAGGGTTACCGGGGTAACCTCCTCCAGTTGCTGTTCCAGTTGACTCACTCGATACTCCTCCTTCAAAAACCCTTGGAAAAGCTCTTAAGCGCCTCCCCGAATCTTTTCAACAAGTGCCTGCGGCGCATCATCGAGCGGCACGGCTTCCTGGGTCTTGGCCGCCATATCGCGCAATTGTAGTTCGCCACGGGCTACTTCGTCATCCCCGAGAATCACCACGAAGCGTGCCTGAAGCTTGTCAGCCCGGCGCATCTGGCTTTTGAGACTGGCCGCATCGTAATCCATTTCCGTGGCCAGACCCCGGGCACGCAGCTCCTGGGTGAGGCCGAAGGCGCGCCGCCGTGCCGTATCGCCCAGTGCTGCCACAAAAAGCTCGGTCCGGCACCGGCTGCCGTTCTGTTGTTGCTGCAGCAGCAAAATGAGGCGCTCCATGCCCATGGCAAAACCGATCCCGGGCAAATCAGGGCCGCCAAGATCGCGCATCAGGCCGTCATAGCGACCGCCGCCGCCCACCGCGTTCTGAGCCCCCAGGCGGTCGGTGATCACTTCAAAGGTGGTGCGGGTGTAGTAGTCCAGACCGCGAACCATGCGGGTGTCGATGACGTATGCGGTCTGGAGCTGATCCAGGGATTCCCGCACCTGCGCAAAGTGGCCGGCGCACGCCGGGCAGATCCGGTCCAGCAGCACCGGGGCGTCCGCCAGCAGATGCTGGCAACGTTCCACCTTGCAGTCGAACACCCGCAAGGCGTTGGTGTTGCGGCGCCGCTGGCAATCCGGGCAAAACCCCAGGGCTTCACCAGCCAGGAAATCCTGGAGTTCCGCCCGGTATTGCGCCCGACACTGCCGACATCCCAACGAGTTGATGTGCAGCACCACACCGCTCAAACCAATGCGTTCCAGCAGCAGGCGCAGCATGTACATGATTTCGGCATCCAGCATGGGATCATCGATCCCGAACACCTCCGCGTCAATCTGATGGAACTGGCGGTAGCGGCCCTTCTGCGGGCGCTCATGACGGAACATGGGTCCCATCGTATAGAACTTGCGGATCAGTGGATCGGCCTGGAGATTGTGCTGGATGAAGGCCCGAACCACCGACGCGGTCGCTTCCGGACGCAACGTCAGCGACTGCCCGCTCAGGTCGGCAAAGGTGTACATTTCCTTTTCGACGATGTCGGTGCTTTCCCCAATGCTGCGGGCAAACAGCTCAGTCTTTTCCAGCAGCGGAGTGCGCAACTCGCGATAGCCGAACGTTTCCAACAGTTCCCGGGCCGTATTCTCCAGTTTCTGCCACCAGTGGATCTGATCGGGCAAGAGATCGTTCATGCCCTTGATTGCTTGTATCGCTTCCATGCCTCAATCCTGAAGCAGAGTGCGTCCGGAAACCCCAGGAGGCCAGGTTCGGTCCCCCCGGCCGGTTCGCATCCCCGCAGATAGTACTTCACCATATTTGCCGCAGGCTCTAACTGCTATGACCATGCGGTATGCATCATTGCAGCACCCACATCGAACCTTGTTCAACCGGCTTTGATCTCATTTTCCAGTACTCTGCGCACTTCCTGCAGCAGCGTCGTCAGCAGGAAGGGTTTGTGCAAAAAGCCTCGAACCCGTTGCAGATCCTGATCCTTTTCGACGGCTTCCAGGAGGCCGCTCATAACCAGGATCTTGACATTGGGGTCGAGCACCAGCAATTCCTTGATGCATTCCTGGCCACTCATGACCGGCATGGCCAGGTCCAGCAACACCAGTCCAAACGGCGCCTGCGTGGCCAAGGCCTGCCGATAGAGATCCAGCGCCTCCCGGCCATTGCTCGCCAGTCCCACCGAATAGCCGTTGGCTTCGAGGACTTCCACCAACATCTCGCGCAAACGATCTTCATCATCCACCACCAGAACGGCTTCTCCACGACCCGGCATCAAGCCTTGCGGCGGGTGTGATGCCGGAGCGGCGCTGAACACTTCCTGAATACCCGGGAAATACAGGCGAAAGTGCGTGCCTTGCCCCGACTCACTTTCCACCAGGACACAGCCATGATGGTTCTCCATGATGGAATAGACGATGGACAACCCCAAGCCGGTTCCTTTCCCGGGTGGTTTGGTGGAGAAAAAGGGGTCGAAGATGCGCTCCCGGATCTCACCGGGAATCCCCTCCCCGACGTCGATAACGCCAATCTCCACATAGGGGCACTGCCGCGCTGGATCTTCGGTAGCCAGGCAAATCGGCGGGCTGCTATGAAGTCGGCTCTGCAAAGTGATTACCCCGCCTTTGGGCATGGCATCCTTAGCATTCACGGCCAGGTTGATCACCACCTGCTCGACCTGATTGGGATCAGCCAGAATGAACGGCAACCCTGGCTCGAAATCCAGCTCCAGAGCCACATCAGGCGGCAGTGTCTGGCGCAGCAATTGCTGAATGCCGGCAAGGAGACGGTTCACTTTCACCGGGATCTTGCGCGCCCTCATCGGCGTGCGCAAAGGTGAGCATATTTCGCACCAGCTTAGCGGCCCGCTGACAGCTGGTTTCCACCACCTTGAGGTATGCCGTCAGCGGTTCCTGACCGCAGCATTCCCTGATCCCCAACTGGGTATATCCCTGGATGGCGGCGAGGATGTTGTTGAATTCATGAGCCATACCTCCCGCCAGAGTCCCGATGGATTCCATTTTCTGGGCTTGCAGCAGTTGCTTCTGCAGCTGTTTTTCCCGGGTGATGTCCTGAGCGCACTGAAGGACTCCCAGCATTCGCCCTTCCGGGTCTCGCACCTTGCAGGCAATGACATGGAGATGCTTGACTCTGCCGCCCACGACGATGTTGCCCTTGGCTTCGATGGCTTCGGGATGCAGATCGAACTTCCGGATACCGCGCTGGCCGTGCTCTTTCAGGATCTCAGCTTCCGTCAGATCGAGCAGCAGGTCCGCTAGAACGGGATTAGAACGGTTCTCCAGGATAGGGCTGAGATCCAGAGGCCGCCCCAGGACCTGATCTCTGGAATAGAGTGTGAGGGCCTCCGCGGCGTGATTCCACAGCAATACTTCCCGATGTGGACTGATCATCACCGTGGCCATGGGACTGCCATCCAGAACCGCATTCAACCGGTCCCGTTCTTGATTGATGAGACGTTGCACCTCTTTTTGTTTGCTGATGTCACGGATCAACGCCAGCATTCCAGTCTTGCCACCGATGACAATGGGGCTGAGCGACACCTCGGCCGATATCTGTGGGTTCTGAAGGGGGTAGAAAGTCCACTCAAAACGCTGAGGGATCCCACTGCGAACCAGGCGCAGCAATTCCTGTTCGGCGGATGCCAGCGACAGCATTTCCACATTGTTGTTGGCCCCAGCTCCGCCCAACAGTGGCGTACCAATCAAACCCTGGATCGGGGTTTGAAAGAAACCTGCGGCAGCCGGATTGCAGTCCGTTACCCGGGCCTGCTCATCAGTGAGCAAAATGGGGTCCAGAGCCGCATCAAACAAAGTATGATAACGTTGTTCGCTTTCTCTCAGGGCCTCTTCCGCCAGCTTTCTTTCGGTGATATCCCGCGCCACATGCACCGAACCTACCGGCCTGCCGTTATCATCCACCAACGGGACGGTGCTGATATCCAGCACCCGATTCAAACTCCGGATCTCGATTTCCCGATGGCTGGTGACACCGCTGACCAACGTCTCCCAACCAGGGCCCAGTTCGGCAGGCAAATGGCTATCCTGGATCAGCCGGTGGCAAGACTGTCCCGAGAATTCATGTGAAGGCCGATTCAATAACTGTGAAACCGCCCGATTGCAGCGCACGATCCGATGATCTCGATCCAGGATAAAGATCATGTCGGGCACCGCATCGAAGGTATCTTCCCAGCTCTTCACCACATCCCGCAGGGTCCCAAGGGAGAGAGCCAGATCATCGGAGAACTTCCGGAGGGCCTGATGCAGGTCCATGACTTCATCATCGCCTCGAAAATTTTCCCACTCGCGAAGGTGTGCCCCATTGTCCTTAAGCGGCTGCAGAGAAGCCCCGCTGAAGCGGGCCGAGAGGTGTAGTGCCATTTGCTGCAGTCTGAACAGCGGCGCAGTCAAACGCCGCACGGCGACCAGCCCCAGCAGCAGGGCGGCGAGCACCCCCACCACCACGTTAAGCATCAATCGGTAGCGGGCCTCGTCGAGCGAGGCAAAAGCTTCGGCAAGGGGTATTTGCGCGGCCACAATCCAATCGCTCCCGGGCACTTGCTGCAGCGCAACCATCATCGGGATACCCCGGGAACTGACCGTTTCACCCACCCCTTCAAATCCGTCTATGGCCCGGTCGAACAAACTGTTGGCGCCTGGCAAAACATCGCGCTGCAGGATGCGCTCGCTACTGGGATGCATGATCATGAGCAGCGTTCGGTCATAGACATAGACGTAGCCCGAGGTGCCGATGGTTTGCTCACGGCCCCCCCCGGGGGCGTTAGGGCTAAGCAAGCGGGCGGAACAACCCAGCAACCCTTGTACCCGCCCGACCCCATCGCGCACCAGGGCAGTAAAGGTGAGCACTGGTTCCCCGGAACGTTCCGACAAATAGGGGGAACCCACTACGCCCTGGCCTGCCTCAATGGTGCGCTGAAAGTAATCGCGCTGGGCAAAGCTCATACCATGCAGATCCGGATGACGCGGGTAATCGGCCCACAGGTTGCCATCAGCGTCGAGCAGAAAGACACCGTTGTCAAAGTTGGGATGGAGCCGCGTCATGCTCTCGAGGTAGCTCTCGATCACGGCCCGATCGCGACGGACCAAGGCCTCCAGGGGCAGTTCGGAAGCCATGGCCAGGGCCACCTGCAGCCCCCCATCCCGATAGCTGGCCAGCCAGCGCGCCGTATTCTGCGCCAGGCTCACCAGCCCCGATGAAGTGGCACCTCTCAGTGACTCGTGCAACATCTTCAAGGAAAGCGCCGCCGCCAGCCCCAACAGGGCCGCCACGATGGTTACTAGAACCAGGGATGTTTTGGTTCGCAATCGCATGTTCTAACTGTCATCAGCCCATCGGTGTCGCGCTGCTAAAAACCGGCAAAGAGCTCCACGCAGACGTCTTCGTAACAACCCACCCCCAACAGACGGAATTTGGGGTCCAGGATATTCTTGCGGTGCGTCGCACTCTGCATCAAAACCTCGTGCAGCAGCTCCGGCATTTCATCGCCACGAGTCAGGTTTTCCCCGGCATATTGGCAGCGGTGACAGGACCTCACCAGATACCAGGCCGGCTTGATCCCAGTCCGCGGGTCTTTGTGGTCAAAATACTGCCGCTTGACCATGGTCCTGGCGCGACGTTGCGCCTGTTCAGCCAGGCAGTTGTCCCACCGCAGCTTCGGGTTGGCCGTGCGAGCCAATTGAAACAGGCGCTGAGCCCTTTCCTGCATGTATGCGTCCTCGGTTCTGTCGTTGGACTCCCGCGGACTCACCAGACCTTCGGCGGCTCTCCCTGATGCAGCACCTGCAGTGGCTGCCATAAGAACCACCCCCATCAACACTGATACGATTACGGCAAGGGCGCGCATATTCCCCCATTCCATCGCTTGTCCAGATTGTCCGTGGCTGCAAAAAACGATCGACGACCCAGATAGGATAGGATGATCGAGACCAGCCGGGGTTCTCCAGTCCCCCCAACTTATGCAACTTACCACAATCTTTGCGAGAATGAAATCAATAGCGGCAAGAGAGGCGAGGGGTTTGGCGGGACAGCACCTGCCGGGGAGACCAGAATGATTTTTCGACGGCCCCTTAATAATACTCCGATCGTACATGAGCATGAATTGAGACACCTCTGGAACGCTCGGAAACCAACTTTGACGATCTGATGGCGCGACGCGCGGATATGACGTTCCAGTTTCTGTCCTCACAGAAAATATCATCGCAACATTACCGATCTCGGGCGAAAGTTGTCACCTCCAGGGAGATAGTTTTGCACTGAGGGTGGCACGGCCAACGGGTTGGCCGGCCGGAGGCAGGGGTGAACGGGAAACTGCGGATGGACCAACTTCGATGAGATTGCACATGGGAATGAATATTTCTTGTCATGCGGCGTAAGCTGGAATCCGGGTATTCGAATTGCTTATACTCGTTGAGGATGAGACGTTCTTCTTCCGGAGCCGCTTGAGGCATAGACCTTCCTGGATTCAGCCTTTGCAGAGCACAGGCACTCGTTGCCTGTGCCACCCAAGCCTTGCCAAATTAACGGGATCATGATTTATGCCCGAATGTACTTGAGCTTTTGACAAAACGCCCTACTGGCACTTCAACACCCTTTGGATTTCACCAGCTATGACAATCAATCGCAAATTGATAGGCGGCTTTCTGGTTTTAGCTCTCATCACCCTGGTTGCGGGACTCATGGGATCGGTAGGCCTGCAGAAAGTCAAGGGCGCCAGCCAGGAAGCGGTTGCGGTCGAACTGCCCAGGGTGATGGGGTTGTCGAACCTTCAGGAAGCCCAATGGATCATCCAGGGATGCGAACGGATCCTCCTTTACGAAAGGGACCCGGCAATCACCCAGCGACAACACCAACGGCTGGCAGAGGCATGGACCAATGCGGGACAGGCCTGGCAAGTCCATGAGACTTGGCCTCTGCCTCCAGAAGAAGCAGAGACTTGGCGCAAGTCCGTTGTCAAATGGCAAGAGTGGCAAGCCACACACCAGGAGATCATGACGTTGCTCCACCAGGGCGATGATGTCTCCCGGGAATACGCCCATGACCTGAGTTATGGCCGGGGAAGATCGAGCTTCCAGGCCAGCCATGAACTTCTTCAAGAGCTGCTAAATACTCATGTCGCGGGGGCCAGGATCGCAAGCGAGAAGGCGGCCACGGCGATCACCCAGTCCAACATCATATTGCTGGGAGGGACGCTCATCGGTTTGGCTCTTTTGCTGGTGCTCGGGCTTATGGTCTTCCAGGATGTCGGGGAACACCGTAAAGCGGAGAAGATCTTTCAAGCCATGGTGCATGACGCTCCAATCGGGATATTCATCGCCCAGCATGGCCACTTCAAGTTGCTCAACTCCTGCTTTGAAGAAATCACCGGGTATGGCGAATCCGAATTGCTGGGGAAAGACTCGCTCCATGCGGTGGTTCCGGCTGACAAGGACAAGGTCCGTGAAAACGCTGTCAGGATGCTGAAAGGGCAGATTTCCTTACCTTACGAGTTCCAAATCATCACCAAGAGCGGTGAGAGTAAGTGGATTCTGGCGAAGGTCGCCTCCATTGACTATCAGGGCGAAAAGGCCACTTTGGGCTACTTTATGGACATTACCGAGCAAAAATCCCTCATGGAGAGTCTCATTCGGGAAAAGGGTTTCTTTGAGGCGGCCATGGATAGTCTGCCGGGTATCTTTTACTTTTTTGACGATCAACTGAAGTTCGTTCGGTGGAACGAGAATTTTGAGAGAGTAACAGGCTATTCGGCTCAGGAGCTTTCCTCAATCAGCCCGCTGGAATTCTTCGTCGGCCAGGACCGGGAACTCATCGGGCAAAAAATCCTGGAGGTTTTCACCGAAGGAGAGAGCACGGTGGAGGCGGACCTTGTTGCCAAAGATGGTGAAAGAAGAAGGTTTTACTTTACCGGCAAGCGGCTCATTTTCGATCAGGAACGATACCTATTGGGCATGGGGGTCGATGTCAGCCAACGTTATCAAGCAGAAGTCGCGTTGCTGCGGGAGAAGACCTTCTCCGATGCCATCATCGATAGTCTCCCTGGACCTTTTTATCTTCTTGATGATCGCGGCAGAGTTATTCGATGGAACCGGCGCCATGAGGAAGTGACCGGTTACTCCGCGGACGAAATCGCCGTCATGAGTCCCCTTGACTACTTCGAAGGGGAAGAAAGAGAGCTGGTGGACAGCCGCATTCAAAAGGTTTTCTCCGAAGGTGAGGCTGAAGTGGAAGCCCACATAGTGCGGAAGAATGGGGAAAGAACACCATACTACCTAAGAGCGGTCCGCCAAACGATTGGAAATGAGACGTATTTCATTGGATTCGGCGTTGACTTCACCGCCCGCAAGCAGGCGGAAGAAGCTCTGGTAAGAAGCGAAGAGCTTTTGCGGAAGGTCTTGGGGGCGTTGCCGGTGGGTGTTTGGATCACCGATCATCGAGGCAACAGCCTCCTGGGCAATTCTGCCGGCCAGCAGATTTGGGGCGGGGCTCGGCCTGCGGGGATAGAAGGCTATGGCGACTACAAAGGGTGGTGGGCCGACACCGGCAAACCCATAGCAGCGGAGGAATGGGCCTTAGCCCGGGCCATCTTAAAGGGCGAAACCTCTCTGGAAGAACTCATCGAGATAGAATGCCTTGACGGGACCCGCAAGACCATCCTCAATTCCGCCATCCCCCTGCGAAACGACAACCTGGAGATTACCGGCGCCATCATCGTCAATCAGGACATTACCGCCCGCCGGCAGGCGGAGGCGGCCAAGGCCAAACTGGAATCCCTGCTCTCACAAGCCCAGAAAATGGAAGCCATCGGCACCCTGGCGGGCGGTATTGCCCATGACTTCAACAACATCCTGGGCATCATCATCGGTTACAGCGAGATGCTGGGACTGCGCCTTGCGAGTACCGAGATCGGCAGAAAAGAACTCGTAGAAGTCCTGAAAGCCGCTCAACGGGCCAAAGACCTGGTGAAACAGATCCTGACCTTCAGCCGCCAATCCCAGCAGGAACGGCGTCCCATGGATCTTGACCCAATCATTCGTGAAACCATGAAAATGCTGCGGTCCACCATCCCGACCACCATCAATTTCCGCACCAATATCCAAAAAACCGGGCCGGTGCTGGCCGACCCCACTCAGATCCAGCAGGTCCTTTTCAATCTTTGCGCCAATGCCGCTCACGCCATGCATCGCGACGGCGGGACGCTCACCGTTGAGCTGCTGGCCGTGGATTTACAACAACCGTTGCCACATCCGGACCTGGCCGCGGGTTCCTACGTCAAACTGACGGTCAGTGATACCGGACACGGCATGACCACGGAGGTGATAGCCCGGATTTTTGAGCCGTTTTTCACCACTAAAGGGGTTGGGGAAGGTACCGGCCTGGGTCTGTCGGTGGTCCATGGCATCATCAAGAGCCACCAGGGGGCCATAACGGTCTACAGCGAGCCGGAACAAGGGACCTCTTTTTGCATCTATCTCCCCTTGATCCTGACTCAAGCTTCTGCAGAAATTCAAACCACGGATCCGGTCCCACGAGGCAAAGGTTGTGTGCTATTTGTTGACGATGAAGAGGCCCTCATGGAATTAGGCCGCAAGATGCTTGAGTACCTGGGCTATGAAGTGGTGGCCAAATCCAGCAGCCTCGACGCTTTGAAGGCTTTTCAAGACCAGCCCGAGCGATTCGATCTGGTGATCACCGACTACACCATGCCGCACTTGACCGGCACCAACTTGGCCAAAAAAATCAAGGAATTGCGTGCTGATATTCCGATTATTCTGTGCACCGGCTTCAGTGAGGCTGTCACCCGGGAGAGCTCCAAGGAGATGGGTATTGACGAGTATATGATGAAACCCCTGGCGGTGAATGAACTGGCCAAGACAGTTCATCGGCTGTTGAAAGACAAACGGAAGACCGTGTAGGACCCGCCCCGAAAGCGCGGCATCCTTTTGCGTCGAATGCCCGCTGGCTTGAGTCCCGGGTCGTGGGCCTGGTAGTTTGCAGCTGGGAACCCGGCTCTCAGTTGGATTAGCTGCCAAATCCCGACTATGCCGACAATCCTTTGATATTCTGGTGCAACTCGCGGGTTTTTTCCATCCGCACCCGGTCTCGATCCAGCGCAATGGCATCCAGCTCTTTCTGCAACATCAGCAGGTCCGGCATATCATACGGCTTTCCCGCACCGTGGGCATCGATCAACGATCGGTAGATGAAAATCATGCGGCCGATGAGTTCCACGGGGTATTCGCGGCCTTGAACCTTGAGCGTCTGCAGACCGAGGTCCATGTAGTCCCACAGTTCCTTGCCGTTGATGGCGAAAGCGACGTTGGGATGGCGGCGGATACGATCATTGATGATGTCGATTTCCTCCCGACTGCGACCGCGCTGGCTAAGCACCTTATGGCGCTGGCCATCGGTCAACAGGCAAAGGCGGAAACAACTGCCGCTGCGATCCGGCCAACCTTCATATTCGACGATTTCGTTGCCGTCTTCATCATGATGGATGCGTTTGATGTAGGAGTCGGCAATCAGTTCATGGAAGACGCAATTGCCAACACCGCCCACACAGCGATTGCCGTGGATCAGCACTTCGGTTGCTACCCCCGCGGCGTCCGCTGCCAGCTTAAAGGCCCGCATCTTGTCCACCGTGTTGATTTCGGTACTGGCCACGATCTGACTGGCCCCGTATCCCTTGTATTCGGCAATCTGAGCGGGTGTCTGAATGTTGCAGCCGACGCTGGCATGGATAACCAATTGCGGGAAGTTCTTGCTCACCATCTGGATCACCGCCGGGGTTTTGACGATGACCCCTTCTGCACCCCAGGCGGCATATTTGGCAATCTTTCTCATGACGAGCATCAGCTTGGCCTCGGGGACATCGGCATTGATGGCCACCCGCACCTTGCCTCCAAAGGGTCTGGCTAATTCGATGGCATCGCGGATCTGCGAATCCTCCACCTCCCAGGCACACTTCCGGCGACTGAACCCCTTACAACCCACATAGACCGCATCGGCACCCTGGGCAAACACTCTTTCCACCATTTGTAGACTTCCGCCTGGTGCCAACAGCTCGTTCATGGGACCCTCCTCCTGGTGGCTTCATCCCACCCGACACACCGATTTGCCAGGTGTCGGATTGAAGTAAAGCTTACTACCCACGATGAAATAGCGATTACCTCTTAGTTTAACGAGAGCATATTCGCAAGAGCAACATGAAGTTTAGAAAAAAGTTTCACAAAAAGCAATCCCAATGGCAACCGGCGGGACTAGCATCAGCTGGCAAAGTTCAGCACGCCGGCCTGACCAAAAGATTTTTGCCTTCTCCCCACCATTGTGATGAAATGAGAGGGAACTCTTTTCCCACGGCCATGGAAAAGGCTCGCCGGATGAAAACCGACCATGCCCAATGGTGAATCGATCACCTGTGGAGCTTGTCCGAAATTCTCACAATTGCCCAAGCGCGAGTGGACCGACCATGAGATTGTTGCAATTAAAGATTCTGATCTTGTTGTGGCTGATCAACTTCGCACCACCGTTGCTGGCCCATTTGTTTGAAAACCGTTGGAACCGGCCGCTGGACAGGGGAAGACTCTGCCGCGACGGCCACCCTGTGTTTGGAACCCACAAGACCGATCGAGGGCTGATCGGCGCCATGGTCATGGGCTATGGCGCCGGCTTGTTGCTGGGATTTCCCTGGTGGCTGGGTCTGGCATGCGCTGTTTTGAGCATGGCCGGCGACCTGCTGTCCAGCTTCCTCAAAAGGCGCTTGCGCCAACCCAGCGGCACGGTAGCCCCAGGATTCGACCAGCTGTTCGAAGGCTTGTTGCCGTTTGCCGTCCTGGCCTGGTATGAGCCTCTAAGCACCGCCGAAGTGGTGGTCCTGGTCACGCTCTTTATGATCGGCGCCTACCTGGGGTCATGGTTCTTCAAAAAAATCCTCCTGGAAAAACCACAGAAAGACTACCCGCGGCCACTCAGCTCCCGGGTCCGCCTCAAGGAATTGCGCCGCTGCTCCCCATCTCTCATCCCCTTCCATCTCTGGCTCAACCTCGAAGATGTCATCTACTACAACCTGATTATGAAAGGTACCTTTCGGCTCCTGGGGCTCTATGAAAAGGGCCGGCAAAATGCTCTCCAGATCAGCCGCACGAGAGATTAGCTTTTTTTTCCCGGATCTTCCTGAAGCATTCGATGGCTACACCGTCCTGTTTATGTCCGACCTCCACCTGGACGGCATGGATGGCCTCACGGAAAAGCTCGAAGACATGCTGCCCGACCTTCCCGCCGATGTTTGCCTCATTGGTGGCGACTTGCGGATGGAAACCTACGGGCCCTATGACGAAGCCATGGCTCGTTTCATGCGCCTGCTGCCGAAGTTGCGGGTGCACGATGGCGTCTATTCGGTGCTGGGCAATCACGATTGCCTGGAAATGGCCCCAAGCCTCATCGAAGCAGGGGTGACGGTGCTGCTCAATGATGCCGTGGCCATCGAGCGCCATAGCCAGCGGATCTGGATCGTCGGGATCGACGACCCCCATCACTTCCAGTGTCATGATCTGGGGAAGGCCTTTGAAGACATCCCTCAGGAGGCTTTTGTCATATTTCTTTCCCACTCCCCGGAAGTTTACCGTGAAGCCCGGCAGTTCGGCGCGCGGTTTTACCTCTGCGGCCACACCCATGCCGGCCAGATTCAGATCATCCCCATCGGCCCAATCTTCACCCACAGCCGCACCGGCCGCCGTTACGTGCAAGGAAGCTGGGACTACCACGGCATGCAAGGCTATACCAGCGCCGGCGTCGGGACATCCGGGATCCCGGTACGATATTTTTCCCAAGGGGAAGTGGTGCGGATCACCTTACGGCGCGGGCAAGAACCCGTTTAGGAACAACCCGGAATCGAGAACCAGAATAGCGAACAAAATATGACAGCACCTCTTGTCCTTCGGCTCAGGCAGCGAGTTGCCTGGGCCACCCAAGATCACGAGGTAGCAAAATGGAAGAAATATTCCTTACCTTGGGCGGGCGGCAAGGCCCCAAATTTATACTGTCGTGATAAAGTCTTTCCCGCAACCGTTGATGGATATTCGGGCGAGCTTGCTTGTCACCGTTTTGTAACAATCGATTCATCAAATTGTCACATACCGGTGTTCTACTTGAATCTCCCTAACTGCTGGAGAGGCGAACATGGCGATAGGATCGGTTTTGGTGGTGGAAGATGACCGGGACATTTTGGAGCTCCTGGCATTCACTATTCGAGGTGCCGGATTCGAGGTGCACACCGCCGGGGACGGCCTGGAAGCTCTAGTACTGGCCAGGCAGCAGCACCCCACCATCATTGTTCTCGACTTGATGCTGCCAGGAATGGACGGGCTCGACGTGTGCCGGGAACTCAAACGGGGCGAAGACACCGCCACCATCCCGGTGATCATGCTGACCGCACGGGGCGAAGAGGTCGATCGGATTGTCGGACTGGAGCTGGGGGCCGATGATTATATGGTGAAACCCTTCAGTCCGCGCGAAGTGGTGTTACGCATCCGCGCCATCTTGCGGCGCACGGCATCGCCGGAAAAACCGGCCATCTGGCAGGAAGAGGGGTTGCAGGTTAATTTTGAAGCGCATCGAGTGCTGGTCCACGGAAACCTCATCGAATTGACCGCTACCGAATTCAAGTTGCTGGCGGAACTGATCCGCAACCGCGGTAAGGTACAGAGTCGGGATCAGTTGCTGGACAAGGTCTGGGGCTATCAGTTCGAAGGCTACGCCCGCACCGTGGATACTCACGTCCGGCGACTGCGCCAGAAGCTTGGTCAATGCGCCGACCGGGTGGAAACGGTACGAGGCATTGGCTATCGGTTCCGGGAATAGGAGACTATGAGACTGTCTTTCAGAACGCGGTTGCTGCTCACTTTCTGGATCGTGATCGTCCTGGCCCAGGGATTGCCTACGCTGTATTACCTCCGCAACCTGAGCCGTGACATCATTGAGGAAGAGCGCGGCAAAGCCGTCCGTCAACTCCACCTGGTGCATTGGCTCCTAACCCAGGAGCCGGGATTCAAAGACGGGGAGCGGTATCAACCAATGGCTGAACCAACTGGGAGCGCAACTCAACATCCGCATCACCCACATGGCAACGGGCGGACAGGTCGTCGCCGATTCCCAGGTTGCCTATGCCGATCTCGGCAACATGGAAAACCACGCCAACCGACCTGAAATCATTGCCGCGCGCAGTCAGGAAGTGGGCTTCAGCATTCGCTACAGCGGCACGGTCAACAAAGAGCTGCTCTATGTGGCCAAGGCCGTCGAGCCCGCCGGCTCGATCCCTGCGGGTGTCATCCGCCTGGCCTTGCCGTTTTCCTCGATCCGCGAACAGATCGACATGATAAGCCATGCCCTCTATGGCCTGATAGCTTTCATGCTGGTGGCCACCGCCTTGCTCAGCCATATCCTCACGCGCCAACTGCGGCGTTCGATCGCCCCGCTGATGCACGCCGCCGAATTGCTCGGCAAAGGGGACTTCAGTCAAAGGATCCGCACCCTTTCGTCCCGCGAACTCTCACCGCTTGCCGATTCCTTCAACCGGATGGCGGAACTCACCCAGACCCACATTCACAGCATCATCGCCCAGAAACAACAATTGGAAGCCATCCTCAATGGTATGCAGGAAGGCTTGATGCTGCTGGATTCTCGCGGCAAGATCCAGGCTGTCAATCAGGCGCTGCGCCGCATGGCTCCCAGTGTTGCTCGCATCGAAGGACGCCGCCCTCTGGAAGTGATCATGAGCCCCGAATTGCAGGAAGCCTGCGAGCGGATACTCCGAGACGATACCGATTCGGGTGAACCCCACAACCTGCAAATCTCTCTGGAGTGGGAGCGCGCCTATGACGTCAACATCGTCCGCGTCCAGGACCGGCAGGAAGGGCTGGGGGCCATCGTAGTGCTGCACGACATCAGCGAATTGAAGCGGTTGGAAAGGGTGCGGAAAGATTTTGTTTCCAATGTCTCACACGAATTGCGCACCCCTCTGTCCTCGGTCAAAGGATATGGGGAGACTCTTCTCAGTGGCGGGGAACAAGACCCTGAAACCACGCGCTCCTTCCTTCAGGTGATCGTAAGAAACGCCGACCACATGACCACGATCGTCAATGACCTGCTGGAACTCGCTCGCCTGGAGGCCAAGCAAGAACCCACAAAGATATCCGCGGTCGACCCCTCGGATGCTCTCAACGCCGCCTGGAAGCTGTGCGCACCGCTGGCTCAGGACAAGCAGGTGCGGCTGGAGCATGACTTCCCCTCCGATGGCCTCAAAGTGAGGGCCGACTTCGATCAACTGGTACAGGTGTTTCGAAACCTGCTGGAAAACGCCATACGCTATAATCCTTCTGGGGAACCGGTGACGGTATCCCAAAAACTAACCGGGGATATGGTAACGTTTAGCGTGCATGACCGCGGTCCAGGGATACCCCGACAGGAACAACACCGCATTTTCGAACGCTTCTATCGAATCGAAAAACACCGCAACAAGGCCTCTGGAAGCACCGGCCTGGGATTGGCCATCTGCCGTCATATCATCCGCAACCACGGTGGGCGTATCTGGGTGGAAAGCTTCGCCGGAGGAGAGAGAAAAGGATCGACTTTTTCGTTCACTTTGCCCGCCGCATTACCAGAAGAATCCGGCGAGCCATGACTACTTTCCCGGCATATGCAACGAACTGCCATGGCAGCCCGACCCATCATACGCATTCCGCATCAGCGCTGATCCTCCGTCGACATGCGCCGCGATAGAATCTAAGCACAAGGGCGAATGAATGGACAACCCAGTGAAGATGACCACGAAAGAACCTTTGTTTTTACTACGGCGCTTTCCAGGCGCTGCACGACATTGCCCTGGATCTCCCCGAGAAGCAGGCGACGGCCCTCATTGGGCCTTCCGGTTGCGGCAAAAGCACTTTCTTGCGATGCCTCAACCGCATGAACGATCTTATCCCCCACAGCCGTGTGAGCGGCGAAATCCTCCTGGAAGGCCAAAACATCTGTGATCCTTCGGTGGATGTGGTGGAATTGAGGCGTCGTGTGGGGATGGTGTTTCAAAAACCCAATCCTTTTCCCAAGACCATTTTTGAAAATGTGGCCTATGGCTTGCGCGTCAACGGCATCAAGGACAAGAACTTCCTCGCCGAACGGGTGGAGTTCAGCTTGAAACAGTCGGCCTTGTGGGATGAGGTCCAGGATCGCCTGCACAAATCCGCTCTCGGACTCTCCGGCGGGCAACAGCAGCGTCTATGCATCGCCCGGGCCCTGGCGGTGGAGCCGGACGTGCTCCTCATGGACGAACCAGCCTCGGCCCTGGATCCCATAGCCACCCAGAAGATCGAAGACCTGATCCATGAATTGAAGCGGACCTACACCATCGTCATTGTGACCCACAACATGCAGCAAGCGGCCCGCGTCTCGGACGTCACGGCGTTCTTTTTTATGGGCAAACTGGTGGAAGTGGCACAAACCGAGACCCTGTTCACTCGACCAAAATTCAAACAGACCGAAGACTACATCACCGGCCGCTTCGGTTAGGACTGCGACCATGGAAAGCCGTTTTTTCCTCTAGCGCCGTTGCAGTCGGGCTCGATAGAGGATGGCCAGCAGGTTCATCCCCAGCACCATGACGATAAGTACCAGGGCACTGCCATATTGGAGCGGGCGGGTGAGTTCAATCTGGGTCCCGGCGGTGGCCAGGACGTAGATGTGGTAGGGGAGCGCCATCACCTGGTCGAAGATCGAAGACGGCAGGTGGGGACTGTAGAACACTGCGGCGGTAAACATGATGGCCGCCGTTTCCCCGGCAGCGCGGCTGATACCCAGGATGGCCCCGGTGAGCATCCCCGGCAGTGCGGCGGGTAAGACCACCCGGTAGATGGTTTGCCATTTGGTGGCACCGAGCGCCAGGGAAGCTTCCCGGTAAGCTGCGGGCACCGACCGCAGAGCCTCTTCGGCCGTCCCGATGATCACGGGAAGAATCAAGGCCGCTAGTGTCAGCGCGCCCGACAGGACACTCACTCCCAGCTTGCACCAAATCACGAAAAACGCCAGCCCAAAGAGGCCGAACACCACCGACGGGACCCCCGCCAGGTTGTTGATCCCCAACCGAATCACCCGCATCATTGGACCAGGCCGCGCATACTCATGAAGATAAATGGCGGACCCAGCCCCGAGGGGAAAAGCCACCAGCATGGCGCCGAAACTCAGACAGAAGGTCCCGATGATACAAGGAAGTATTCCTCCCTGGGTCATGGAATTGGTGGGGGGCTGGGTAAGAAAAGTCCAATTGATGGCTCGCCAGCCATTATAGACCAGGAAGGCGACAATGATCACCAGCGCCAGACCGTTGATCACGGCCGCCAGCCGAAAGGAACCAAAGATCACTTTCTCCATCAGGCGCCGACGCCACAACAGCCGGTGCCTCTGAGCCAGAATCGTTTTGGTGTCAACCAGCGGGTTTGCTCCCAGCGTTACCGTATTGGTTTCGATGTTCATGGGCAAAAATCCTCTCCTACAAAGTCGCGGCGCCCACCTGTTTGTGCTTGTGAGCGATGTGATCCGCAACCAGATTGAAACCGAGCGTGAACAGGAAGAGCACAATGCCGATGGCGAACAATGCTTGATAGTGGTCCCCGCGGAAAGGCGCCTCCGCCATCTCTGCGGCAATACTGGCCGGCATCGGGCGCACCGGATCGAACAAGGATTTGGGCACCATCGCGGCACCCCCTGCGACCATCAACACCACCATGGTTTCGCCGATGGCTCGCGACATCCCCAGGATGACGGCAGTACTAATTCCCGAAAGCGAAGCCGGAACGATCACCCGAAAAATCGTTTCCCAATGGGTAGCGCCAAGAGCCAGGGAAGCCTCCTTAAGCTCTACCGGTACGCTGTGTATGGCATCTTCAGAAATGCTGCAGATGGTCGGCACCGACATGAAAGCCAGCATCAGAGAAGCGTTGAAAAGGTTCAGGCCGGTGGGGATATCGAAAGTGTCCTGCAGAAAAGGTGCAACCACTACCATGCCAAAGAAACCGATCACCACCGAGGGCAGCGCCGCAAGCAGTTCCACCATCGGTTTAACCACTTCCCGCACGCGCCGCGAGGCAATCTCCGCCAAATAGACCGCCGTCATTACCCCGAGTGGGACAGACAGGAGCGCCGAGAAAAACGTCACTGCCACCGAAGCCATCAGCAATGGGAAAATGCCGAAATCCGGCGGAGTCGAGGTCGGGTACCATAGCCGTCCCAAAAGGAACTTGACCATGGACAGCTGCTGCAGGATGGGAAGTCCCTCAACAAACAGAAACAGCATGATCATGGTCAGAACCCCGATGGATGCCAACGCCGTAACCAAAAACAGTGAGCGAATAAGGCGCTCCCTGTTGTTCCGCCTGGTAATCATAACGCACCCCTTCAGGCCCAGCCCCAGATTGAGCAGTTCCCACTGCCACCCCAGGTCAACATCACCAATGAATCGAGATGACCCTGCCATCCGAAAACACTGTCGCCATCAGCTCAAAGTTGGCTACTCAGAGTTCCACCGGCTAAGGGACTGACCAGAAATAACCATGGCAGACGTTGCGTTTCATTGCATTCAACGCAACCTACAGTAGGTCGTGTTGAATGCAATGAAACGCGACACAAAAATCACGGCGAAATGGCATACTTACTTTTGGGGCGACTCCTAAATGCAGCTCCAGACAATTAACTAATGCTCATCCGGAAAGCAGGCATGCTCCACTCCCCTGGTTGGAGGGAAGTGGGTTGATGTTACTCGCATTTTCTCACACCTCTTATCGTCATTCCCGCATGCTCCTGGCGGGAATCCAGTGCCGCTCCGGCGGGATTTGAGACCCCCGCTACCCCCGCTAAAGACATGCGGGGGTAGCGGACTTGAGGCTCTCACGCAAGGGCCGGAATCCCGTCCTGCCGCAGGCAGAATTCGCCGGGGCGACGGTTCGTTTGTTGGTCACTTTATTCTGTGGACGTGTACAAAGCTCGCCTTAGCCGGGTTCGACAACGATGGCCAGGCTCACCAGGATGATTAGTACATTCGCACAAAACCGGCATCTTTGACCGACTTCTGGCCCTTCTGCGGATGCAGCATGTAGTTTACGAAATTCAAAGCATCGCCGGTGGGCCAGCCCCGAGTGAACATGAACAGCGGCCGAGCAATCGGGAAAGTACCGTTCAAGGTGGTTTCCTCGTTGCCCGGGATATCGTTGACCAGTAGGGCTTTGACTTTGTCATTGAGGTAGCCGATACCCAGATAGCCGATGGCGAACTTGTTGCTGGCAATGTTCTGAGCCACCGCCCCGCTGGAGGCCTGGAGCAGCGCCGCGGGCGAGACCCGTTCCTTGTTCATGACCTTCTCTTCCCAGACTTCATAGGTTCCCGAAGAAGTGTCGCGGGAAACGACCACGATCTTCAAGTCAGGCCCACCCACTGCCTTCCAGTTGTCGATTTCGCCCTTGTAAATGGCCCGGAGCTGGTCGACTTTGAGGTTTTTGATTGGGTTGCTGGGGTGAACGACGGGCACAATGCAGTCGTAGGCGACGGCAAAGGGCACCGGGTAGGAACCTTTCTCCACCGCCTGTTTGACTTCCCCGTCCTTGATGAATCGCGAACTATTGGCGATATCCGTGGTACCATCAATGATTGCCTTGATGCCGTTGCCCGAACCACCACCGGAAACTGATATGGACACCTCGGGATGTTCCTTCATGTAGGCTTCCGCCGCCTTTTGAGTGATGGGAAGAACGGTGGTGGACCCATCGATGCGAAGATTTCCGGCCCAGACCCAAGTCGCAGAACCGATCATGAGTGTCAACGCCAGCGCGGCAAAACATGTTTTCTTCATTGTCTAACCTCCAGTTGAGTTGAATGTTAATTGTGATGCTGTAGCAGCACGCTGCAAGTCCCACCGGGACACATCCGCGTATTCACTTCAAACTTAGGAGGAATGGTAATGGGGGCTTGTTACGGTTTGGTTACGGAATGGCTAAGATTGGGTGAACATCGGGGATTACTCTGGAAGCGATATGGTGATGGTGCAGCCGGGGCCGTCGTTGTTGGCTGCCGAGACGCGTCCCCCCATGGCTTCCACGAAGCGCTTCACCAGGGCAAGGCCGATTCCCGTTCCTTTGGTGGTGCGGGTGAGATCGTTGTCCACCCGATAGAAGTCGTCGAAGATCTTTTTGAGCGCGTGGCGTGGGATGCCTGGCCCGGTGTCGGACACCCGGATCACCACCCGGTCCCCCTCGGGCCGCACACGCACCGAGATCTCCCGCCGCGGGGCGCCCTTGCCGAACTTGACGCCGTTGTCGATCAGGTTGATGAGCACCTGAACCATCACCTCCCGGTCGTACCGGAAGGGGCGATCCAGAAGGTTTTCCACGGTGAGCGTGAACCCTTCCTGGCGGAGCCGCTCCTGCATGGCATCGCGCACTTCGGCGAAAACCTCCTCCAGTGATCCCCTCGCGAAGGTCGAGTTGGCGCTGCCTCTTCTCCAGCTTGGAAAACTCCAGCACGTTGTTGATGAGTCTGGAGAGACGCGCGCTCTCCGAGCCCAGGATGCGGTAATACTCCATCTCCCGCTCCGGGTCGGAGGCGATGCCGTGCTCCAGCATCTCGATGTACATGCGGATGTTGGTGAGCGGGGTCTTGAGTTCGTGGGTCACCGAGGAGACAAAACCGCTTCGGCGCTCCGAGAGGTCCGTCACCACCCGGGCGCTGTGGTAGATGGCAAGGAGCCCCAAAAGAATCACCGCGGCCAGCACCGCCACCATCACGTGGAGCGTTGCGCGGCCCTGGCGAGCGCGGGATCTCTTCACAGGTGAGCGTTGCCCGCACAAATGAGAAGGGACGAGGAAAGCTCCGCTCCAGCGAGAAGCGCGGGTGGGTGACCGGCGGCCCCTCCTGGACGCGCGCGGTCTCCCGCCCACCGTTCACGGAGGTCAGGGTCAGGCTGGTGAAGCGGGCCATGGGCTGGCCGGTGAAATGCGTGTTCTTGAGCTGCTTGAGGAGATCCCCCACCCGGATCACCATCCCCTGTCGATACACCTGGTTGCCGATTACGATGCGGCGAAATAACAGGACTTGACCGTTATCGATATGGACCGACTGCAGGGGGTCCACTTCCACTCGCAGCCCATCCTCAGCCGAGAGCGGCATGGCTGGTTGAGGCAAAGTCGAACGCGGCGGGACCACGGAGGCCACGGCCGGCGCTGATGGCGTCGACGGCATTGCGGCATCGAGCGCATCCGCCTTGCCGCCCGATGCCGTCTGACGTTCGGCGAGGGCCGCCGTCTTCGTTCTCTCCCCACCGGCTTGCTGCTGCTCGTCTCGTTGGGCCAGGTTCATGGCCTGCTGGGGAGAGATCTGCTCCACCCGCTTCTCCGCCTGACCCAGGTAAGCCTTTTGCTTGGCCGATCGGGAAACATCTAGATATTTATCGGCAAAACCCGCCCCCTCCGCCTTTTTGGCCGCTACGTCCTCCTTCTTGACTGCACCATCCTTCGGTTCTGTTCCGGTCTTCTTCTGAACCGTCTCCACAGCCTGGCGATCCGAGCTCTCCGGCTGCATGGTGCGCTTGGTGTTGAATATTCGATTCACATCCTGCAGGCGTCCCACCACAGCGGCCTGATCCTGCGCAACCGCGCCTCCGCCCTCCGCCAAAGGAGTGCTGAAGGAGCCGTCCGGGTTGTTCTGGAGATAGCCCAGGATATACGGCTCGGCCGCAGCCTGGGCCAAGGGCGAACGAGGCGCCTCCCCCAATCCGCTACCCACAGGGGCCGAAGAGGGTAGATATTCGTCCACCGGGCGGCGCTCTTCCCGCTGCACCAGCGCCGCCAACTCTTGCTCCATCTGATCGAAAAGGGTGTTGGCGAAAAAGCGAAGTTCCGCCGTCTCCTCCTGCTCCAGGCTGCGGTGGGTCCGAAAGACCAGATACCCCAAAGGCACAGCCAGAGCCATGACGAACACCAGGATGAGCACTCGCAGGCGCTTCATGGCAACGGCTCCAGACGGTACCCCTCGCCCCGCACCGTGGGAACGAGGGCGCTCCCGGGATTCAGGGCGTGGATCTTCTTGCGGAGCTTGAGGATGTGGATATCCACGGTGCGGGTTTCCACATCGGGGTCCGCGTAACCCCATACCTCCTTGAGAAGCTCCTTCTTGGACACGATGCGGTCGCGATGGCGGTGCAGGTACACAACGATGTCCATCTCGCGGCGGGTGAGCTCCGCGCTACGGCCCTGGAACGAAGCCAGGAGGTTCCTGCCGTCAAAGTGGATCCCGGCCACCGTGACCTGCTCATCGCCCACGATCTTTCCGGCGCGTCTGAGCACCGCCTCCACCCTCACCATCAGTTCCCTGAGAGAGAAGGGCTTGCTCACATAGTCGTCCGCGCCGGCCTTGAAGCCCTCCACGATATCCCCCTCGCTGCCTTTGGCCGTGAGCATGATGATAGCCTGCTGGGGTTTTGCCTTGCGCACTTCTCGGCAGATGGTGAGTCCGTCCACGTTAGGGAGCATCACGTCGAGGATGATGAGGTCGTAGCAACTATCCATGGATCTCCTCAGACCCTCGGCCCCGTCCTCCGCGCCCTGGGCCTGGTAGCCGTGAAACACGAATACATCGAGAAGCCCCAGGAGGATGGCCGGATCGTCCTCCACCACGAGCACACTGACCATGGGTTTTCGGTTGGATGCCGTCATCTCGTCGGACCTATCCTCCATGAGGCCATAACCCACCATCAAAGCGTCAGATCGTCATTCCCGCATGTTTTTGGCGGGAATCCAGTATTTTTCTGGGTTCACTGGACCCCCGCCTTCGCGGGGGTGACGGGCTAAGTACTGGCAAGCCCTCACATTCACAGGCATTTCCCCTTACTTGACGCCTACGGGCTTCCGCCGGAATGACGTCCAGAAGGCATTCTCGGACAAGCTCCTGGCATCGCTGCCATCTCCGTTCTCGTCCGCATTATACCAGGCAATTCGCATTGCCAGCGCAAAAGTTGTGCAAACGGTTGGGCTCCCCGGTTTTGCAATTCTTTGAATTGTCTTTTGTTTTCGGCCCTCCAATACTCAGGTACGTGAGACGGCAGGTCGCCGATCTCGAAGAAAAAGGAGGAAGATCATGAAAAAGAGCTATCGAAAGACACTGGCGCTGGTGGGAGGGCTTCTCGCCCTCACGTGTTGGGCAATGGCGTACACCAGCAATGAGGGACGGTGGCCCGCCGGGCCGGGACCCAAACCGCCCGAGGCACCCCTCACCAAGACGGGTGTCGTGAGTCTGTCGGGCCACATGGTTCAGGACAAAGTCCACATGGGCGGGGATGGAACCGTGACCCTCGCTCTCACGCTCGGCGCTGACCACACTCCGGACCAGGCTGTTGAGGGCCATCGACAGGTGGATATGGTGGTGGTGCTGGACCGCAGCGGCTCCATGGCCGAGGCGGGCAAAATCACCAACGCCAGGCAGGCCATCCTGGGGCTCCTGTCTCGGCTTTCGGAGGCAGATCGCTTCGCTCTGGTCTCGTATTCGGATCAGGTGCAGAGGCACAGCGGACTCCTTGCCATGACACCGGCCAACCGAGCGATGCTGGAAGGAATGGTTCAGGGAATCCAGCCGAACGGCGCCACCAACCTGGGTGCAGGTCTCCAGGAGGGGATTCATCTGCTCACGGAATCGCCGAGCAGCGGGCGCATCTCGCGTCTGATCCTCATTTCCGACGGGCTCGCCAATCGGGGGGTCACGGATCCCTCGGCTCTGGGGACCATGGCATCGGTCGCACCCGAAAGAGGTTTCGCCGTGAGTACCATCGGGGTGGGGCTCGACTTCAACGAGCACCTCATGACCACACATCGCGGACAAAGGAACCGGCAATTACTACTTCATGGAGAGCGCAGCGGCCTTCGCCCAGGTGTTTGACCGGGAGTTTCGCGACTCCAAGACCGTGGTTGCCTCCTCCGTCGAAGTCCACGTGCCTCTGTCTCCCGGCATGGCCCTGGTGCACGCCGCCGGTTACCCCATCGAGGTCAAAGACGGACACGCCGTGTTCCGACCCGGAGACCTGCTTTCCGGCCAATCCCGCAAGCTCTTTCTCACCCTGCGAATCCCCACGAGCGAAGAGCGAACCTGGGACATCGGCGCCATCAGTGTGCACTACCGTTCCGGCGACCAACCCTACACCGTGTCCACTGCAGCGCCTCTTCGCGTGGCATGCGTGCCCAACGCGAGTGATGCCCTGGCCTCCATCAACAAGGCGGAGTGGGAGGAGAAGGTCGTCAAGGAGGATTACAACCGTCTGCGCGAGGGGGTGGCGGCAGCGGTCAAGGGAGGCAAGCGCGAGGAGGCCATGAAGCAGATCGACGAGTACACGGCAAGCCAGCAGGCGACCAACGCCGCGGTTGGATCTGCGGCGGTGACCCACAATCTGGACAAAGACGTTGGAGCGCTACGCCAGACCGTGGCGGATTCTTTTGCCGGCCCCCCCGCAGTGGCGGCCGAGAAGCAGAAGGCCAACGCCAAGAGCCTGCAGTATGAGGGGTATCAGGGAAGAAGGTCGAAGAATTGATGAAACCGCTAGGCGGAACAAGGAGTGCAAAATGGGCATCATGACTCGCTTTGTTAGGCTCTGTAAGGCCGATATCCACGGTGTGATGGATCAGATGGAGGACAAAGGTCTCCTCCTCAAACAGCACCTTCGGGACATGCAGGAGGAACTGGACAGGAAGGAGGCGCGGCTGGCCAGTATGCTGGCCTCGCGTGATGAGACCGAACGGGAGAGGGAGAAGCGTTCCCGGGAGTACGAGGCTCTGGAGCAGGATCTGAGCCTGGCCATCGCCAAGGAGAAAGACGACATCGCCCGTACTCTCATTCGGAAGCTCAAACCCTTGGCCCACCATCGGGATGAACTGGGGCGCCACGTCCAGGCCCTGGATCGGGACATCGCCCAGTTTCGGACCGCCCTGGATGAGCAACGGCTCCTCCACGAGCAACTCCGGCTGAAGGCCGCGGAGCACATGCGCCGGGCCGAGCGGCAGCAATGGGAGGAGGCCATCGCCGGCACTATTCCCCACGGTCTCTGCGCCGAGCCGGCGGAGGCCGAAGTGGAGCTGGAACTCATGCGCCGGAAGGAGGCTATGAAAGGAGGAATGGAACAATGAAACGGCCAGGCAAACCCGTTCGCACGACTATCGTCATGGGGCTGGCCTTCGGGCTTCTGTTCGTCCCGGTCAGCACCACCCTGAACCTGTTCCTTCCGTGGCCGGTGGCCTTCCGGCTTACGCTCTGGTTGTTCCTGGCCGCGTATTCTCTGGTGCTGTGCCGGTGGGCCGGGGCCGGCCTGCTGGCGTGTGGATTCCCCCTGGCGATCCTGCTCGCCTCGACCTTCTGGCTGAGGTCCAGGCACGACTTCCTGTTTCTCCTGGTGCTCGTCCTGGGCTGGGTCAGAAGCGGCGTGTGTTTCCGCAAGCCCCTGTGGAAAGCGGTTGGCGCGGAGGTCCTGGTGGGCCTGGGAGGAGCGGCTCTGGTCGCGTTCTTCGCCCCCCACTCCATGGTGGTATGGGCCCTGGGAGTGTGGATGTTCTTCCTGGTGCAGTCCCTCTACTTCGTACTAACCGGCGATGTCGGTGATACGGAAGAGACCGAGGTCGCGCTGGACCCCTTCGAAAAGGCACGAAGACAGGCCGAGGAGATCCTGTCGGCAGGAAGATGAAACCGGAAGGGGCGGGCCAAAACCCGCCCCATAATCCCAACACAAACATAGCAACTATCGGCGAGCAACCGCGCGGCCAAGGAGCTATGGCCGGAAGACTCAAAGGCGCTCCCCGTGCGTTGCCTGGATCCATTGGAGTCAGCGTTCCGATGATCTCGTTTAGGCCTTCAATGATTTGGTCCAGTTCTTCCGAGTGATGCTGTGCGCATTTTTTGGCCGATTCGTCCTCGTTAAGAGGGTAACGGATGGCTGGCTGATTTTTACCCATGAGCTTTTAGGTAGGTCTTTTGAATCGAGTTTAAAGAAGTCAGTGGAAATCCGGCACGCTGAGACTGGCTGGTCATGGCCATAGCGATTACTGTTCCTGACCGCTCATTAAAAACATCTTGACTGAGAATCACAACAGGGCGTAGGCCAGCTTGCTCCCTTCCTTTTACTGGATTCAGATCAGCCCAGCGAATCTCCCCTCTCAGTATTCTGGCCACTGTTCCAACTCCTCACCCATACCCTCTTCTGCCATAGCCTTCTCAACAACCGGATCGAGCCTTGCACATTCCCTGGCAAGGCGGTTTCGTTCCAGTTTCTTTAGCTTTTCCTCCACCGCATCCTGAATGGCTTTACTTCGGTTTGGGAACACGCGATCTTTCACCAGCCGATCAAGCCGGAGCAGTGTGCTCTCATCCATTGTGATTGCGATCTTTTCTGTAGCCATTAGGCACCTCAAGTATGATAATATATCATACCAAGTCATGGGTCCAGCAAGTAGGGCAGGGCGGGACGATGTTCGTGGCGTTCGCAGTCTTCGTGGTTGATGTTCAATCCCGCCCACCATGTTTTCAAGGCTGGCACTTCACCAGCAGGTCAGCCCACACCTCTTGCACCTGCCTTTGGGTTTCCTCCAGAGTTTTGCTGTTGTCGATGATGACGTCGGCCCATTGTCTTTTGTCTTCGATGGGAAGCTGCATGGTGAGGCTGCGTTCGGCTTCTTCCCGGGAAACTCCGTCTCTGGCCATAAGCCTTTGAACTTGCAGTTCCGGGGGCAGGTAAACCAGCAAAATGGTGTCGCAACGCTGAGCCAGCTTAGATTCAAACAGGAGCGGTATGTCCAGGATTACGGGGATTTCCGGGCGGTGTTTGCGCCAGTGTTGGTGCTGAGTGTCCATGGCCGCCATGATGGCGGGATGGAGAATCGAATTGACCTTAAGCCGACAGGTATCATCGGCAATGATGCGTCGGCGCAACCGGCGCCGATCGAGTTCACCATCGGTGTGGAAATAATCATCGCCGAGCAGTTCCCGCAACTGGTTCCAGCCCGACGAACCCGGCGTGACCGCCTGGCGCGCCGCCTGATCGGCATCAATGATGATGGCGCCCAGGTCAGAGAACATCCTGGCCACCGTGCTTTTGCCACTGGCGATGCCACCGGTCAGACAGATGCGCATGGCGAATGGCCACCCAATGATACCCACCAGAGACTATGGTTCATTGCTATCATCCATTTCCTCATCGGGGCTGGGCGCTTCCATCGGAGGCTGCGGCCTGGGTGGGGGCGTGACGTATCCGGGTGGCAGGGGTATTCCTTCGGCCCCAGGGCCACCTTGGCCTTGAGGCAGGAGCTGTTCTCCCGGAGCAGTTGGAATTCCTGGTGGCTGGCTGGGCGATACCGGGCGGGCGGGCGGCTGCTGCGCGGGTGGTCCTGGCGGAACCGCCCGGGGTGGAGCGGAAGGAGCTGACGCGACCTTGGGCGGCGGAGGCGACACTTTGCCCGGCATGAACAGGGGTATCACGAAACTCGTTCCGCGTTGTTCCAGGGTAATGCTGCGAGGTTCGATCTTGACCACGCGATAATCCCCGACCTGTTCGTTTTCCCCCACCGAGACAAAGGGGTCGACCTTCTTCCTGGGCGGTTTGAACAGACTCGGGTTGACTCGGAGGATGGCCTTCCTGACGTCATCATGGATGAATACACCATCCAGCTGAATGGCCCCCTTGGGAAGTTTCGGCGCCTCAGCTGCGGGAGCGTCAGGTTTCGACTCATCGGCCTTGCGTTCCGCGGAAAAGAGGTTTTTTTCCACCATCAAGGGCCGTTCAGCGGCTGCAGCTGGAGCGGCAAAGCCACCCCAGAAAACCGCCAGCAAGACCAGTACGGTGAGGCCGCAGGACCCGCCGTGGCGAGAGCTTCGGGCTCCCTGCCTCCCCGGGGTGACAAGCGCCAAAAGCACGCCGATTTCTGTAACTGGGCACCAACTCCAGGCATTGCATCCATAGGCTATCACCAAGTGGGGTGCGGACCGAGTCGGTCCGGTGAGGCCGTGCGCCACGTCATTCCCAGCTGCGGACGTCGGCGTTTTCGCCATCGCCGCCTTCTTGCCCGTCAGCACCGTAGGAATAGAGATCGTAATCGCCGTGTTGCCCGGGAGAAACATAGACATAGGCCCGGTTCCATGGGTCCACGGGGATCTCTTTGGGGAGATAGGGACCATCCCAGCCTTCGGCCCCGGGGTTCCTACGGAGCGCTTCCAGACCCTCCTCCCGCTTTGGGTAACGCCCGGTATCCAGGCGGAAGGTATCGAGCGCCGATCCGATCAGAGCGATCTGGGCTTTGCCCACTTTCTGTTTGGAACTCCCCACCTTTTGAAACAACTTGGGCGCCACCAGAGCTGCCAGCAGGCCCAACAAGATCATAACGATCAGCAGTTCAATGAGGGTGAAACCACGGTGGTCACGAAGACCCCGATGAGCACCGTCATTGCTGTCTTCCCCAGCTTTCATCTGATAATCCTTTTCGCATGGGCACCACGAACGGCCGATGGAACACGGCAAGAATCCCCAACTTACGATATCTTATCCGCCTCTTCCGCCGGTGTCAACGCGACCTATGCGGACCCAACTCCAGCCCCCGGGCGCCGGTCACGGCCAAAGCGCCAGCATCACCCAAACCACAGCGTGGGCATAGCAGCCGGCCGCTACGTCATCCATGACGATCCCCAGACCGCCTTCGAGCTGCTTGTCAAAGCATCGGACCGGCCATGGTTTCCAGATATCGAAGAGCCGAAAAGCGATAAAACCCACGCAAACGGATTTGAGGGTCATGGGCAGGCCCACCATGGTCACCAGATAGCCGACCAGTTCGTCGATGACCACTTCGCTCGGGTCTTTCCGACCCAGCACAGCAGCCGCCCGGGTCGAAACCAAACAGGCTGCGAAAAACACCAGGGCCAGTACGCCCATGCCGACAGGCTCCGGCAGTGCGGCCAGCAGCCAGGCGCAGGGAATCCCTGCCAGTGCGGTGGCCACGGTGCCCGGCCCCACGGGGCTAAGCCCTGCCCAACCGAGGCGCGCCCAGAAGAGGGCACTGCCCATCGCGGCGGGAATGCCGCCTGGCCCCTCACCTTTGCCGCCACTGCTGGTAGAATTCCGGCTGTCCACCGCTTTCCTTCCCATCTCACAGACCAGTCGTTCGGCCGCGGATTTGCTTAACTTTTCAGAAAATGATATGGATGCTTTCAGGTCAATCCACTATATACGGTATTCGGGGAACGATGCAAAGCCTTGAGGTGCTATCCGGCGGGGAGGAAGTATGGCGGAACGGCAAAAAGCTTGGATGCCGCGGGAGCTTGACAATCCTGAAGCCTTCTTCCGAGCCATCAAGCCCGAGGACTACACTCGGCTGGGAATCGCTCCCCAGGATGTGCCGGTAGGGACTTTCGCCGCCCATGACCATCCGACCTTCCTTCCCAGCCGTTCCGGCGGCAATGCCTATGGGCTTGGCCTGATCGAACAGGGCGCACTCAGCAGGGCCGATCTGGATTTCCTGGAAAGCATCGATTTTCAGAGCATGGCGGAACTGCGTCGCCATGCCCGGCAGCTCAACACCATATACCACAAGCTGGGGCTGCTTATCCGCTACACGACTACCGGTGTCCCATACTACCTGATTCCACTCAATCTGGTGGCCCATTCTATCCAGGATGTCAAAACCAAGGCCGACGAAGTCGAGCGTTTCGTCATCCAGCATATCCTCGAAGCCCGCGTCGAGCGCCTCGATATTGGCCTCATGACCGCCGCCAACGATCTTATGGTCCATGAATTGACCGCCCGTTTTTCCAGCCATCGCATCTTCCTTTTCGACACCCTGGCCAAACTGCGCACGTGGCGAACGCCTCTGGATGTGATCATCCTGCCCAAGGACCCCTTCGCCTATCTGCTGGAACAGCCACTGCCGGAGGCTCTTCCCCAAGCGAGAGCGGTGAACCGCCAGCAATTGAAGAACTACGCTTCCTACCTGCTGGGGAAAATTCACGATATCCTTGAGGAAAACGGTTGTTTCATCCTGGCCGCCAACGCTCCCTGTCCGGATTCTGATCAATTGTGCCGCGTGCTTTTCAAATCCGATGTGGAGCTGAAGCGGTTTCTTGCTCTTCACCCATGTCTTCAAGACCCGGCAGGAATACCAGGCGGAGCGCTCCGATCACCGGGTCCACCTGTGTGACCTGTACACTTACCTGAACCACTTCCCGTTTGCCGAAGGCCATGTGAAGCGCCTGCTCAACCAGCACAAGGTGGAGGAGATGAGCCTGGAGCAGGTGGCGGCGCTTCCGTTTCTCAACATCCGGCCTCGGCAGCCCTATGTGAAGAATTTGCAGACCCACCTGGAGAAGACCCTGGCCATCTATTTCTCGGCCCAGGGCTTGTTTCGCAAAGGACCGGAGGGTCATCGCCGTTATTGGCAGGAACGGTTGGAAATGGATCAGGAGGTCCCGGCCAACCTGCTTTTTTACCTCGGCAAACCGCGTCAGCCGGCGATGACGCTGCCGATGCTCGAACAGCAGGCGCGCAATTCCGGGATGATGGGCTGCACCCTGCCCCTGGTGGCGGAATACCGCAACAGCTTCCGCTATGTCCTGGACGTACTGCAGGCCCTCAGCCAGATTCGTGAGACGCAGCTTTGCCACCCTGCCGGAACTGGAGCGCAACCGCCTGAGCAATCCCTTCGAGACGCGCCACCATCACTACGACGGGTTTCACGCCATCCTTCGGCTGATGCAGCAAATCCCCAAGCTGGAACGCATCTGTGAAGCCCTTGACCCGGAGCAGGGAAGCGGACGCCTGACCCCGGTCCTGGAAAACCTTCCCAAGCTCTCCCTGCACGGCTTCGGCCCGGCGGAACTTCAGGAGTTGCTGCTGATGGTGGTGGGACACACCACCATGAGCCGCATCGCCTTTGGCAAATTGCCGGAAAAGACGCTCAAACCCATCACCGACAAGAGCAGCGCCGGCAAATATCGGGACATGGTCGAACTGTTGCGGGTTTGTCGCCTGATGAGTATGGCGGAAGTGGCGGCGGCTTTGGGCAAGACCTTCACCCGAGAGCAGGCACGGGAGCTGTTTCTGCTCTACGATGATGCCATTCGGGTGGCCACCGATCCCCACATGACCTGGGACAAACTGCATGACCTGCGCATCAGCGCCCTGGGGGGAGTACGCAACCGGGCCCTGCGGGAGATGATGAAGTTTTTCAACCTGTTTGAATTCCTGGACAAATGGCAGGAATTGCAGAGCAAGGGGCCGCACCAGCGGGAAGTGCTCTGCGACTATGACCAGGAGAAGCTCAAGAAGCTGGAAGCCGTGCTAGCCCTTAGCCAGGTTGCCGAGGAGTTCCAGCAACAGTTCATGGGAGATCCCATCTCGCGCCAATCCTTTTTTTTCCGCCAGTTCCTCAACAGTGAATTCCACGGAACCGGCCACCTTTTTCCCCAGTTGGGCCCCGAGGCTGGCTTTGTGCTCCTGTGGATCACGGTGACCGTGGCGGAACGCCACATCATCAACTTCAACCCGCTGTTGTCGCGGGTCCCGCACGACCGGACGGAACTGCGTATCGACAAGATCCGCCAAGCACTCCTGCGCATTCCGGTGGAACGGCTGCAGGCGGGATTCTTTGAGGAACTCCGGCAGGCCCTGGCAGAAAGCGACCACGCCTTTTTGTTCGACACCGGGCTGCGCCTCTCCAACAACACCGAAACCCGCGCCATCGATGTGTCCTTCGTGGACTTCGATGAGAACCTGCAGCAACTGGAAGTGCTCCTGAGCCACCTGGAAAGCCAGAAATTCCGAGGGATTTCGCTTAAGAACCTGCAGGACATGGAACGTTTGTTTACCGAATTGGAGAGTTTCCATCAGTATCTGCAGCAGAAAGGCTGCATCCTGGTTTGCGCTACCGGCGACGATCTGATCGTGAAAAACCGGACCCTCCAACACTTGGAAGACAAGCTCCGCCAGGTTTTCCTCTCGCAGATTTTCATTCCCGAAGAGATCCACGACGCGATCAGTGCCCTGGCAGCTCATTGCCCGAAAATCTTGGGGTTTGTCTTGCCGGAATTCCATGCGTTCGGGAACCTGGTGGAAATCTGGCCCACCCGGCAGAAGCAATCGCTTGGCGCCTACGTCATGCGTTGTCTGCAGAAATTTCAGGCCCTCATCACCAAAGACCGAAGTTCTTTCCAGGACAGCAACCTGCTCTATCAGTTGGCCAAACAGGAATTCGGTGCCCTGGCTGAAGAAAGCATCGGGGCCAGTCATGCTCAGATGGAAATGCTCGAAAACCTGGTAGACCGCATTCAGCAATGGCCCATGCTTTACCAGGTGTTTATGCTGGCGCTGCTGTTTCAGGACATCGGCAAGGTCGAGAAGTACTCCCGGGATCTGTCCGCCGTTGAACGCTTTCAAAAGCATGCCGAGCAGGGCGCCGCCGTGCTGGAACGATCCAGCGTGTTGGCCAGGTACTATCCCGACCCCCGGGTCCAGCAACTGGTGCTGCAGCTGGTTCGTCACCACGGCCTGATCGGCCATGTGATCCAGGGTGAAGAACCGTTCACCATTCTGGAAAACATCACGGCGGATGGCGACGAACGACTGCTGGATGCCTTTGTGCTGCACGCCATCCTGGCGGCGGCGGCGGTGGAAGAAGGGCTGCTGGCGGCGGACCTGCTGGACTCGTTCTTGTTCATTCGATCCCGGGCTCTGGAGATCATCAAATCCGACAGCGATTGGACCAGCTGGTTGCGTGAGGTCCTACGCGACAAAGGCCAGGCTATCCTGGCTGACGACCTCGGCGAAACCGGGCAGGGACTGATCAGTATTGTCACCGAGCAGGATCCGGATGGCGTAGCGGCAGTGGCACCGGAAGACGATGACAAAGCCCTGTGGCGCGGGCGACAGATGGCCGCGTTCGAACGCTTGCTGCGCTTGATGAACGCCCATCGAGTGGATTACCAGGACCTGCAGATGGCCCAGCTGAAGATTCCGGTGGCCTTTATCTATCACAAGAAGAAACTCAAAAGCCTCGGCCCGGCTGGCTTCGAAAGACAGCTCAACCAAGGCCTCAAAATTCTGCAGGCGGTGGCATCGCTATCTGCGGAGGTCCGCCGCTACCTGCTCTATTGCCTGGACCATTTGGGCGGCAGGATGCGGGTCTATGATTTTTATCCCCTGACCCGCTTTCTGACGGTGGAAGAAAGCCTCAAGCTTCTGCTGTTCGGCTTCCAGGCCTTCCACCGTCAGTACGGCTCCGAGACTCGCGGCGGCCTGGTGAGCTTCCGCAGCCTCAGTCAGCACATCGTCCACCGCCAGGCCGACCTGCAGAGCATGCTCCGGGACCTGCCTTCGCCCGACAACCTTTTTGATCCGGAGTTACAGCGCATCATCGGCGATGACAGCGCCGGTATCGTGTTCCAGGCCAGCAAGGTGGAGCAGGCCACTCAGGTGAGTTTCAAATATCCGGTGGAATTGGACTCCATGATCGAATACCTGGAACACCTCTGGACCCACGAAGCGCTGCTGAAACACTACCAGGTCATGACTCAGGAACTGCAGAAGCTGCCCTACTACGCCCATGACTATGAAAAACGCCTGCAGAAGGCCTTCAAAAAGCAGCGCAAGAGGATCAATGATCATTTCCTCAAACGGTTGCAGGAAAGACTGGGAAAGGTAACGGATTTTGCTGGGTTGCAGGTGATTCGCGCGGAATTGCAGGAAAATACCTCCCTGGCAGGTTTTACCGAAGAACAAAGACTGCTGCTGGAAGAAATCCTGGAAGCCAAAAGCAACGCTTTGCGCGACGAATACCTGGACCGGCTGTCCCAGGCCATTTCATGCCGTCCGTTCCCGAGAGGATCTGGAGCAGTACTGGCAGACCATCAAAACGGAACTCTACGCTTATCGCGTATTCGTGGGCATCGAATACGAGTCGCTGATTGCCGGGCTGATCGATCGCCAGATGGCTGCTGATGGTGACTGAGCGTAACGGGATTTGACCAGACGGCGACGGGATCTGGTTGCCCCTGCCACCGGCTCGCCATTGCTGCGGAGTTGATGATCCTCAAGCTGGGTCGAAACAAGGATCTTGCACCAGGCCGCCGATTCGATTCAGCGCCGCTGAAAGAGACGCAACAATAGAGGCAAAAGCGTGGAACACCTGATTGCCGCGGCCGACCAATTCAAATCCAGCAACAGAGTCACGGACATCCAGGAATTTGGCAATGGCAATGTCCATGACACCTTTCGCGTTACCCTGGATACCCACGCAGAGAAGCACTTTATCCTGCAACGCATCAACACCCAGGTTTTTCGGCAACCAGAACTGGTCATGGGCAACATCCGCACCGTGAGCGAGCATGTTCAACGGCGCCTGGAGCGGGCTCCGGTAAGCGACGGCCGCCGCTGGGAGACACCGCGCGTGTTCCCGACCGAGGATGCCCGGGACCTCTGGATTGACCCCGGAGGGTCATTCTGGCGTGCCATCAGTTTCATTGACACTGCCCAGACCTTCGATACCATTCAAGGTGTTGAACACGCTAAAGAAATCGGTATGGCGCTGGGTCTTTTCCACAGTCTCATCAGCGACCTGCCCACTGTCCAACTGGCCGACACCCTCCCCGGGTTCCACATCACACCGTGCTACCTGAGCCACTTTGACGAGGTGCTGGCGAAACACCGTGCAGCCCGATCCTCCGAAGTGGATTATGGACTGCAGTTTGTGCTGAAGCGCCGGGCCTGGGCCCAGATCCTTGAAGAGGCCAAATCGCAGGGTCGACTGCGCCTACGCCCGATTCACGGCGATCCCAAAGTCAACAACGTCATGATCGACACCGTCACCCGGCAGGCCGTCAGCCTGATTGACCTGGACACCGTCAAGCCCGGCCTGGTTCATTATGATATCGGCGATTGCCTGCGTTCCTGCTGCAATCTCCTGGGAGAAGATACCCAGCGGTGGGAGACGGTTCGATTCGAACTCGACCTTTGCCAAGCCATCCTGCAGGGCTACCTCTCGCTGGCCAGCTGCTTTCTCACTGGCAACGATTACGCCTATCTGGCTGACGCCATCCGGTTGATCGCATTCGAACTGGGGCTGAGGTTTTTGACCGATTATTTGGCAGGCGATGTCTATTTCAAGGTGAAATACCCGCAACATAACCTGGCTCGAGCGCTGGTGCAGTTCAAGCTGACCGAAAGCATCGAATCCCAGGCAGCAGCCATTGGCGCCATTATCCAGGACCTGAGATGAACGAACATCCTTTTTCCCTGAAGCCGTTCACCTCAGCCGGCCCACCGCTCGACCTGGCAACCACGCGTTTGAATGCCTCGCTACTACTTGTTCGCCGCCCATTCCACCGCTTCTTTCACCGGCAGAGTGAAGTAAAACTCGTTGCCATAACGTTGCGGAACACAGCCCACTTGACCTCCATGGATCTCCACGACGCTGCGGACAAAATGGAGACCGTGACCGGTACCCTGTTCCGATCCCACCATCGATGACCGGAATCCTTCTTCGAACAGGTTCTTCACATCACTTTCAGAAAGCGGCTGGCCGGTGGTGAAGAAACTGAACCTGACCCCATGGGTCCCTTCCCCAAAGTAGTTTTTTAGAATTCTCCGATTGTAGGCAATGAACTTGACCCGAGTTCCGGTTTCGTTCTCTACTTCCTTAGCATACTTGGCTGCATTCGAAAAAATATTATCGAAAACTTGCGATATCAATCCCTTATCCACAACAAGGGTGATTTCTTCATCGGGGATATCTTCCAGATTGTCGTTAATAACTATGTTTTTCTTTTCAAAGATCGGGCGGTACCTTTCCAGCAGCGGATCCAGAATCTCGGTCCGGAAGTTACACGGTTGACGCCGTAATACATAGGTCCCTTGTTCAAAGTGATCGCGTCTGAACAGCGTCTCCAAAAACAGACTGCTATGTTCGTAATGCTTGCTCAGAGCATGAAGTTCATCGCCAAACTTCTCGTTTGTTTCAGACACTTCCAGGTGAATGCTCTTTAGAAACTTACAGATTGGATCGTCGCGGCCCTGACAGAAAAGACCAGTGTCGCGAATCTTATTCAGTATAGTTTCGTAGTTATTGAGAGATTTAGTCATTCTTCGAATAGCTAATTTGTAGTATAGATTAGGAGAAATTACATTATGTTCGATATCGGAAACCAATTGATTGATAAATTTGATGTGTTCCATATTCTGCTTCATCAGCAGTTTGAGGTGTAGATTGTATCCAATTCTATTTGTATATTTGCTAAAGAAGAAATGACCCTTATTATCGATTCGATTCTTTGGAAAAATCTCAAACATGCCCAAGACACTGGTCTGTCCATGTATGCGCAGCCAAGGTTTTAGTGCCAGATTGCCGTGAATGGAAAATACCCATGAATTTTCGGTTTCGTAGGATTCCTCGGACACCTCGATGGGAGAATCCGATTCATCATTCGTCGTGACCATCCCATTTTCACTGGAGTATACCTTTTCAGCTCGGAATGACTTGGGATTGACAATATATAGTTTGCTCTCCACATCAAAAAAAACCTTAGGTACCGCAACGCATATCTGATATAGAGCTTCAATACTGCTGTGTTCTTGAGCCAAATCAAAGAAGGTGGATAGGGCTTCTTCCTGGATTCTTTCAAAATTATAACGCTGATATGCTTCTTTTTTTTCTACGACTCGTTGATATATGTTGAGATTCTGGTCATCACGCATCATGGCACCTCAAAAAGGTAATTGCTCACTACAAACCACAGCGGCCAAAATTCCTGACACCTTTCACCACACGTGACCACTGAGAGTGAGTTTGAACCAATTCTGTTGAATTAACGGAGTTTGATCGCTGACTTAAAAGGCACCCTCTGCATTCTCTACATATCACTGTGGTGAAGGGTTGTCTGTGCTTACCGCACAGAACGGTTACCCGAACAAGAAGGGGTGGGGCAGCGAATTAGATGGTATGTTCGAGTTCGTGTTTGAGATCGCGCTGCATCAGCTCCCTAACTGCCAAGCGCGGGTTTTTGTCTTCGTAGAGTACCTGATAGACCTGTTCCGTGATCGGCATTTCCACCTCCATCCGGCGTGCGAGGAAATAGGCCGATTTGGTGGTCCTGACCCCTTCAGCCACCATGCGCATGTCCTTGAGGATCTCATCGAGTTTCTTGCCCTGGCCGAGTTGGAAACCCACCGTTCGGTTGCGGCTAAGTTCCCCGGTGCAGGTGAGGAGCAGGTCGCCAATACCGGAAAGCCCGGAAAAGGTCAGGGGATTGGCCCCCATACTCACTCCCAGCCGAGTGATCTCTGCCAAACCGCGGGTTATCAGAGCGGCCCGGGTATTGTGGCCAAACCCAAGACCAGCACAGGCGCCCGCCGCCAGAGCGACGACGTTTTTCAATGCACCGGCAATCTCGACTCCTACCTTATCAAGGCTGGTGTAGACTCTGAAGTAATCAGTGGAAAGAATCTGCTGAACGCGCTGGGCCACTTCGAGGTTGTCCGCTGCCAGGGTGATGGCGGTTGGGATCTGCTGCACCACTTCGCGCGCAAACGACGGCCCGGCCAGGCACAAGAGTTCGACAGCGCTTTGCGGGGACAGCAGCTCTTCCCAAATCCCCACCATGGTAAGCAGAGTATCGTTTTCAATGCCTTTGGTGGCAGTGATCAGGTGAGAACCGCTGGCTAAGAAGGGCACCATCTGCCGGGCAACCTGGCGATAAACGTGAGATGGGACCACCATGAGCAGCAGTTCGTGGCCCTTCACCACGGTTTCCAGATCATGGGATGGCCGGATGTTGTCATCCAGCTTGAAACCGGGCAGAAAGAAGCTGTTTTCTCGGGTTTCCTGAATGATGCGGCACAGGTCCTCTTCAAAGACCCACAAGTCCACCGGATAGCCCTTACCCGCCAGCACATTGGCCAAGGTCGTACCCCAGCTGCCTGCTCCCACCACCCCGATACGCTCCATCGGTCGCTCCATATCAGCTATTCTTCCTCATCCGCTCGACTTCGGATTCGATAAATACGGTCATGTCGACGACTCGTTCGTCGTCTTCGAGGTCCATCAGTTTGACCCCCTGGGTGACGCGGCCTTTCATGCTGACTTCGGCCACATTGGTGCGAATCAGGCGTCCTTTATCCGTTATGAGGATCACCTGATCGTCCTCGGTCACCTGGCGAAACCCGATCACCGCACCGTTTCGCTCGGTGATGCGGAGATTGATCACCCCTTTGCCGCCGCGTCCCTGGACACGGTATTCGGAATTGGCGCTGCGCTTGCCAAAACCCTTGGCGGTAACCACCAGCATGGATTGGTCCTCACTGATGACATCCATGCCCACCAATTCGCTGTCGCCCACTTCCATGCCGCGCACACCGCGGCTGGCCCGTCCCGATGGGGCGAATCTCCTGCTCATCGACGCGGATGCACTTTCCTCGCCTTGGACATCAGAAACAGTTGCTGATTGCCGTCGGTCATGGCGGGCCGCTAATGAGCTCGTCGTCGTCATCGATCAGAATGGCGATGATGCCGCTGGGACGCGGATTGCTGTAGGCCATCAGGCTGGTTTTCTTGACGATGCCGCGTCGCGTGGCCATGACCACATAGCGGCCCTCGGCGAACTCTTTGACCGGCAGGATCGTGGCAATCCGTTCATTGGGCTGGAATGGAATCAGATTGACAATGGCTTTGCCCACCGATGTCGGACCCATATCCGGGATTTCATGGACTTTGAGCCAGTACACCCGGCCCTGATTGGTAAACACCAGCACATAATCATGCGTGGAGGCGGTGAAGATGGTCGTGACCACATCGCTTTCCCGCGTTCCCATGCCGGTGCGCCCTTTGCCGCCGCGCCGCTGGCTGCGGTAGAAGGAGACGGGTTTGCGCTTGATGTAGCCGGCCATGGACAGGGTCACCACCACCTCTTCCTCGGTAATCAGGTCTTCCAGCGAGAGCTCGCCGGCTTTCGGGCACAATCTCGGTGCGGCGCTCGTCACCGTACTGGTCGATGAGTTCTTGGAGCTCATCACGGATGATCTGGTTGACAAGGCTGGGCGATGCCAGAATTTCCTTGTAGTGCTGGATGTTGGCCAGAACCGTGCGGTGATCCTCGAGTATTTTGTCCCGCTCCAGTCCCGTCAAACGCTGCAGGCGCATGTCCAGAATGGCCTGGGCCTGGACATCACTGAACTCAAACCGGGCCATCAGTTGCTCTTTGGCCGCTGCCGGGCTGGCTGCCGCCCGGATCAGGGCGATGACGGCATCCAGATTGTCCAGGGCCTTTTTCAATCCTTCCAGGATATGAGCCCGTTTTTCCGCCTGGTGCAGTTCGTAGGTGGTGCGTTTGATTATGATGGTCCGTCGAAAATCCAGGAAGTGCACCAGGATCTCTTTGAGGTTCAGGACTTTCGGCTTGTTGTCGATCACCGCCAGCATGATCACGCCAAAGGTCATCTCCAGTTGCGTGAATGTGTACAGTTGATTCTCTATGACCTTGGGAATCTCCCCGCTTTTCAGTTCGATCACCATGCGCATACCGTCGCGATCGGATTCGTCGCGAAGGTCCTGAATTCCCGTAATACGTTTGTCTTTAACCAATTCGGCGATCTTTTCCAGCAACCGGGCCTTGTTGACCTGAAACGGGAGCTCGGTCACGATGATGCGCTGGTGCCGTCCCGATGGCGCCTCTTCGACTTCCACTCGGGCCCGCATCTTGATGATGCCGCGACCGTCTTCATAAGCTTCCCGAATGCCTTCCCGGCCGTGAATGAAACCCGCCGTCGGAAAGTCCGGCCCGGAGATATAGCGCATCAACTCGGGGATGCTGATCTCGGGGCGATCGATCAGGGCCTGCAGACCGCGACAAAGCTCGCCAAGATTGTGCGGCGGGATGTTGGTCGCCATCCCCACCGCAATCCCGGTCGACCCATTCAGCAGCAAATTGGGAACACGGGATGGCAGTACCGTCGGTTCCAGCAACGAATTGTCATAGTTGGGCTGGAAATCAACCGTTTCCTTGTCGATATCCTTGACGAATTCGTGGGCCAATCGCGCCATGCGGATTTCGGTGTACCGCATGGCCGCCGGCGGATCGCCATCCACGGAACCAAAGTTCCCCTGCCCATCCACCAGGGGATTGCGCATGGAAAAATCCTGCGCCATGCGCACCAAAGCATCGTAGATTGCGGCATCCCCATGAGGGTGATATTTACCCATCACATCCCCGACGATGCGCGCGGATTTCTTGTAGGGCTTGTTGTAATCGTTGTTGACCTCGTGCATAGCGAAAAGAATCCGCCGATGCACCGGTTTCAACCCGTCACGCACATCCGGTATGGCTCTGCCGATGATCACGCTCATGGCGTAATCGAGATAGGAGTACTTGATCTCGTCTTCGATATTTATAGATTTTATCTGTTCATTTTCGGAATTCATGCGAATCCAATCCTACATCAACTACTTTTTGAGAAGCTATGTAAAGCGATTGTGGTGGTATAATTATGGCTTAATTTTAATGGTTCCAATAATCTTGCCAGTGCTTCCATCAAGGATTGTTTCTTCAATGTAAGTTGGCGACTTGAATTTGTTCTTATAATCAGGCATAGTACATTAGTTCCTAATCCTAAACATAATCGTCGCGTGAGAATTTTAGATATCCAACTCTCTGACATGTAAGGCATTGTCTTCGATGAATTTGCGTCGTGGTTCCACTTGTTCACCCATGAGGACACCGAAGAGTTCATCGGCTGCGATAGCGTCTTCTATGTTTACTCTAAGCAAACTCCTTCCCTCTTTATTCATGGTAGTCTTCCAGAGCTGTTCCGGGTTCATCTCACCCAAACCTTTGTAGCGCTGGATGGTCAGACCCTTTTTGGCTTCTTCCATCAGCAATTGGAAGAGCTCTGTCGCATTCTGGAGATGTTCCTGGCGCTGACTTGCCTTGACGTGACCGCGACTACTCTGGAGCACGGCAAGTCTTCGGAACTGTTCGCGCAACTTGGAAAAATCACTCGACCTCAAGAACTCGTGGCGTACCGTGAAGCTTTCTGATCTCTCGTCCAGCGGAGTCAGCAATAGGTCCCAGCCTTCCTTGTCTTCTTCCAGTTCCTTCACTTCCACTCGATATCCCAGGCGTTCCAGTTCCCCGCGAAGCAATTGGATAGTGTTCTGATTCACCTCAACCATGTCGTTGCACCGCGAAGATTTGGCAAAGTTCTGCCAGAAAAGGTTTGGGAATACCCCGTTTGCTGCAACGTTCCAATCGATCTCGATAGTCGGAATGGACCTTGAAAAGCTCCCGGAGTTGGTCGGCTGCAACGGGTTCGGATGCATCCTGGAGATAAAAATCAATCCTGTTCAGACCCTTGTCGATGAGAAATTCTTCCAATTCGCGGTCATCCTTGACAAAGCGTTCCTCTTTTCCGACGCCACCCGATAGAGGGGAGGTTGGGCAATGTAGAGGTAACCTTCTTCAATAATGGCGACCATTTTGCGGAAGAAGAAGGTAAGGATCAGCGTGCGGATATGGGCACCGTCCACGTCGGCATCGGTCATGATGACGATTTTGTGATAGCGCAGTTTCTCAATATTGAACTCATTATCCCCGATACCCGTCCCGAGCGCTGTGATCATATTGCGGATTTCCTGATTCTCCAGCATCTTGTCGAAACGGGCCTTCTCGACGTTGAGGATCTTGCCGCGCAACGGCAAAATAGCCTGGGATCGCCGGTCTCGACCCTGCTTTGCGGAACCTCCGGCGGAATCGCCCTCAACAATAAAGATCTCGCTTTTGGCTGGATCGGTTTCCTGACAATCAGCCAGTTTACCCGGTAGGGAATGATCGCTCAGAACGCTTTTGCGCCGGGTAAGCTCTTTGGCCTTGCGAGCTGCTTCGCGGGCCCTGGCGGCGTCCAGCACCTTGCTCAGAATGATCTTGAAAACCCGGGGATTCTCTTCAATGAAGATGCTCAACTTCTCATAGACCAGGGTTTCCACCGCACCTTTGACATCGCTGTTGCCGAGTTTGCTTTTGGTTTGTCCTTCAAACTGAGGCTGGGGCAGCTTGACACTGATCACCGCAGTGAGGCCTTCGCGAACATCATCGCCGGTGAGTTTCTCCAGATCGGCCTTGGGCAGTTTGCTTTCTTCGGCATATTTCTTAATGGTGCGGGTGAGAGCGCCCTTGAATCCCACCAAGTGAGTACCACCTTCACGAGTATTGATATTATTGGCAAAAGTAAAGATGCGTTCGACATACGTGTTGTTGTATTGCAGAGCGACTTCGACGGAGATTTCCTCACGATTGCCGGAAACATAAATGACCTCAGGGTGGAGCGCTTCCTTGGTCTTGTTCAGATAGGCCACGAAGTCAATCAAACCGCCCTGGTAATGGAAACTACGCTCCTTCCCGCTGATCTCATCGGAAATGTCAATGCGCACTCCAGAATTGAGAAAGGACAGCTCGCGCATGCGCTGCGCCAGAAGATCGAAGCTCAGCTCAGTTTCCGTGAATATTTCGGCATCCGGTTTGAAAGTCACTCGCGTGCCGCGGCGACTGGTATCTCCAATAACGCGCAATTCACTCTTGGTTTCGCCACGCTCGTAGCGTTGTTTGTAAACCTTGCCATTGCGACGAATCTCTACTTCCAGATATTCGCTCAAGGCATTGACCACCGAAACCCCCACCCCGTGGAGACCTCCGGAAACTTTATAGGTGGAATTGTCGAACTTGCCACCAGCGTGAAGCATGGTCATAACCACTTCCACCGCCGGCAGATTTTCCTTTTCGTGCATATCGACCGGGATTCCTCGGCCGTTGTCTTCCACCGTGACGCTGCCATCGGAATGGATCTGCACCGTAATATGATCGCAGAAACCAGCCAGGGCTTCATCAATGCTATTGTCCACCACTTCATAGACCAGATGGTGCAGACCTTCGGTGGAGACATTTCCAACGTACATCGACGGCCGTTTACGGACAGCTGTCAACCCTTCCAGTACGGTTATTTTTTGGGCATCATAGGAATCGGTGGGCACCGCTGAAACGCTGCCTTTTCCGATTGAATCAATGTCTTGCATAGCTTCCTCATCCGTTATTGGGATTTTCCTCAAACAGTAAATGTTATCCCATTTTTCAAATCATTTCAATGGATATCGACCAGAACTGTCCGCGACACACACTGGACACCCCAGGAAAAGAGGCTAATCTGGTCCATGGGAAAGCGAGTCTTATCATGCTTAGAGCTTGTGTTGAAAATCTCACATGGCGCAACCTATTCCCGCCGCCATCCTAAGGCGGGCTTCCCCGTGGCACCAGCATCCTTACTTGGAGCAAAAACCCCCATGATGCCGAGTGTGGGAAAATATAAGGGCACAGAATATTGAATTCACAAACAATATATTAAAAGCTCTAGAGAATCATTGGCATGATCAAAGCCAGATAACCAATGTCTTCAGCGCCTAAGAAAATTCCACCATGATCAGAGTCCATCCATTCAAACCGAACACTTTGGCTATGCATGCATTCGATGGCGTCCACCAGATAACGGATGTTAAAAGCAGCAACAAATTCTTCACCTTCATAAGCCACATCGATTTCATCGCTGGCGTCGCCCTCCTCCGGGTTTCCCGATTCCAGCAACAACACGTTTGGCTTCGCTTTTAAACGAACATGCCGGTATTTTTGGTTGGTGAGCGTCGCAATGCGGCGCAAGGAATGTAACAGCGCCTGGCGGTCCATTTGGATGGTGAACGGACGCTCTTCCGGAATTATCTGCTGGTATTCAGGAAATTCATCCTCCAGCAAACGTATGGTCAGAATGCTGTCCTTGGTCCGCATAATGAGGCAGTTTTCATGGATAGCCAGCTCAAATGTTGAGTAAGTCTCCAGCATCCGCAGCATTTCTTGGATCCCTTTGCGCGGAATAATGATCCCTTCTTCGATGGGTAGCCCTGCAAGCCTGTCTGAAGCAACCTCAACGTAGGCCAGACGGTGACCATCCGAACCAACGAAACGATGAGTCTTATTGGGCGTGGCATGCAAGAAAAGGCCAGAAATGCTGAAAGCGTCTTCTTCAGATGGAATGACGAAGTGAGTCTTGGACAGACATTCCTTCAAGTCAGACTTCTCGAAAGGAAAAAACTGAGCGTTTTCGTAGAAAACCAAATATGGAAAGTCTTCCACCGGAATGGTACTCAATTCAAAGTAGGATCTGCCGGCACGGACTGCCAGTCGCTCATTGGGCAGGGTATGCAATGATATCGTGTCTATGGAAATTTCTTTAACAATTTCCAATAGTTTTTTTGCAGAAACGGTGGTCCCCCCCCCTTGTTCAATGTCAGTTTCGAAGTGGGTGCGATAGCTGAGTTCCAAATCGGTTACGGAAAAGGAAAGTCTCCCTTCAGTTGAGGCCTGCAGGAGGACGTTGGCAAGGACTGGCATATTGGATTTTCTTTCTGCAATTCCCTGCAATTTTTGCAGAACTTGTACCAGGGTACCTCGATGGATCTGCAGTTTCATGACCTTCGTCCTTGGTGGGGGTATGGGGTGATTGTTTTGATTTTGATTAGTTTTTAGGTATCTAAAGATAATCATCATAATAAAAGACGGTCGATTTGTCAAAAACTAGCCAACTAATCGTTTTTTGTTGTAATTACTGTCAACATTCCGTTGTCAAAGAGTGAACAATTCTGACGCAGGTTTTGATCACTGGAAAGTTGAGCAAGGTTTGTTGACAAGTCGTGAACCGCGCTTAAACCACTTGCGAACAAGCAAGGGTAAATTGCGCTCAAGAAAGGTTTTTGTCGAAACACCATGCATTTCTCATTGTCAGCTGACCAGTTAGGTCTACAACCTTTTGTGCTTGACAAAAAGTGTGGTGTCACGTAACTTCGCCCTGTATTTTCATGTGAAAAAAAGATCTTGAATGCCGACAAAGGTATGGATTTCTTCAGGATTTCCGGGAAAATCAAGATGTTTTTCACATTCATGGATTGAATGGTTCTTTTAATTTCATGGCCATCCTTTCTTCATCCCTTTCCGCTGCGCGCATTTCGCTTTTCGGTTGCTCATCTTCCAGGCCGGGAACAGAGGAGGAGGTGATTGACCAGTACCATCACTAATCGTTTGAGTGTAACAGATCCCCAACAAAAACAAAAATGAACGGAGGAAAACAATGCCTTACGATGCGACTAAAATGATGGATTGGCAGATTTCAGAAGAAGCAGAAAAGAATATGCCCACCGTCGAGCAATGGACGGAAAAGCTGGGTTTAAAGAAAGACGAAGTTCTCCCCATGGGTCGGCTGTGCAAGCTGGACTTCATGAAGATGATGAACCGTCTCAAAGACAAACCGGACGGCAAGTATATCGAAGTCACCGCCATCACTCCGACTCCTTTGGGCGAAGGCAAAAGCACCACCTCCTGCGGTCTCATGGAAGGTCTTGGCAAGCGCGGTGTCAATGTGGGCGGCTGCTTGCGTCAGCCTTCCGGCGGCCCGACCATGAACGTCAAGGGAACGGCGGCCGGCGGCGGCAACTCCCTCCTGATCCCCATGACCGAGTTCTCGCTGGGCCTCACGGGCGACATCAATGACATCATGAACGCCCACAACCTGGCGATGGTGGCCATGACCGCGCGGATGCAGCATGAGCGCAACTACAACGACGAGCAGCTGGCCCGGTTGACCAAGATGCGCCGTCTCGATATCGACCCCACCCGCGTGGAAATGGGCTGGATCATGGACTTCTGTGCTCAGTCGCTGCGCAACATCGTCATCGGCATGGGCGGCCGTCAGGACGGCTTCATGATGCAGTCCAGGTTCGGTATCGCGGTGAGCTCAGAAATCATGGCCATTCTGTCCATCGTGAACGATCTGGCCGACATGAAGAAACGCTTCAACGAAATCACGGTGGCCTTTGACAAGACCGGCAAGCCGGTGACCACGGGCGACCTGGAAGTCGGCAACGCTATGACCGCTTTTATGCGCAATGCCATCAACCCGACCCTGATGTGCACGGCCGAATACAACCCCTGTATGGTCCATGCCGGTCCGTTTGCCAACATCGCCGTCGGCCAGTCTTCCATCATCGCCGACCGCGTCGGCCTCAAGATGTTCGACTACCACGTGACGGAATCCGGTTTCGCAGCCGACATCGGCTTCGAGAAGTTCTGGAACGTGAAGTGCCGCTACAGCGGTCTGAAGCCGCATGTGTCGGTGCTCACCACCACCATCCGCGCCCTCAAGATGCACGGCGGCGGCCCCAAAGTGGTGGCCGGTATCGCTCTGCCCGATGCTTACACCAAGGAAGACCTGGGGCTCCTGGAAAAGGGCGTGGCCAACATGGTCCACCACATCAACACCATCCGCAAGTCCGGTATCAACCCGGTGGTCTGCATCAATGCCTTCCATACCGACACCAAGGCCGAAATCGCCCTGGTGCGGAAGCATGCTGAAGCGGCCGGCGCCCGCTGCGCCCTGTCCGAACATTGGGCCAAGGGTGGTGAAGGCGCTTTGGAATTTGCCGATGCCGTCATCGATGCCTGCAAGGAAGACAACGAGTTCAAGTTCCTCTATCCGCTGGAAATGAAGCTGCGTGACCGCGTGGCCATGGTGGCCAAGGAAGTCTACGGCGCCGACGGCGTGGCCTGGACTCCCGGAAGCCGAAGCCAAGGCCAAGATGCTGGAAGCCGATCCCAAGTACGCCGACTACGCCACCATGATGGTGAAGACCCACCTCAGCCTGACCCACGATCCGGCCGTCAAGGGCGTGCCCAAGGGCTGGACGCTTCCCATCCGCGACGTTCTGATTTTCTCGGGCGCCGACTTCCTGTGCCCGTGTGCCGGTACCATCAGCCTGATGCCCGGAACTTCGTCCAACCCGGCGTTCCGTCGCGTCGACGTGGATGTCAATACCGGCAAGGTGAGCGGACTGTTCTAGTCAGTCAGTTCGGTCATCCTGCGGACAATTCACAATCAGACAGTAAAGGGCAGGGCAGATCATGTCCTGCCTTTTTTTCAAGGAGGAAAAAATGGCGGCCAAGTTACTCAAAGGGGCCGAAGTGGCCAAGGAAATCCGTGCGGAGCTCAAAATGGAAGTTGACCATATTAAGGCCAAGTACGGTGTGGTTCCCGGCCTGGTGACCATTCTGGTGGGTGAGAACCCGGCATCGCAGAGCTATGTCCGTGCCAAACAGAAGACCGCTCATGAACTGGGTTTCTATTCGGTTCAAGACAATCAGCCGGCGGATCTGGCCGAAGATAAGCTCCTGGCGCTCATCGACAAGTACAACAAGGATCCCAAGATCGACGGTATCCTGGTGCAGTTGCCGCTGCCCAAGCACGTCAATGAAAACAAGGTGCTGCTGGCCATCGATCCCAGGCAAGGACGTGGATGCTTTCCATCCGGTCAATGTGGGCAAGCTGATGATCGGTGAACCGGATTTCCTGCCCTGCACGCCGGCTGGTATTCAGGAACTGCTGATTCGTTCCGGAGCTGAAGTGTCCGGAGCTGAGGTCGTGGTGGTGGGTCGTTCCAATATCGTGGGCAAGCCCATCGCCGTGATGCTCATGCAAAAGGGCAAAGGCGCCAACGCCACGGTGACCGTCTGTCACACCCGTACCAAGGACGTCAAATACCACTGCAAGACGGGCTGATATTATCATTGCCGCCGCCGGCGTGACCGAATACGTCAAGGGCGACATGATCAAACCCGGAGCGGTGGTCATCGATGTCGGCGTCAACGAAGTCGGTCAGACCGCTGACGGCAAGCGTATCCTCAAGGGCGACGTGGCTTTTGACGAAGCGGTCAACGTTGCCAGCGCCATCACCCCGGTTCCCGGCGGCGTGGGTCCCATGACCATCACCATGCTGATGAAAAACACCGTGCAGGGCTGCAAAGTGCATCACAACATCAAAGACTAAGCACACTCCGTACTGCTTGCATTCAGAACCCATGGACGCTACTCTCCATGGGTTCTTTTTTGGGTAAGGCTGGTCGCCTCATCCAGTGGCTGAACAAAATCACTGAGTAGATTTGGAACCAAGCATCGGTGTCTGATTCAAAGAGCTCTTTTTCCTGGGCAATTCTTTTTGGTTTGTGGACGGTGATTTATCTGGGCACCGTGGCAACCCCTGCTTTTTTTGACGATGCCGATTCCATCCACGCGGAAGCTGCGCGGGAAATGGTCCTGCGTGACGATTGGGTGACCCTGCACATCAACAACGGCATTCGTTACCTGGAAAAAGCGCCTTTGATGTATTGGCTGTCGGCGCTGGCCATTAAAGTCTTCGGCCCGACCGACGGGGCGGTACGCCTGCCGATTGCTCTTTTTGCCGGGTTGCTTACCGTGCTTTTGTATCGCTTCGGCAGGCGCTTCTGGGGAGAGCGCACCGGGTTCTACACGGCGCTGGTCTACGTTACCAGCCTTGGTCCCTTTGCCTTTACCCGCATCCTGCTCCCAGACGTGATGCTCACTTATTTTCTGGCGCTGGCTTTCTATTACTATCTGCAGGTGGTGGCCAAGCCCGAGGCAACATGGCTCCTGGCGGGGCGCTGGGATCTCAGGGTGCTGGCTATCTATGCCGCTTCTGCCTTGGCGATGTTGACAAAAGGTCTCGTTGGCTGCGTCTTTGTAGGTGGGCTGATTTTTGTTCACCTTTTCCTTACCGGCCGCTGGGCGCTGTTGCGCCGTGCCCACGCAGGCATGGGTCTGGTGGTCTTTTTCATCATTGCCGCTCCTTGGCATGTAATCGCGGGAATCCGCAACCAGGGATTCCTCTGGTTCTATTTCGTCAACGAGCATTTCTTGCGCTACCTTGGGATGCGTTACCCGAAGGACTACGACACGGTGCCTTTGGCGCTGTTTTGGGTGCTGCACCTGGCCTGGTTGTTTCCCTGGAGTATCTTTCTGTGGGGATTGCGGCGGAGTCTGCCGCGCTGGTGGCAGGAAAAGGACCCGCTCGGGCAGGTCCAACTGTTCATATTTGTTTGGGTGCTGTTCATCATTGTCTTTTTTTCGTTTTCAACCTCGCAGGAATACTACACCTTCCCCACCCTTCCAGGATTTGCCTTGCTGCTGGGGCAGGTGCTGGCGCGGTTGGAGACCAGCGCCGGGGAGCGCGATCATGGCAAGGCCGTGGCCAGTCTGGCGTTCCTGGCGGTTTTGGGTGCGGTGGTCGGCACCGGCCTGCTGGCTTTGGCCTGGATGGGAAGAAGCGGGATTGCGACCAACGATCTCACCGGGACACTCACCTGGAACCCCAGCAGCTACGCGTTGTCCTTCGGCCATTTCCAGGATTTGACCCCGGCCACCTTTGGCCGCCTCTTCTGGCTGGTGCTGGCAACCGCGCTGTTGTTTTTCTTTGGGCCGCTGCTGGCCTGGGCAACCGCCCGGATTGCGGCGATCAACCAGGATTGGCGCCTACCAACCATCTTTCTGGCACTGACCATGGCCGGCTTGCTGCACTGCTATCATTCCGGTATGGTGGCCTTTGAGCCGGTGCTCTCGTCCAAAAGCCTGGCTGAAGCCATTTTGCGCGAATACCGTCCGGGTGATCAGATCGTCATCAATGGCCGGTACGAAGTGGGTTCCTCCATCAATTATTACACGCAGAAACCGGTCAACATCCTCAACGGCCGCATTGGCAACCTCTGGTTCGGGTCGTTCTTTCCCGATTCGCACCTGACCTTTTACGACGATGCGAGTTTTATCGGGGTCTGGGAAAGCGATAAGAGGGTTTTTTTCTACAGTGAGGGCCCAGTGCTGCAGGCTTTCCTCAAGCGCCACCGGGAGTTTTCGTATCGAGTCTTGGCGGCGGGGGGGGGCAAGCAGATCCTGGTAAACTGGCCATGACATCAGGTAACGCCGTAATGGACTATTTCCTTCTGGAAAGGGCTTATTTCCTGGTCTCGCCATCTGGACCAAAGAGGGTTTCCGAGTTCACCAAGATTGGACAACTAATCCTTAGTTTGGCGCGACATCCTCTCTTTTGGGTAGCGTTGGCGGCCTTGCCGCTACAATCTGCCCATCTGGGTGGACCCGGTTTGCACGATGGCGAAGCAATGTACGCCGAAATCCCGCGTGAAATGAGAGTGGACGGGGCCTGGATCACGCCGCGCCTCAACGGCAGCCGCCATTTTGACAAACCGCCGCTGATTTACTGGATGATCGGCATCACGCAGCACCTGCTGGGTGAAACAGAAGCGGCTGCACGCCTCTGGTCGGTCTTGGCATCATGTGCCACCATTGTTCTGGTGGGCGGTATTGGGCGCAGCTTATACGGTGAACGGGCCGGATGGGTAAGCGCCCTGATCTACGCCACGAGTTTGGGGCCTTACATTTTTGGAGGGCAGGCCCTGACCGATCCGCTCCTGATTTTCTTGATCGCCCTGGCCATTCTTAGTTATCTCCGGGGTTACGTATTCCCCAAAGACAAAAACAGCTTCTGGCCCTGGTTGATGTATGGCAGCCTCGGCCTCAGCCTGCTCACCAAGGGCATTGTCGGTCTCGGGCTGCCAACTGCAATAATCGGTTTGCATGTGCTGTTAAGCGGCCGCCTGCGTGTTTTTCTCTCCTGGCGGCTGCTTGCTGGGCTTGGCGTGGTCGCCATCATAGCGGTTCCCTGGTTTGTCGCGGTGGCTTCCGCCAACCCGGATTTTCTGGACTATTTTTTCATTCACGAGCATTTGCAGCGGTTCACCGGAGAGCGTTTTCCGCGCCATGAATTTCTTTCCCTGCCGGTTTTCTTGACTCTAACCCTAATTTGGACATTTCCCTGGGTGCCCATGGTGCCTCAGGCACTGAAATGCGCCGCCCACCGCCTGGTGCGGAGCGGTTTGCGGCAGAGCGCGGATCTGCTGCCGCTGCTCTGGCTGACCATCGTTATCGGTCTTTTCTCCGCTTCGAGTTCCCGTCTGGAGTACTATTCACTTCCGGCCATACCAGCCTTCGCGCTCTTACTCGGGAAGCTTTGGGGTGACCTGCTTGAAGATGGACCCGACCGGCCTTCTTATCGTGGCTTTTTGATAGGCTTTGGGATCATGTCCGTCATCATGGTGAGTGCTGCCCTGGCGTCCTACGTCATCCTGGGACCGGGAAAGAACGTGGTATTCCAGGCCTTTGCCAGTTCCTGGCCGACTGCCGGCTGGACCGGTGGCGCTGAGCAGGTTATCGCCCTCGATCGGATCCGCATTCCAACTTTGGCAGCCATGGCAGGTGCAGCCATTTTCACCACCGGCGCACTGGTGGCGTTGTTCCGCTCGCGTCCCGGTTTGGCCTGCGGTCTTCTGGCCGTCATGATGGTGCCGCTCTTCTTGGCGGTGCAATGGGGTTTTATGGTTATGGAACCATTTATGTCGGCGCGGCCGCTGGCCGAGATCGTGCGACGCAACGCCGGGCCAGAGGACATCATCGTAACTGAGGAACCCCCGGAATACATGTGGATTGGCGGAATTACCTATTACACCAAGCGTATGGTGTACGTTTTGAAGAATCCCGAATATGCAGGCATTCCGCCGCAACATCGGGAACCAGCGGCTAGATTTCTGGACTGGTCAGGTCTTGAGGCCCTTTGGAAATCCGGAAGGCGAGTTCTGATGGTCACGGATCCGGACAAGAAAGCTGATTTCGAAGCCCTGCTATCAAGGGCAGGTCCGGTCCGGATCGTCGGGCAATGCGCCAGGGGTGTGGTTTTTGGTAACTCATCGGAGTATTAGCCAAAAGGTTCAGGTGAACCAGCCATGATCACGATTGTCGACGGTGCTGTTCCTGAATTTATGGAGATTCCTCTGGCGGACGGGTCGCTGGCGGCCTTGGTGCATCTGCCGCCACGGCTTCCCGCTCCGACCGTGATCTGTTGCCATGGACTGCTCAGTTCCAAGGACAGCAGTAAGTTTGTCACTATCTGCGAGGAGCTGTGCCAGGCTGGGTTTGCCGCGGTGCGCTTCGATTTTTCGGGTTGCGGGGCCAGCCCCAGGGCTGCTGAACCCACCCTGCTCGCCACCCGGAGCCGCGACCTGACCACGGTGATGGCTCACATCCGGCGCCAGACCTGGACTAACGGTCAGGTGGGGCTCCTGGGTTCCAGCCTGGGTGGTTACTTGGCGCTGCAGGTGGCGGCCCAATCGACTGGAGGTGCCATCGAGGCTGTCGTTTGTTGGGCCACACCCTTCGATCTGGCCCGGCTTCGAACCGCCCTGGAGCAGGAAGGCCGGCCGACCGGTGCCTCAGCGGCCCTGACCGTGCTGGGTGAACCTCAGGATTTAAGCGCTCTACCACCCCTATCATCGGTTCTGGTTGTGCATGGTGAGCAGGATACCACCGTGGACTGGCAGGAAGCCGTGCAGATTTATCGCCGTTTGGCCGATCCCAAACAGTTGCTGCTTTTTGAAAAGGCCGACCATCGGTTTCTCGATCCAGCCTGCCGCCGCCTGGCCATAAGAGCCAGCGTAGACTGGTTCCGCTCGCACCTGGCCGGTTCAGCTTAGGAAAGAGCGCATTTTTCTGAACATTTGCCGTCCGTCCCGATCATCTGCTACACTCCCAGTGCACCCACTGACGTCCAGCACTTTCTCAAAGGAGGAATGGCGCATGCTTCCAAGATTCGGTTATCTCTTGTTGGTTGGCGTTTGTCTTGGGTTGATGTCGTTTGATGCCAGCCCGGTTTTGGCGCTCACTGATGATGAAACCAACAATATCGAACTTTACCAGCGGCTGGCGCCCGGTGTGGTCAATATCACCAGCACGGTGCTGGAACGGGATTTCTTTTTCAATGACGTACCGCGACAGGGAGCTGGATCGGGGTCCATCATCGACAAACGCGGCTACATTCTCACCAACCATCATGTCATCGAAGACGCGCGCAAGCTCGAAGTCACCCTGGCCAACGGCAAGAAATACCCGGCGGAATTCATCGGTTCGGACCCCGATACCGACCTGGCGGTCCTCAAGATCAAGGCCTCGACTGGCGAACTGACGGTGGTCCCCATGGGGGCTTCGCGCAATCTCCGGGTAGGGCAAAAGGTGCTGGCCATCGGTAACCCCTTCGGCCTGGGGCAAACCATGTCGCGGGGGATCATCAGTTCCATCGCCCGTACTATCCGGTCCAAATCCGGGGTCCTGGTGGAAGACATCATCCAGACGGATGCCTCCATCAACCCGGGCAATTCCGGGGGGCCGTTGATCGATTCGTCCGGTAACATGGTCGGGATCACCACGGCTATCTTCAGTCCAACCGGGGCCAGCGTCGGGATTGGTTTTGCCATCCCGGTGGATACGGCCAAGCGGGTGCTTCAGGACCTGATCGAAAAGGGTCAATACCTATACCCTTGGGCCGGGGTCACCCTGATGACGCTCACGCCAAATGTGGCCGAAGCCTTGGAACTGCAGGTGGAAAACGGTGCCCTGGTGCTGGAAGTGGTGCCGGGCAGCCCGGCCGAAAAGGCCGGCATGCGGGGTGGTTCCCGTCGGGTCCAGGTAGGCAATCACATCATCCAGGTGGGTGGGGATGTGATCGTGCGCATGGACGATGAACCGGTCACGGACGCCGACATGGTGATTCGCAAGATCCGCAAACTCCGCGCCGGAAACAAGGTGCGTTTCGAGGTGGTAAACAACCGTGGAGAACGCCGCGAACTCGCCTTATCTCTGAGCGAGAAACCGGCCACAAAAAGGTAGTCGACGGCCTATTCAAATCCGGTTCTTGGCCCCATGTTCCGCGGGCAAGAGGGTCTTTGCCTGAGACAGAGAAGGCGTTGCTTTGCACACCGGCGCGCGCTCGCGAGTTGCACCTCACGTTCTTAAGAAAAGGACATGCCCATGACGTTCAAACCCAGCCCGAATATCCTGACGGCTCGCCGCCCGCGCCCACTGACCATGGTGATTATGGATGGTGTCGGCTACCGGCAGGAAACCGTCGGCAACGCCGTAGCCGAAGCCTACACGCCGCACCTGGATTGGCTCCTGGAACAGTGCCCGATGACTCTGCTGCGCGCTCATGGGACGGCGGTGGGCATGCCTTCAGATGACGACATGGGCAATTCGGAAGTGGGCCATAACGCCATGGGTGCCGGCCGGGTATACCACCAGGGAGCGCGGTTGGTGAAAGAAGCCATCGAAACCGGGCGGCTGTTTGAAGGCAGGGGCTGGCTCCGCCTCATCGATTTCTGCCGGAGTCATGGCGGCACCCTGCATTTCCTGGGGCTGTTCTCCGACGGCAACGTGCATAGCCACATCGACCATCTCACCGCCATGCTCACCCATGCCGCCCGCAAGGATCTCATTGCGCGGGCCCGCATTCACATCCTGCTGGATGGCCGAGACGTCGGTGAAACTTCGGCGTTGGACTACGTGTTACCCTTCGAAGAGTTCCTGCGCGACCTCAACCTCGATGCCGGCGTGGATTACCGCATTGCCAGCGGCGGCGGGCGGATGGCCATCACCATGGATCGCTACGAAGCCAACTGGGAGATGGTGGCCCAAGGCTGGCGCACCCACGTGGCCGGGGAGGGACGCTGTTTCCCGTCGGCCCAGCAGGCCATTGAAACCTATCGCCGGGAACATCCGGGGATCATCGATCAGGACCTGCCCGCCTTTGTCATCGCCGCCGACACCGGGCCGGTGGGCCGGATCGTCGATGGCGATGCCGTGATTTACTACAATTTTCGCGGCGATCGGGCCATTGAGATCAGCCGAGCCTTCGATGAGCAGAGGTTCACCAAGTTTGACCGCCAGCCTTACCCACAGGTAGCCTATGCCGGGATGATGGAATATGACGGCGATCTGCACATCCCCAAAAACTATCTGGTGGAGCCGCCTCACATCGACCACACCATGGGCGAGATCTTATGCCAGCATGGGATGCGCCAGATGGCCATCAGCGAAACCCAGAAATACGGCCATGTGACCTACTTCTGGAACGGCAACCGCTCGGGCAAGTTCAACGATACGCTGGAAGAGTACGTGGAGATCCCTTCCGACATTGTGCCTTTTGAACTGCGGCCATGGATGAAGGCGGCTGAAATCACCGATCGGGTGGTCCAAGAAATCGCCTCCGGGCGGTTCGATTTCATTCGGATGAATTTCGCCAACGGCGATATGGTAGGGCACACCGGGGTGTATCTGGCGGCTCGTATCGCGGTGGAAACCGTGGATCTTTGTCTCGGCCGGATTATGGCGGCGGTTCGAGATGCCGGCGGTATCCTGCTGGTGACCGCCGACCATGGCAACGCCGAAGAGATGTATGAATTGGATAGAAAAACCGGTGCGGCCAAACGCGATGCTGATGGCCATTTCAAAGCCAAGACCGCTCACACCCTGAACCCGGTTTGGTTCATCGTCTATGATCCCACCGGCAACCACGGCATTGCCATCGACTCCGGCGTGCAATCACCCGGGATCAGCAACATCGCCGCCACCTGCTTCCAGTTGCTGGGATTGCCGCCTCCGGAATGGTTCGACCCACCACTGCTAATGTTTGAGGGCAGCTGATGCGGTTGGAACACGGGTTGGTTATGGCCGGTGATTGATTTCGCTGGTGGTATTCAAGCGACTGCTCGAAACAGGCTGCACCTTCTTGCGAGGAATGCCCCGCTCAATGGGGGCGACGGGTGCACAGTCCCCGCTCGATCAGGTCGCATGCGGTCCACACCTCAAGAATGTCTTTTGCCCCAAGCCCCGTAAGCATCTCTTGGTCGATGGTGCCGCACATCAACGCTGCGATTACCGATCTGAGCCGCCCGCCGTGCCTTGCAGACCGGATCATTTGCCGGAATAACCACCGGCAGCCCATCGCGCCTCGATGAGAAGCCGGCCAGATTGTAGACCCAATGTTTACAAATATGTAGACACACCCCTCCGATGCCGGCCGAATCTGCCGGATCAATCCCGACTCCGGTTTCTAATCCACAGATAATTTCTATATATTTCATGTTGTTGTCGTGTGATGGTCGGCGTCGCTGCGGTCTTATTCCGGGTTGGTATGCCCTTTGCCTTATCTCCTCTGCGAACGCACTAAATCGAAGGAGGTTAAGGCATGAGAAAGATCGCAATCTACGGCAAGGGCGGCATCGGCAAATCCACCACCACGCAGAATACGGTTGCAGGACTGGCCGAGATGGGGCGCAAGGTCATGGTGGTTGGCTGCGATCCGAAGGCGGATTCCACCCGGCTTCTGCTCGGGGGCTTGTCCCAGAACACGGTGCTCGACACGCTGCGGGCGGAAGGTGAGGACGTGGAACTGGAAGACATCCGCAAAGTGGGCTTCAAGGGCACCATCTGCGTCGAATCCGGCGGACCGGAACCGGGGGTGGGCTGCGCCGGGCGCGGCATCATCACTTCCATCAACCTGCTGGAACAACTGGGTGCCTATGCGGAGAGTGAGAAGCTCGACTACGCCTTCTACGACGTCTTGGGCGACGTGGTCTGCGGCGGCTTCGCCATGCCCATCCGCGAAGGCAAGGCCAAGGAGATCTACATCGTGGTGTCCGGGGAAATGATGGCCATGTATGCGGCCAACAACATCTGCAAAGGCATCGTCAAGTTTGCCGAAGCCGGCGGCGTGCGGCTCGGCGGGCTCATCTGCAACAGCCGCAAGGTGGATAACGAACAGGAGATGATCGAAGCCTTCGCCGCACAACTCGGCACCCAGATGATCCACTTCGTGCCCCGCGACAACATGGTGCAGAAGGCGGAAATCAACCGCAAGACGGTCATCGAGTTCGATCCCGCTCATTCCCAGGCGGGTGAGTATCGGACCTTGGCCAAAAAGATCGAGGAAAACCCCATGCACGTGATTCCGAAACCCATGACCACCGACGAACTGGAACAGCTTTTGATCAAGCACGGCCTGGCGGGCTGAGCGGCCGACCGTGCCGAGGCGCAGATAAGGGAGATGAGGTGACAGCTATGTTGATGATCAGATCCATCGTAAGACCTGACAAAGTGGACAACGTGTTGGCAGCGTTGATGGAAGCGGGTTTTCCGGCGGTGACCAAGATATCGGTGGTCGGCCGCGGCAAGCAACGCGGCATCAAGATTGGTGAAATCACCTATGACGAGATCCCCAAGGAACTGCTCATCACCGTGGTGCCGGATACGGATAAGGACTTCGTCATCAAGACCGTGATCAAGGCGGCACGCACCGGGGACAAAGGCGCTTACGGCGACGGCAAGATCTTCGTGAGCCCGGTGGAGGAAGTCTACACCATCAGTTCGGGGATCAAGGAGACGGCTTCCGGGCGCAACCGAAGAGGTGAAGATATGAAAGAAGTCATGGCGATCATCCGCATGAACATGATGAACAAGACCAAGAAGGCGCTTTCCGATGCGGGCATCCCCTCCATGACCGCCAAGGATGTCCTGGGACGAGGCAAAGGCCTGGTGGACTACAAGCTCCTGGAAGGTGCCGAAAAAGGCTACGAGGAAGCGGTGGCACAGCTGGGGCAAAGCCAGCGCCTGATTCCCAAACGTCTGCTGATCCTGGTGATGCCGGAGAAACTGGTGGCCAAAGCGGTACAGACCATCATCAAGGTCAATCAAACCGGCAAGTCCGGGCGACGGCAAGATCTTTGTCATGCCGGTGAGCAATTCCGTCAGCGTGCGCACCGGCGAAGGCGGCGACAGCGTTCTGGATGAAGTGTGAACCGGCTACAAGCTGAGGCTGGAAGCCTCGAAGTCGAAACTGATTCTGCCTGTGGCCTGAGGCGCCGAAGTCCCGCCCAAGGACGGGATGAGGCTGGCAGCCAGTTCACCAGCCGGTAGGTTGGGTGGAGCGTAGCGGAACCCAACATGCCGCGACCAAGTGTCCCTTGGATCGGCCGAAGCGGCGACAGCGGTTTGAGACGTCGGAAGGGAGAGAATACCATGACTGTACTCAATGATGAAAACACCTGCTTGGGGGCGTGTCCCATCGACCCCCAGGAAGTGAAGCAGGAACTGCTGAGCAAATATCCGACCAAGGTGGCGCGCAAACGCGCCAAACAGATCATCGTCAACGAGGTGGGTGGCTGCCAGGAAGTGCCGGAAATCGGCGCCAACACTCGCACCATCCCCGGCATCATCACGCAGCGCGGCTGCACCTACGCCGGCTGCAAGGGCGTGATCCTGGGGCCCACCCGTGACATCGTCAACATCACCCACGGCCCCATCGGGTGCGGCTTCTACAGCTGGCTCACGCGCCGCAACCAGACGCGCACCACCGGGGCCGGACGATGAAAACTTCATGACCTACTGCTTTTCCACGGACATGCAGGAAGAAGACATTGTCTTCGGCGGCGAAAAGAAGCTGCGGGCGGCCATTCAGGAAGCCTACGACCTGTTCAAGCCCAAGGCCATCAGCATCTTCGCCACCTGCCCGGTGGGACTCATCGGCGACGACGTGCACGCCGTGGCGCGCGAGATGAAGGAAGAGCTCGGGATCAACGTGTTCGGTTTCAGCTGCGAAGGCTACAAGGGCGTGAGCCAGTCCGCCGGGCACCACATCGCCAACAACGGGATTTTCACCCACGTGGTGGGGCTCAACGACACGGTCAAGGAAGGCAAATTCAAGATCAACCTGCTGGGCGAATACAACATCGGCGGCGACGCCTTCGAAATCGATCGCATCCTGGATGACTGCGGCATCACCGTGGTGTCCACCTTCAGCGGCAATTCCACCTACGACCAGTTTGCCAACGCCCACACGGCCGATCTCAACACCATCATGTGCCACCGTTCCATCAACTATGTGGCGGAAATGATGGAAACCAAATTCGGCATCCCGTGGATCAAGATCAATTTCATCGGGGCCGAAGCATCGGCAAAATCGCTCCGCAAGATCGCCAACTATTTTGAAGATCCGGAACTGAGCGAACGCGTCGAAGCGGTCATTGCTCGGGAAATGCCGGACGTGATCAAGGTGCGCGACGAAGTGCGGGCGCGCTGCCAGGGCAAGCTGGCCATGCTGTTTGTGGGCGGATCGCGCGCTCACCACTACCAGGAGCTTTTCCGGGAAATCGGCATGGAGACGATTTCGGCCGGCTACGAATTCGCCCATCGCGACGACTACGAAGGCCGCAAGGTGCTGCCCGGCATCAAGGTCGATGCCGACAGCCGCAACATCGAGGAACTGGAAGTCCAGCCCGACCCGGAGAGGTTCCGCCCGCGCAAGACCGCTGAGGACTTGGCGCGGCTGCAGGAGCAGGGATTCCGCTTCAAGGACTACGACGGCATGATGCCGGAGATGCCGGCGAAGACCCTGGTGATCGACGACATCAGCCAGTACGAAACGGAGCGGCTCATCGAGATCTACAAACCGGCCATTTTCTGTGCGGGCATCAAGGAGAAATACGCCATCCAGAAGAAGGGCATCCCCATGAAGCAGCTCCACAGCTACGATTCCGGCGGCCCCTACGCCGGTTTCAGAGGAGCCGTCAACTTCTACCGGGAGATCGACCGCATGGTCAACAGCCAGGTCTGGAAATATATGAAAGCGCCCTGGCAGGAAAGCCCGGAACTGGCGGCCAAGTACGCCTGTGATTGATTGCTGAGCCGCGGATTGACACCGATGCACACCGATAAACCCTGGAGTTATCCAGCTGATCCGCATCGATCCGCGGCCAGATCCAAGAAGAGGGAAAATCTCATGTTACTGCGACACACCCCCAAAGAAATCAACGAACGCAAGGCCTTGACCATCAACCCGGCCAAGACCTGCCAGCCCATCGGCGCCATGTACGCGGCCCTGGGCATTCACAGCTGCCTGCCGCACAGTCACGGCTCGCAGGGTTGCTGCGCCTATCACCGGAGCACCCTCACGCGCCATTACAAGGAACCGGTGATGGCCGCCACCAGCTCCTTCACCGAAGGGGCGTCGGTGTTCGGCGGGCAGGCCAACCTGGTGCAGGCCATCGACAACATTTTCACCATCTACGAACCGGATGTCATCGCGGTGCACACCACCTGCCTGTCGGAAACCATCGGCGACGACATCCCGCAGATCGCCCGCAAAGCCGAAGCGGACGGCAAAATCCCCAGCGGCAAATACGTCATCCATGTCAACACCCCCAGCTATGTGGGGACGCATGTGACCGGATTTGCCGGCATGACCAAGGCCATGGTGGACTACTTCGCGCAGTCCACCGGGCAAGAGAACCGATCAGATCAACATCATCCCCGGCTACGTGGAACCTTCCGACATGGAGGAAATCAAACGCATCGCCGAGGTGATGGGGGTGCACACTGTCCTGTTCCCGGATACGTCCGGACGTGCTCAACCGGCCGCAGACCGGCAAGTACGAAATGTTTCCCAAGGGCGGCGTGACCGTGGAAGCCCTGATGAGCACCGGCGACAGCCGGGCGACCATCGCTCTGGGGCGCCTGGCCTCGGGACCGGCGGCCCGCGCCCTGGACACCAAATGCAAGGTGCCCTGCGAAATCCTCGACCTGCCCATCGGCCTCAAGGCCACCGACCGGTTCGTGGACACCCTGAGGAAAACCGCCGGGGTCAACGTGCCCGACGCCATCAACGTGGAACGGGGGCAGTTGCTGGACATCATCACCGACATGCACCAGTACTTTTACGGGAAGAAGGTGGCGCTGGCGGGCGATCCCGATCAGCTGATCGCGCTCACCGAGTTCCTGGTCTCCATCGACATGTGGCCGATCCACATCGTGACCGGCACAGCCGGGCAAGGAATTCGAAACGCGCATCCGGGAGATCACCAGCGACGTGCCGCACCCGGTCCAGGTGCGTGCCGGCGGCGACATGTTCCTGCTGCATCAGTGGATCAAGAACGAACCGGTGGATCTGCTCATGGGCAACACCTACATGAAATACATCGCCCGCGACGAAGACATCCCGCTGGTGCGCTTCGGCTTCCCCATCCTGGATCGGATCGGCCACAGCTACTTTCCGACGGTGGGCTACCGGGGCGGCATGCGCCTGCTGGAAAAGATCCTGGACGCCATCCTGGATCGCCAGGACCGGGATGCGCCCGAGGAAAGCTTTGAACTGGTGATGTAAGGGGTGGGACAGCGCGAGAGTGTAAGGGCGCTGAGAGTGTCAAGGAAAGGACAGTGAGCCATGCAGAAACCGGATCATCATATCTTTGTGTGTGCCAGTTTTCGCGGCACGGAAGCCAAAGGGAAATGCATCAAGAAGGAATCCCTGCAACTGATCCCTTACCTGGAAGAGGAACTGGCCGACCGCGGTATCAACGCGATGGTGTCCAGCACCGGCTGCCTGAAGCTCTGCGAAGAAGGCCCGGTCATGGTCGTCTATCCCCAGGGACACTGGTACCGCGGGGTGACCAGCGAGGAAGCGGTGGACGACATCCTGGACGCTCTGGAAGCAGGGAAGCCGGCCGGCGACTATCTGATTGTGTTCGCACGAGATGCCTGTTGATTTTCAGCGTCCAGGGAGCGTCCGCGACGTCGAGGCGGTTTCCGGCGAAACATAGATTCTTCGACGCTTCGCATCCTAGAATGCGATCTCGACAAAGGAAACCCATGAGCACCGAACACCGCGTCATTTTCGAGGAACGCAAAAACCAGATCCACCGCAAGGGGAGCGAGAGCTTCGATCTGGACTGCAACCGCGACAGCCTGGCCGGCGCCGTGAGCCAGCGGGCCTGCGTGTTCTGCGGATCGCGGGTGGTGCTCTACCCCATTGCCGATGCGCTGCACCTGGTCCACGGCCCCATCGGCTGTGCCGCCTACACCTGGGACATCCGCGGGGCGCTCTCGTCGGGGCCGGAACTGCACCGGCTGAGCTTTTCCACGGACCTCCAGGAAATGGACGTGATCTTCGGCGGCGAGAAGAAGCTCTACGCGGCCCTGGAAGAACTCATCGACCGCCACCAGCCCAAGGCCGCCTTCGTGTATTCGACCTGCATCGTCGGCATCATCGGCGACGACCTCAAAGGCGTCTGCCGCCGGGCCAGCGAGGCCTTCGGCATTCCCGTCATTCCGGTACAGTCGGAGGGCTTCAAGGGCAACAAGCGGGAAGGCTACCATGCGGCCTGCAACGCCATGTTCCAGCTGGTGGGAACAGGCGACACCACCGGCATCGGCCCGCTCAGCCTCAACATCCTGGGGGATTTCAACCTGGCCGGCGAACTCTGGATCATCCGCGACTACTTCACCCGCATGGGAATCCAGAGCGTCGCCAACATCACCGGCGACGGCCGCGTCGCAGGATCTTCGCCGCGCCCACGGCGCCGCGCTCAACGTGGTGCAGTGCTCAGGGGCCACCATGGACCTGGCCAAGATGATGAAGGAGAAGTTCGGCACGCCGTTTCTGCGGGTTTCCTACTTCGGCATCGAGGACATGGCCGAATCCCTCTACGCGGTAGCTCGCTTCTTTGAAGCGCGCGACCCGCAGATCATGAACCGCACCCGCCGGCTGGTGCGCGAGGAACTGGAAGGGCTTCTGCCCAAGATCCACGAATTCCGCCGGCGAACTGGAAGGCAAAAAGGCCGCCATCTATGTGGGCGGCGCCTTCAAGGCCTTTTCCCTGGTGAAGGCGTTCCGGCTGCTGGGCATGAAGATCGTGCTGGTCGGGTCTCAGACCGGGACCAAGGAAGACTATCAGGAGCTCTACGAGATCTGCGACGAGGGCACCATCATCGTGGACGATTCCAACCCGCTGGAGCTCTCCAGCTTCCTGGAAGAAAAGGATGTGGACCTCTTCGTGGGCGGCGTCAAGGAACGCCCCATCGCCTACAAGCTGGGCGTGGGTTTCTGCGATCACAACCACGAACGCAAACTCCCGCTGGAAGGTTTCGTCGGCATGCTGCACTTTGCCGAGGAAGTGCTACCGCTCGGTGATGAGCCCCGTCTGGCGGTTCACCAGAGGGGAGTGCGGCAGGACTTTGACAGCCTGTAGCTCTCGTAGGGCGGACAAAGCGAAGCGTGTCCGCCACTGTATTGAGCGGACGACCCCATGGCCAGAGTATGCGGCGGACACGGCCGCACGGTCTTTGTCCGCCCTACGTGACCGCCCTCATTTCGTTTGCGCATAGACAGGAAACGAGCATGAAACATCACTCTCGATCAAATCCGAAACCACCAGTGGAGCACGCTCGTACGTCTCCACTACCAACGCCTGCAAGCTGTGTACGCCCCTCGGGGCGGCCGTGGCCTTTCAGGGAATTGAAGGTGCCATCGCCTTTCTCCATGGCTCCCAGGGATGCGCCACCTATATGCGGCGCTATCTCATCAGCCACTTTCGCGAGCCCGTGGACATCGCCTCGTCTTCGCTCGGGCGAAAAGCATGCCGTCTATGGTGGCGGACCGAACCTCAAGCAGGGCATCAAAAATGTCATCAAAAAGTACCACCCGCGGGTCATCGGCATTGCCAGCACCTGCCTGACCGAAACCATCGGCGATGACGTCCCCATGATCGTCAACGAGCTCCGCAAAGATAGCGGCAGCCGGACCGGGAAGCTGCGATCTGCCGGACCTGGTGACCGTGTCCACGCCAAGCTATGCGGGCACCCACATGGAAGGTTTCCATGCTGCGGTGCGCGCCACGGTGGACGCTCTCACGCAGCCGGCCGCCGCCCACCGGGGCGGTGAATCTCTTGCCGGGGTTCGTATCCCCGGCCGATCTTCGCTACCTGAAGGAAATGGTGCAGGACTTCGGTTTGACCGGGATCTGTCCTCCCCGACTATGCCGACCGCCTGGATGGTCCGGCGCTGGATCATTACGAGAAGATCCCGGCAGGTGGGACGCCCGTGGCCGCCATCCGAGCCATGAGCGGCTCGTCCGCGACCCTGGAGTTCGGCCGAACGCTTTTCCCTTCCCCCGCTGCTGTTGAAGCAAAGTTCCCTCTCTCAAGCCATCGGCGGGAAGAGGGTCAGGGTGAGGGGCGAACGACTCCGGGAATCTCCTCCGGCGGGAAAGGCCTTCGTTGCCAGGCACCGCCGGCGACTCTGCTCGCCGAACGTTTCCAGGTGCCCCGCTTCCCGTTGGGGACCCCCATTGGGCTTCGTGAAACCGATGCCTTCTGCCGGGTCCTGGAAACCATCTCGGGTCGCAACCTGCCGGAGAAACACGCCGCCGAGCGGGGCCGGCTGGTGGACGCCTACGTGGACGGGCACAAGTACATCTTCGGCAAACGCGCCGTGGTTTACGGCGAAGAAGATCTGGTGATCGGTCTTACCGCCTTCCTGGTGGAAATCGGCGTCCAGCCGGTGCTGTGCGCTTCCGGCGGCCGAAGCGGCCGCCTTGAGGAAGCCATCGCCGCGGTCACCCGGGAGTTTCTCCCCGAACCGCCGGTGGTCCGGGAAGGGAGCCGACTTCTACGAGATCGCCGAGACGGCCCGAGAGGCTCTCACCGGATCTCATGATCGGCAACAGCAAGGGCTACCGCCTGGCCCGCGAGTTGAAGGTCCCCCTACTGCGGGTGGGGTTTCCCATCCATGACCGATTTGGCGCTCAAAGAGTGCTCCATGTCGGCTATCGCGGCACGCAGGACCTTTTGGACCGGATCGTCAATGCCGTTCTCGAGAAAAGCCAGGAATGCTCGCCGGTGGGATACGGCTACCTATAGAGAGGAGTACAACCCATGAACGCTCGACTGGATCTCGCCCGCCATCCCTGTTTCAACGAAGACGCCAAACACCACTTCGGCCGGCTTCATCTGCCGGTGGCGCCCAAGTGCAACATCAAGTGCAACTACTGCGACCGCAAGTACGACTGTGTCAACGAAAGCCGGCCCGGGGTCACCAGCGCCGTGCTGACGCCCGGTCAGGCGCTGCGCTATGTCGAAAGAGTCATGGAAAAGGAAGCCGACATCTCGGTGGTGGGTATTGCCGGACCGGGGGACCCTCTGGCCAATCCCGCCGAGACCCTGGAAACTCTGCGTCTCATACGCGAGAAGATTCCCCGAGCATGCTCCTGTGTCTCGCCTCCAACGGTCTGGCCCTGCCAAACTACCTGGATGACTTGGCGGAGATCGGGGTGTCCCATGTGACCGTCACGGTCAATGCCGTCGACCCGGAGATCGGCAGCCGAATCTACGCCTGGGTCCGTGATGGCAAGGTCATCTACCGCAAGACGCCAGGCGGCCGAACTCCTGCTGGAACGCCAGTTGGAATCCATCCGCGGCCTCCATGCCCGCGGCATCATCGTCAAGGTGAACACCATCGTGATCCCGGGCGTGAACGACCATCACGTTCTCGAGGTGGCGAAGACGGTGGCGGAACTGGGTGCGGACCTCCTCAACTGCATGCCCATTTACCCGAACAAAGACACCCCCTTCGCCGATGTGCGGGAACCGAGCGCACCGCGCCTGGAAGAGCTGCGCAGTGAAGCCGAAAAGTTCCTCCCGCAGATGCGCCATTGCACCCGCTGCCGAGCCGATGCCGTCGGGCTTCTGGGAGCCGACCGATCCGAGGACTGGCGCGGCTGCCTCGAATCCTGCTCCCGCGAGACCTCCAGCCTCCTGGAGCACCCGTCCCTACGTGGCTGTGGCCACCCACGAAGGCATTCTGGTCAATCAGCATCTGGGCGAAGCCACCCGATTCCAGATCTGGGGACCGGCAACCGATGGTTTTCGTCTCATCGACGAACGCCCGGCAGCCCAAGCCGGGAACCGGGCCCCAGCGGTGGCAGGTTCTGGCGGACATCCTCAAGGATTGCCGCGCCGTGCTGGTGAGCGGCTGCGGCGAACGCCCCCGGGAGATCCTCACCACCTCGGGCGTCCTCCCCGTTGAAATGAACGGTCTCATTGAAACGGGCTTGCGAACCATCTATGCGGGCGGCAATGTGACTGCCCTCAAAGGCAGGAAACTGGGCTGCGCCAAAGGCAGCGGCTGCGGCGGCGATGGTGGGGGATGCTAGATCCAGTCCGAGCCAACTCAGGATCAAACAGAAAAGGAAACAGGGAACGCAAGCTGAATGGTTCGCGACGAGAGTGTTTGACGTTTAGGTGCGTCGCGTCATATAGTCCGCGGGTGGAGGATGATTCTGAACCTTCCGAGGATGAGGTTGGAGAGCAGATCGGTTGGGAAGTAGATGTTCCCCCATAGGCGCAGGGCGGACGTGCTGGACAGTTTTGTGATGTTTTACCGCAGTTCATTAGCCATCGCGTCGTCAATGCCTACGTTATACCTTTAGCTCCGCATACGGTGGATTGAAATATGAGTGATGTTATAAGGCTGATCGCAAAACTAAGACTGATTGAAGCTCTGCATGCCGGCGCTGCAACTGAAGGAGAACGGGCCGCGGCTGATAATGCCCGCCAAAAGATAAGGGAAAAGATAAAGCAGTACGAAGAAGCAGATCCACCAATAGAGTACAAATTCACTTTGAACAATACCTGGTCCAGGATGCTATTTGTGGCCTTACTGCGTCGTTATGAGATTAGGCCCTATCGTTACTATCGGCAGCGACATAACACGGTAATGGCCAGGGTTTCCAAGGGCTTTGTGAACAAGACGCTATGGCCTGAGTTCGTGGAACTTGACAAAGAACTCACCACACACCTTGACGCCGTCGCTGAAAGAATCATCAATGAGTCGATTTTTGCCGACAGCTCCGATCCTGAAGAGATCGCCATGATAGCTCCCGCGGTTGGCAGGTGATGGCACGACGGTTGATCGAAGGGGCCGAATTCGGCAAGAGGAGACTGCGTTCCACCTCGGCCAAAGCCGGGATTCAGCAGTGGTATAGGCAGCTAAAATGCCTGGATTCCAGCGGCCGTCCGGGGTCAAAACAATCCAATTGAAGACAAAGGAGGAAGGTCACGATGAAGAAATCAACCAGGTACGGTTCGGCGGCAATGGTGGCGGCTATTCTGATTTCTGCGGCGATCCTCACGTTTCCGGCCATGGCGGCGGCGCAGAGCAAAGCCATTGAAGGGGCTAAATTTGAGGTTTCACAATCGCTCAACGACAACCTCAAACCGTTTGTCGGCAAGAATGTGTATGTTGCCCTTCGATCCGGGAAAACCTATCTCGGATCTCTCAAGGCGGTTGGAGAACACTTCATTCACCTGGAAAAGATCGCGGAAAAGAATTTCTTTGATGCCCTGATCCGCATTGAGGATATCACTGCCATCGAGGTGCAATTCCGGGACAACAAATAGCTGATTTTGGCAGAGGCCAGACGGGGCCGGGCCCAGATAAGAGGGCGTCTATGGTTTATTCTTTGACAAAACCATAGGCGAAGTCGGTGGTCGTTGACCTTCCTACGGTCCCGAGCAGGCCCGCTTTCGGTGTTCGGAAATGACCGATTCCAGGCCGAATTTCTTGACGCGGTAACCCAACTGGCGCAGAGTGAAGCCCAGCTCTCGGGCGGCCCAGGACTGAACCCAGCGGTTGCGCTCCAAGGCCCCGAGGATCTCGCGGCATTCGATTTCCTGCATGCGATGAAAAGTCCTGACCGGGACATCCGGCGCCTCGGTGTCGCCGGCAAGCATGAAGGACAGGGCCTCTGCGTCGATGATCGGCCCTTCGGTCAGGATCACCAGGCGTTCGACCAGGTTCTCCAGTTCACGAACATTGCCCGGCCAGGAGTGTTCTTCCAAGACCTCCAGACATCTGGGCGCGAACTCCAGCCGCCGGCCGTATTCGGTGGCGGTCTTCTTGAGAAAGTAGTCCGCCAACAGAGGGATATCCTCTTTCCGTTCCCGCAGCTGGGGGATATCGACTGGAAAAACATTGAGGCGATAGAAGAGGTCCTCACGGAAGGAGCCGTCGCCCACCGCCTTGATCAAGTCCTTGTTGGTGGCCGCGATCACTCTGACATCGACTTTGCGCGTCCGGGTGCTTCCCAGCCGTTCGAATTCCCGTTCCTGCAGGAAGCGCAAGAGCTTGGCCTGCAAGGCAGCAGGCAGCTCACCGATCTCATCAAGGAAGATGGTCCCGCCGTCGGCTTCTTCGAAACGGCCGGGCTTGGTGGTGACCGCACCGGTGTAGGCCCCGCGCTCATGCCCGAAGAGTTCTGATTCGAGAAGGTTTTCCGGCAGGGCGGCGCAATTGACTTTGACAAAGGGCGATGGCGCCCGCCGGCTCAGTTCATGAACGATTCGAGCCACCAACGTCTTGCCTGTTCCCGACTCCCCCAACAGTAAAACCGAGGCTTTGCTGGGCGCCACCTTTTCGATGAGCTGCTGCAGTCGCAGCATTGCCTGGCTTTTTCCCACCATGAAAAAGTGGTTGTATTTTTCCGAAACCTCGGCCAGCAGGGACTGATTATGCCTTTCCAGGCTTTTCTCCCGCTGCTTGACCTGCTGATTCAAGTTGATGAACTGGGCGATCAGCGTAGCCACGATGGTGAGAAACCGGATGTCTTCTTCAAAGGCGACTATCTTCGCCGAACAGCCGATCCACAGAGAGAACCCCGATGGGCTGCCCGTGTAGCACGATAGGAACGCCGAGAAAAGCAATGCCTTCCTTCTTAATGGTCCGAGATTGGGTTTTGTTGAGAAACAGAGGCTCCCGGCTAATATCTGGGACCACAAACGGCTGAGCGGTTCTGAAGATGAGCCCGGTGATGCCTTCGTCCGGGCGGTATATCCCGCGATTTTTCTCCCTGGGACGCAGTCCGTGCGACGCCTGAATTTTCAGGTTACCGGTTTCCGGAGCTATCATGGTGATGGTGGCGCGTTCCATCGCCAGCGATTTGGACAGTATCTTGAGGATGTCGCCCAGGGCCTGCTCCAACTCCAGGATCTGGCCGATTATCTGGCTGATCTGATAGAGTACCTTCAACTCGGCTTCGCAGATAGTGACTTTCATTTTGTGCCGCACCCCCTGCCCAGGAATGGCTGACTAGCTGAATCCCCCGCCCAGTCGACCAGGCCAAAGGGCGCTAACACCACCATTGGCCATAGTCTTTCCGGTTCATCACCAATCCAGGACGGGGTCTGGTCCTACCAACTATTTAGGCAAATTCCTTGCCAGTTCCAAGAATTGGCAAACTAGGGTTGTTTTCAATTGGTTTTATTGGATCGGTCGGGAAAACCGGTCGAAACAAAATTGTGCTATTCCGGTGTGAAGAACAGGGATTGTACGGTTTGGGTCAAAAACGCTGAGGGTTCGACTTTCAATAGCAAGTTTCCGACCGGAAAGGCCCATTCCTGGATTCCAGCTTACGCGGAAATGAGGATCAAGAGCCTCTTCAGCCGGGAGAAGTTGGTGTCAAGCGGTGGGTATCATTCTTCCAGCAGTCGCTGCAGGTCTTCCGGGGTGTTGATGTTCCAGAAACTGCGCCCTTCCGGGTCGGCGTTGCGCCATTTGGCTTCACTGATGGGGCGAACCTTGACCTTGCGGTAGAAGTCGATAATGCGCCGCCGCTCGGCCTGCAGGGTGCCGGCAATGGCCGGGCAGACAGCGGCGATGGTACAGGGCCAGGAGCGGCTCGTGGCGGTCTCCCACCATCGGTACCACCACATCGACCCCTGCTCGCGCCTGAAACAGCAACGGGACCAACTCGGGGACCAAAAACGGCATGTCGGTGGCTTTCACCAGGACCCATTCGCGCGGGCTAAAAAGCAACGCCGTATAGATCCCCCCCAACGGTCCCTGATGCGGTATGACGTCTCGAATCAGGGTGGCGCGCACATCGTAGTAGAGGCTGAGGTCGTTGGCCACCACCAGCATGGGGTCGCAATGCCGGCGTAGAGTTTCCACACAATGGTCGATCAGACGCTTGCCGCCATGGGGTTCCAGCGCCTTGTTTCGGCCGAAGCGCCGGCTCTCGCCGCCGGCCAGGACCGCTCCTGTGACCACCGGGACCTACTCCAGCTCGATGTGAATGTCGATGATCCGCGGCTTCTTCCAGCCCCGCAAGGTCGCCAGCATGCCGACGATGGCTCCGGCCACGAAATCCTGCACGAAATCCTTGATGGGCAGCTTTTTGCCGTCAAGCCGCACCAATACGTCGGCCGGTTGGCGATCCTTGAGAAACCGGGTTTCGATGAGATCCGCCACCCCCGTCACATCGGCGAAGCCAAACACCGGCACGGCGGCTTCCGCCACATCGTCGGAAACCAGCGCCAGCAAATTGTCTTCCGCCCCGCAAATCGGCTGCGTTTCGACAACTTTGCGGAATATCTCGATCTTGGGGCGATGCGAGCGTTTGTAGCCTTCCGTGAGAACCAAATCCTCCTGCCAGAAAAAACGCCCCACGGCCTCTTCCAGGTCCAGTTCAGCATCGGTCCGGCGAATGGTGGCGGTCTGATTCGGCGAGACGATGGCGATGGTTTGTGCCCCAGCCTGGCGGTGGCGCCAGGTGTCCTTGCCTTCGCGATCCATTTCAAAGCCGTGAGCGTCGTGCTTGATGGTCCCAATGCGGTAGCCGCGACGGACCAGCTCCGGGATCAGCTTCTCCAGAAAAGTGGTTTTGCCGGAATTCGAAGCGCCGACAATACAAACGATGGGTGGCATTTGAGACTCCTCGGTAAAGGCGGTGAGGGCGCGAGAACGCCGGAGCGAAAAACCCCAGATCCCAGACCCAGGGCATAACGCGTTCTTCAGATGCTCTCGCGGCCGTTAGTAAGACAGGTAGATGGTCTTGAGTTCGGTGTATTCCTCGATGCCGAAGATGGATTTCTCGCGGCCAAGGCCGCTTTCCTTCATGCCGCCGAAGGGGGCTTCGGGGAAGGCCTGGTGGATCCCATTGATCCAGACGCTACCGCATTCCAGCCGATTGGCCCATTCCAGGGCGTTGCCCAGGTTACCGGAAAAGAGGTAGGCGGCCAGACCATAGGGTGTGGCGTTGGCCAGTTCAATGGCCTGGTCCATGTCTTCAAACGGTTGAACCAGGACCACCGGGCCGAAGACCTCTTCCTGCATGATGGCCGCGTCGGCCGCGACATCGGTAAGAATGGTGGCGGGGTAGTAGAATCCCCCTTCATAGTCCGGGACCGTAACTGGGCTTCCCCCAATTAGAAGGCGGGCGCCTTGGGCCACGGCTTCGTCCACCTGGCGAGTGACCTTCTGGAGGATTTCAGCGTGGTTGAGAGGTCCCAGGTCGGTGGTGGCCTCGCCGGCCGGTCCCACCTTTAGCTTTGCGGCGGCTTTCGCCAGGGTCTTGAGCACCTCCCGGACCAGAGGTTTAGCCACCAGCAACCGACTGATGCGATAGCAGTACTGACCGCTGTGTTTGAAGGTCTGGCCGACAATTTGGGGGAGCAGTGCCTTCCAGTCGGCGTCGGCACACAGGATCGCCGGGCAGTGCCCGCCCAGCTCCAGAATGGTTCGCCGGATGAATCTGGCTGCGTCGCTCTGGATCATCTTTCCCACGGCTGTGCTGCCGGTGAAGGCGATCAGGCGCAGCAGAGGGTGCCGCACCAGCAGCGACCCGGTTACCGGCCCACTGCCGGTGACCACATTGAAGACGCCGGCCGGCAATCCATTCTCCAGGGCCAACTTAGCCAGCTTGATGGTGCTGAGCGGGGTGTGTTCGTCAGGTTTGGCCACCATGGTACAACCTACGGCCAGGGCCGGGGCCAGCTTGACGATCAGGGTGCTGAGTGGATAGTTGAATGGAGTGATGGCCGCCACCACACCCACCGGTTCTCGCACTACCAGCACGTGTTGCCGCGGGTTTCCCAGCAGGGGGAGGTGCCCGGCCAGGCGCTGGCTTTCCTCGGCAAAGTAATCCAGCAGGGCGGCTGCGCTGGTCACTTCACCGAGCGCGGCGGTCCAGGTCTTACCTGCTTCCCGCATCAGCAGAGCGGCAAGCGCTTCCTGCTCCTGCCGCAGCCCGTCCGCCAGAGCGTGGAGCCGCGCGCCACGCTCCGCCATGGAAAGTGCGCGCCACGCTCCAAAGGCTTCGGCGGCGCTGCGCACCGCCTTATCCACCAGCACTTCATCGGCTTCGGGAGTCTGCGCAAAGGCATCGCCGCTGGAAGGGTCCACCAGCGGCAGCCAGTTGATCGAGTCCCATCCGTCTTCGCGGCCGTGGATAAAACAGGGGTAGGAAGCTAGATCGTGACGTTTCACGTGCTCTGACCTGATGCCGATTGCAATAGTGCCAACGCTTTCTGCAACTGCTCATTCTGGAGCAGACTCTGTCTGGCTACATCCTCAATGAGTACGGCCGCTCCCGCTCTGCCCCATCTCCCGGGCGCGCTCCGCCCAATCGCTGAACGAGTGGGCATGCTCCTCATTGTGGTGCAGCCAGTGTTCCACCATCCGAGTGAGCCGCTGATGCGGTGTGAGTGCAGGGCTTGGCGCCTCATCAGCCGTTGGCACCGGCGAATGGGTGTGTCCTTGGTGATGATCATGCTCGTGGTGGTGATCGTGGCCATGCTCATGTTCGTGATGGCCCTGCTGCCCGTGATGATGGTGATGGTGTCCCTGGTGACGACACATGGAAGACTCCTTATTTGTGATTGGTGCGACTAATAACCGTTTGAAGCCCTTCAAGACCGCAGTCTTGCGTTTGACGCGGCTGTCGGCCTATGCTAGCTTCCTAAAACGACAAGGAGCGTGCTGATGATCCCCTATCCGGAAATTGATCCCACCATGTTTAAGATCGGTCCCATTCCGGTCCGTTGGTATGGATTCATGTACGTTGTTGGCATGGTTGCCGCCTACTTGCTGATCCCTCGCCAAAAACGGGCTAAAGAACTGGGCTTGAGCGGCGTCGTTGTCCAGGATCTGGTGTTTTACCTGGCGATTGGGCTGATTCTCGGCGCCCGCCTGGGTTATTTGATTTTCTATCAATACCACGATTACGCCACGTATCTGCAAAACCCATTGGAAATCATCGCCACCTGGCATGGTGGCATGTCCTTTCACGGCGGTTTTTTGGGTGCGGTCCTGGCCGCGTGGATCTTTTGCTGGCGGCGGCCCCAGCCGTTTGCCGGCGTGGCCGACTGTGTCGCGGTTGTTGCCCCGGTCGGGTTGGGATTCGGCCGCTTGGGCAATTTCATCAACGGTGAACTCTGGGGCCGCACCACCGATGTCCCCTGGGGAATGGTTTTCCCCGGAGCCGGTCCTTTGCCGCGGCATCCTTCCCAGCTCTATGAAGCCCTGCTGGAAGGATTGGTCCTTTTTATCGTGTTATGGCTCCTGCGTCAAAGGCCATTCCGGGATGGTATGATGGTGGCCTTCTTTGCGCTTTTCTATGGCCTGTTTCGCTTTGTGCTGGAGTTTTTCCGGGAGCCGGACGTGCAACTTGGTTTGGTGCTGGGGCCCTTGACCATGGGTCAGCTCCTGTGCCTGGCGATGGTGGCCGGCGGTCTGGGCCTGGCGTACTGGCTGAACCGGGTGCAGACCGGGACTGGCCGGGCCCAATAAGGTCCATTCGACCATCCCTGGTCGCGTCGTGGTGCCGTTTTTGCCGGATTCGCGATCGACAAGCGGTTGCCTCGCAAGGAGGGCACATGGCAACATCACCGGTTTCGTCAGCAGCATCGAGTTCCGCAGGGGTTCCGGCCTGGAAAGCACTTTATGCAGGCAAGAAAACCTCCGGGAAACAGGCGCTGAAAACTCTGCGTCGTGGCGATCGGGTGTTCATCGGGTCCGGTTGCGGTGAACCCCAGCACTTGGTGCACGCCCTCGAAGATGCCATGAGCGGTCTGGCCGACCTGGAGATCCTTCACATCCTGAGTTTGGGGAAAAGCCGCTACACCGACGCCTGTTTTCATGAAAAATGTCGGTTGAAATCCTTTTTTGTGGCCGGGGCCACCCGGGAAGCAGTGGCCGAGGGCCGCGCCGACTACACTCCGGTGAATCTGGTTGACATTCCCGGACTGTTTCGCAGCGGCGTGCTCCCCATCACCGTGGCCCTTATCCAGGTGTCCGCGCCCGATGAACACGGCTACTGCAGCTACGGTGTGGCCGTGGACATCGTTAAGGCGGCCGCGGAAAGCGCCGGCCAGGTGATTGCCCAGGTCAATCCGGCCATGCCGCGTACTCTGGGCGATTCCTTCATTCATGTGCGCGACTTGGACGCCATCGTCGAATGGGAAGAACCCCTGCTGGAAATGCAGCCACCGGTGCTCAACCGCACCGCCGAGGCCATCGGCCGCCATGTGGCGCGACTCATTGAAGACGGCTCCACCATCCGGGCCGGTGTCGGGAGCCTGCCCATTGCCGCCCTCCACGCCCTGGAAGACAAGCGCGATCTCGGTGTGCACACCGACATGCTGACCGATGCCTACATTGACCTGGTGCATACCGGGGTCATTACCAATGCCCGCAAGACGCTCCATCCTGGCAAGATCGTCACCAGTTTCTGTTTGGGCACCCGCAAGGTCTTTGATTTCGTCCACAACAACCCCATGGTGGCGTTCTTTCCCAGTGAATACACCAACAATTACCTGGTGATTTCTCAAAACGACAAGATGGTGACCATCAATTCGGCCCTGGAAGTGGACCTCACCGGCCAGGTGTGTGCCGATTCCCTGGGATATGTGATTTATAGCGGCGTCGGCGGAGCGGTGGATTTTTTCCGGGGGGCCAGGAACTCGCGCGGGGGCAAAACCATTGTGGTGTTGCCCAGCACCACCCTGGACGGGGAGCGTTCTCGCATCGTACCGGCGCTGACCGAAGGGGCCGGGGTGGTGACCACACGCGGTGGCGTTCAGTACGTGGTGAGCGAATACGGCATCGCCCAGCTGCACGGCAAGAGCCTGCGGGAGCGGGCCCTGGCACTGATCAGCATCGCCCACCCGGATTTTCGCGACGAGCTTATGAAGGGTGCCCAACGCCTCAATTACCTGCCGTCCCATGGGATGCGCGTGAGTACAACGCGGGCCATCTATCCGCACGAATGGGAAGTCACCCAGATCTTCGACGATGGTCTACGGGTCTTCTTCCGGCCGGTAAAGCCCACCGATGAACGGCCGCTCACCGAGTTCTTCTATTCCCTGCCTCGCGAAGAATCCTATGTGCGTTTCATTTCCACCATGAAGGTATACCCCCGCTACGATACGCAGCGCATGGCCAATATCGACTACCGCCGGGAAATGTCCATGGTGGCGCTGGTGGGCGAAATGGACGCGGAGCGCATCATCGCCATCGGCACTTACATCATCGATGACGAAACCTGGACCGCTGAAGTGGATTTTGCAGTGCATCCCGACTATGGGCGGCGTGGTATCGCCTCTCTTCTCATCCAGAGGCTGGCCGAAATTGCCAAGGCCAACCTGGTGCGGCGATTTGTCGCCTACGTAGCGCCCGGCAGCGCCCCCAGCGTGGTCGGGGTCTTCCAGAAGATGGGTTGTGTGGTGGAAAGCAGCCTGTCGGAAGGGTTCTACGAAATCAGCATGGATTTTGGCCAGCCGGCGCTGGTCTGCCATTTGGACTGAAGCCGCGTGGCTGAGAGGGGGCCGATGGAGGAACGCTGGCAGCGCCTCGAACAGGAAATCGAGGAACTCAAGTCCCAGGTGGCAGCACTCAACCAACGACTTGCGCGTCTTAGCCGGATGGGTGCCTATCCACCGCACCCCGTGGAAGTCATCCTGCGGCAGCGAGGCTTGCCGGTGGTGGCCCACGGCGACCGCACCCGGCTGCTGGTTCCCACCGATGGTTCTCCGGAACAAGCCGCCAGGTGGTACGACCTGTTGCGGCGTTATTCTTTCCGACTGTTTGTCCGGGACCTGCTGCAGACCCCGGAAGGTTCCGACCTGGCGGTTCTTAGCCGCTATTGCACGGTCGCCACGGTCCGGCGCTATCTGCGGGAACTGCAGGCGTTGGGGGTGGTGACCTGGTCGGCGGCCCAAGGCTATTGCCTATTGCCGCGTCAGGTGACCAGTTTCGGACCAACCCTGGAATGGTATGTCAGCCAGGTCCTGCAGCGGGAATTCCTGGCCCCGGCGCTGTTCAGCGTGCGACTGCTCGACACCCAGCATGGCGGTGATTACGATGTCATCGCCTTGCTGGCCCAGCGGCTGCTCTATGTCGAAGTGAAATCATCGCCGCCGCGTGGGGTCGAACTCCCCGCCGTGGAAGCCTTCCTCGACCGGCTTGAAGACCTGCAGCCGCAGGTGGCGGTCTTTCTGGTGGACACCGAACTGCGCATGCGTGACAAAATCGTGGAGCTCTTCCAGGAGGTCCTGGAACGCCGCTTCGGCCCGGACAGCCGCAGTCTCTGGCCGGTGGAACGCCTGGTGGAGGAACTCTTCCATATCGGTCACGGCATTTATCTCATCAACAGTCGCAGGGGGATCTACACCAATCTGCGGCTGTGCATGCGGGATTTTCGTCGCTGGGAGCCGCAAGTGCGACTTCCCTGGACAGCGCCCAACGGGTGAATGGCAGGGCAAACACCCTTAGACGCTCTCAGCGATTTTCTTTCGGCGCTGACAGGGCCTTGATGCCCATGGTTTCGATCAGTCTGTTGATGTCGGTGGTCTTGAGGTTCATACCGCCTTCCGAGACCGGCAAGAGGATGATCCTTTTCCCCTGGAGCGCTTCGGCGATGCGGAGCTTCACCAGGGACTCGCCACCCGTGCCCATCAGCGCCTTGTTCATCTCGCGAATGCCTTTGGCTTCGGCGATCCCTTCGGCCCGGATGGCTTCGGCGATCCGTGACTGTTTCTCGTAGTAGGCATCGGCTTCGATCTTGGCCTTCTGGTATTCACCGTCGGCGTTGGCCACCAGTTTGTTGACTTCGCCTCTGGCGTCTTCCAGCTTGCGCTTGTATTCTTCCTGGGAGGCCCGCTGTGCCGAACGGTTTTTTTCCACCCGCTGGTCGGCCACTTTCTTGTCTTCAATGGCTCGCTGATACTCGGGGTTGAAACGGTAGTCCTTGGTCAGCACCCGCTCGATAATGACCCCCATCGGTCCCAGTATCTCCTGGAGCACCTCCCGGGCATGCTGGGCTTGGGCCTCGCGCTTTTCCGCCACGTAGAATTCCTCGGTTTTGAGTTCGCCGAAGATGTCTCGAGGCTTGCTCCGCGCCACCGTCCGCACGATTTTTTCCCTCAGGGTGCGGTTATCTTTGGCTACATTTTGAAGAATGTACGGGGCCATATCACGATCGATGCGGTAGGCAATGATGACGTCCATGCCGATGTCATTGCCGTCAACGGTCTTGAACAGCAGATCATCACGGTTCTTGCGGTCGCCGCGGGTCGGTTCGAAGGTCATCTCGAGGTTCTGCAGCTTGGTGTCAAAGGTGTTCCAGTCGTTGATAAAGGGCGAAAAGAAGTAGGTCGAACCTGGGGCGTAGGCCTTGTCCTCGACGCCTTTGGGGGCAAAGATGCCGAGTTTGACGGTACGCACACCCACTTCGGTATCACCGGTAGTGTGAGGCACACAGCCGGCGCACACCAGGGTGACCAGCGGGAGGATAAGTGCCGTCAGATAGCGTTTCATTTGGCACCTCCTTTACGAATGTCAAACAGATTGAGAGTGTCAACCAGGTTTAGGGGGTTGACCCCTTTGGGTCCGTCGCTGGACAAGATGATGGTATCCAGGCCTTTGTAGACATCGGCCATTTTCAGGCCGACCATGCGTTCCGCGCCCTCACCTTCCATGGCTTCGTTCTTTAGCTTGACCCGTTCCGCTTCGGCCAGTTTCGCCAACAGATCCGCTTCGGCCCATTTCTTCCGCGCATAGAGGTCCTTATCGGCTAACTTGCGGGTAACGTAGGCCTTGCCTTCCTCGATATTGACCGCGACGATCATTTCGCCTTCTTGAATGACTCGTTTCAGGATCGCTTCCTCGATGGATGCCCGCGCTTCTGCCTGGTTCTTGAACACCAGCTGATCCTTCAATTTCTTTTCCTCGATGTTTTTCTGGATTTCATCGCTGTATCGGAAGTAGCGCACCAGGACCTGTTCGACCTTAATCCCTTTGGGGTTGAGTTCGTGGTTCAGCATGTCCTTGGCTGCCTCGGCGCGCTTGGCACGCAGCGGGCTGTTGTAGAATTCTTCGGTGGTGAGTTCCCCCAAGGTGGCTTTGAGAGTGGGTTCGGCCTTGGGGATGATACCGTTGTCCTGATAGAGGGTGCCGGGACCGATGGTGCTGAAGACCATATAGGGGTCCACGATCCGGTAAAGAATGGAAACATCGACATCCACAAAAAAGCCGTCGGAAGTCTGAATATGGGCCGCCTTTTCATGTCTGGCCATCTGGGCATGGGCAGCGGTCGTGGGGTAATTGGTCAGTTCCAGAACCTCGACACACCGGGGGAGGGTGTGCATCTGATGAAGCCCAAAGGGGAGGATGAAGTGCAGCCCTGGGCCGTAAGTCTCCTGGTGGACACCCCGTTGGGGACCGATGCGAATCACCTTGATGCCGAATTCACCGGGTTCCACGTACACCAGAAAAAGGTTGTAAACGATCATCAGCAAGGCCAGCAACACAATGACCAGCCTCGCCTTGCCGGCCCATGGAAAGCTAGGGATCTTGAAACGACTCCGCAGCGCCTCCAACGCCACCGTGACATCCTTGGGTTGTCCTTCGGTCATCCGCGTCCTCCTTTATCGGGTTCAAGGCTCACTTGTGATGAACTCGCAAAAAGTCAAAAACCAGATGGATTTGTAATAAGCGCCAAGCTCAAGGCGCGCAAATCCTGAGGAATGAGGCGTACTTGTGGGTACGCCGCAATGACGAAGGATGCAGTGCAACGCAGATATTGGACTTTTTACGAATCCATCACTTGTGGTTCGCCATGGAAAAAGCCCGTGCCATAGAACACCAGGCCAAGCAGCACCGGCAGCAGCCAAACGCCGATGGCCAATTCGCTTTGCAGGGTTCGCATCACCACAAAGACCACATAGACCCCAGCTCCTGCCGCCAGATATTGCCTTTTCGCCGGGCGGAACAGGGTGGCCAGTTGGGTGCCGAATAACAGGAAGTAGAGCGTCATCGAAATCATGGTGGCCGCGGCCGCTCCAAAGTAGCCGGCAAACGGGATCAGGTAAAGGTTCAAGACCAGATTGGCGACAAATACCGTCATGATCAGTCGGCGGAACGCCGCGACTTGCTCCAGAGCCTCATAAAGCGGCTCCGCTGCCATGGCCGAGGCGCACAGCAGCAATCCCGGCACAATCACCTCGAATAGCCGGAAAGACAGCATTTCTTCGCCGCGGGTACGAAACACCAACCCGAGGGTACTGGGGTAGTAGAGCAGCATGAACAGTGCCAACAGCGCGTGCAGGAAAAACAGCACTGCTGCCAGCCGGTGAGCCAGTCGCGCCGCCTGCTGCTGCGCGTTGGCGGCGATGAGCGCGCAGTATTTTTGGCGAAAAACCGGTCGCACACTGAGTGGGATAAACAAAAACAGGCGCGCCAGGACCGTCGTCTCGGCATAAACACCGAGGTCCCAGGATGGTCGATAGATCCCCAGGATGAGCAGATCGATATAGAGGACCACCTCCAGGGCTTCGTCGGCGAACAGCAGCAGATAGCCTTCGCGCAGAGTCGCCCGCAGCCGGTCGAGTCCGCGCCAGACCGTGCGGTGGGACGGCAGCTTGAGCTTCTTTCTGGCGGCCAGCAGCAGATAGAACTCGGCCAAAAGGAAGGCGGCAATGACATATGAAGGCGTGGTGTGAAAGCTCAACAGCGCAAAGACGCTGGCCAGGAACACCAGCCGCTTTCTACCTTGCAGCTTGGCCACCTGTTCGTGTTGTCCCAAACCGTGCAGGGCGGCCAGCCGCAATTTGTTGGCGTTCCGAAAGGGGATGGTCAACCCGATGATGAAATAAGCTGCCAGCTTTTCCTGGATCTGGGTGTGGGACGTGTCGTAAGGAGCCGAAAGGCAGCACAGGCCGGCCACCAGCAGACCCGTATAAAACAAAGCCCGGATGGCGTCTTCCCAGATCTCCGCCTGTCTGGCCGGTTGCTCCGAGTGCAGGGCCGTTTCCCGCTCGACGTATCGCGGAATGCCGAACTCAGCCAGGTAAGCGGCGAGATGGAAGAATGAGACCAGATAGGCATAGACACCCAGGGCCTGCTGGCCGTACTTGCGCTCGACCAGGATCATGGCCAGCAGATTGGCGGCCAGCCCCAGGGTGCCTTCGCCAACCACCAGCGACAGTTCCCGCAGGCGAACCGACGGCAGCCGGCGGGCCACGTCCCGGATAACCAGGCGCCTGGAAGGTTTCTCCTCGGCCTTCTTCATCTTCGATCCGCCAATCCGATGTTCGTCAAGGCCCCCGGGAATGTTTTGCCCACCATTGCCAAATCGTCAACCAGGGTCGAACCATGCCAACGTCGATCAGGTCGAGTTCCGGCTTGATCGGTCGAATCTAATGCTACCAGGAGGCTTCTGGGAAGAAGGAGCCCCACAAACAGCAGCTTCAACGCCTCACCGGGCAAAAATATCACACATTATCAGTGTAGAACTAGAAAAAAAGCTTGGCAAGCCACCAATGATCCGTGGTGACAATCGCAGCCAGGACCGTCGGTATTCGCCCAAGTACAGCAACACAGAAATGAGTACTTAAAATCCCTCGTTCGTCACCCCCGCGAAGGCGGGGGTCCAGGGGCTTCTGACGTATCCGTTCACCGGCCCTGCTCCGTCGCCCCTCGAATTTAGTACGGGACATTCGAGAAGTTATCTGCTAATAGGAAGGTCCAACACTGTGAGAAGCGAGCCCTTTCGTTCAGATGCATATGTTGTGAGGACTCATGGACATCCGGGAAGCCGAGCTCATTTACGAAGCTGGCAGGGAGGCCGTCGTCAAGACACTCCTGGAGCTGTATGCCCGGATAGAATCCCTTTCGCAACAGGTCAGCACTCTGGAAAAAAAGATCGCTTCCCTATCAACCAATTCGACCAACTCATCCAAACCGCCATCATCCGATGGCCCCGGAGTTGCCAAGCCCAAGAAAAAGAAATCGTCTCGCTCTCAAGGTGGCCAGAAAGGACACAAGGGCCACAAGAGAGAGTTGCGTTCCGTCGAGGAGATGGACCATGTGCACGAGCACTATCCTCCGGTTTGTGAGAAGTGCGCCGCTCCTCTGGACCCGGAAAGCTGCGAGGAGATCTCTTCTCCTTTGAGACACCAGAGTTTTGAACTGCCGGAGATCAAGCCCATCATGACTGAGCACCGCTGTCACGAGCTCAAGTGCCCTTGTGGGCACAAGACCCGGGCCGAACTCCCTTCCAATGTAGCGCAAAGTCAGTTTGGTCCGCGAGTTCATGGAGCCACGGGATACCTCAGCTCAGTACACAGGATTGGCCGAAGGGGGATCGTGGAGATCATGAACACCCTGTTCGGTTTGGATCTGTGCGTTGGAACCGTGTGCAATTGCATCGACCGGCTTAGCCCCGAACTCGAGCCCGTGGCGGAAGAGGCAAGAGAGAGTCTTGCCACTTCCCCGAACCTCAATATCGATGAGACCGGCTGGAAGTGCAAAGGAGAGCGCCGTTATCTTTGGGTCTTCGTCTCTCATCTGGTTGTCTACTTCACCGTTGCCGCAAGCCGCGGATCCAAAGTTCTGAGATCTGTTCTGGGCGACACCTTCAAAGGGGTGATCAGCTCTGATGACCATTCAGCCTATAGCTGCTACCACAAAAACGGACTGAGGCAGCTGTGCTGGTCCCATCTGATTCGCAAATTCAAGGCGCTCAAGGACAGCCGAAGCAGTCCTGACTCAGATGTGTTTGCCAAAAACATGCTCAAGGAGGTCGGGCATCTATTTGCCTGCTGGCACGCTTTGCGCGACGGCCACATCACTCGTCAGCAACTCCAGGAGGCCACGATGCTTACCAGGGCTCGAATGAAACGCTATTGCCTCAAATACCAGGACAGCCCTGATGCTGCAGTACGCACTCGAGCCAAACGAACGCTCAGCAATTGGCCCCATCTGTTTACTTTCCTCACCCACGAGGGTGTTGAGCCCACCAATAACCCGGCAGAACTGGCGCTCCGGCCTGCCGTTCAATGGAGGAAGCTTTCCTTCGGCAATCAGTCCGAGAGCGGCGAGCGCTTTACCGAGAGGATTCTCACTGTCACTCGCACTTGCCAGCTTCGCGGAACCAATCCCTTTCACTTCCTCTCTGAGCTCATGACCGCCGCGTTCAACGGAACACCTCGGCCCTCGCTGATCAATTAATCACACGCCCCCTGGTGAACGGATACTTCTTGACCACGTCTGGATTTCCGCCTTCGCGGGAATGACGAGCAGTATGGGCGGTATTTCGGATACCCTATTCTGTGTCGTTGTACTGAGCGATGATGGACTCGTATTCGTTTCGGATGAGAAGGCGAGAGAGTTCTTGTGGTCGTTGTCAAGACGCAGCGACCCGGTCTTCACCTGCCGGGGAACCATCGATCACGTCGGGCTCATCGACGAGCGAAGCCGGTTTCCGGAGTACGTCGTACCCAACCTTGGGACGAGTTGGCCCACCATGGAATTTGATGAACCTCAGCACCCAGTCACAGTCGGTGGGTTCGGTGCGATAAGCATAGTGGTGATAATGAAGGACCTGGCGAACCTGATCCATCAGCCGCAGACTTGTGCATCAGGCCGGAATTTCTACTTGTTTTCCATCTTGCTCCCCAGTATTGTGCAGACACAGAAACTCGTCCCCCAATTTTCCAGATACAGGGCTCAATACCAGCAAACGCGGAATATATTGCATGCTATAGAGGCGATATCATGGAAATTTTTTCCATCTAAACACATCGTTAAGCGGCTGCTTCGGCGGCTTAACGGGTGCGGGGCTGAGCGCTCTATTCCCCGGCCGCCTGCGGCGGCCTAACTACCGGAATAGAGCAGACACCCCTCGGCTGAAGCCTCGGGGCTTCGCCCCCTTGGCACGGAGGGCTGCATCAAGGAGCAGCCCCCGTCCCCAAGGGGGTGCAGCTCATCCCCGCACCCGTTAGCTTAAGGAGATCATCGTGCTCGCTCCCATACCAACTCTAATCGCGCTTTTTCTCTCGTTATTGTTTCAAGTGACCGGCTCTTGTTGCATTGCAGAGGAAAGCACTTCATCAGAACAACATTCAATTCATAAACAGATCTATCACTTTGAACATCGAATACTGCCACAATGGACTCACGAATCAAACGGTGCGTTTTTTGACGATCTAATGCATGACCAGCATGATAAGCTTATCAACAAGGCAGCAGCAATTGTAGGAGAAGAATTCTCGCGAAAGATTTTAATTCGAAAGTTCAATGAAGCCCATGGGGTTCTTTTGACTTTTCCTCCACCTAAAGCAACCAGTTGAATGCTTTTTCATCTATATCGCCAAGACAAAAGATGGCTTTCAATTCTATACTTACGAGAAAACATTCGATTTATTCGGATCTGGTGAGAAGGGAGTTGTTGGGGCGTGGACCGCAGACAGAAAGCATCAGAATCTAGGTCCTCGTGAATATGATGACGCAGACAGCTTTGTCACTGAATTCCAGAAGAAGTCACAATGATTAGCTAACGTTCGTTCCAACGGACCGGGCGGGAAGAGTGTTGGTTTTATTTTGTGGTTCTTGGTGGCCCGGCCGCTGAACTGGTAGTTGGGCTTCACGATAAACTGTGTGCACCCAGGAGTCTGAACCTACTGAAATGAATCAAATCACTTTGATTATTCTGCGTTACATGCCTTTATTTTTTAGCATTGGGGTTGTTCTTGCAACAATACTCGCTTTACTTCCAAACACATCTGTTCCGCATGTATTTCAATTCTGGGACAAGGCGCAACACGCTTTAGCTTTCACAGTTCTTACCATCACAGGGGGCCTCGCATTCCCGAAGAAAGTGAAGCTCGTCTATATTGGCTTAATCATGTACGGGGCGCTTATGGAGATTATGCAAAGCGCACTCACTACAACGCGTTTTGGTGACGTTTTGGACTGGCTTGCCGACGGAGTAGGAGTTCTTATAGGCATCGTTGTTTATGCCTCACTAGCTAGCATTCGAGCCCAACGTAATAAAACGAAGGCCTCAAGCGGACGCCAAACCACAAGGGGTCTGTTTCGAAGGTAATATCTTTGGGCACAATGGATCTAAATCCTGAAGGAGAAAGACGTTTATGAAAGCACTCACCACTGCCGCGATCACTATGGCCGTTGCTATGACTTGCGCCCTGGCCTATTTAATCCCGTCTTCATTGGCGCAATCGTCAACCAAATACAGCGTTTACTGTGCGAACGGAAAAATTGAGGTGGAGATGAGAACTCTCGAGCAAATGAAAAGCGCCCGCGGATCTGATGTCTGCCAATTTGGCGAGTTCAACTACCTGTCTGACGCCCAGTCATTTGCCAAAAAGAACTTTGGCGGCGATGGGGCTCGCTGCTCGTGCCGTTAGCCCCAATACAGTTGACTTAGGCAAATTCACGTTGTCCCACAGCGTCACCCCGGCGAAAGCCGGGGTCCAGAAAAGCCCGAAAAGATTGGATTCCGGCTTTCGCCGGAATGACGAACAGGGGCTCCCACATTCCATCATTGCGGCGGAAGCCGGGATCGTGGTTTTCGCATCCTTACAGTTCGTGCAACTGTTTGACGTCGGCGCGTTTGCGCTGATCTCCCAGCCATGCCTGCCAGACCAGGGTCTGTTTCTGCTGCAGTAGGCGTTTGCTGATGACGGTGCGTTCTTCGGCCATGGTTTCAGCCGCGGGGGTCTTGCTGCTCAGCAGCTGGCAGACCATCAAGCCGGCGCCGGTGTCCACCGGGGCATCCCCAAAGGGTTTCGCTTCGGTCAATTGGAATACCTTTTCCAACCCCTCAGGCGGCAAATGCAAGGTTTCGTCGGGCTTTTTGCGGCTAAATTCGCCGGTCTTCTTGGCCTGGAGATGCTGTTCCTTGGCGGCAGCTTCCAGGTTCTGCTGGCTTTTGGCCACCTGGAGGAACTCGACGGCGCGTTGCTGAGCCAGCTTCTCGGTTAGCTCGGTCACCAAGTCCTTGCTGCACCTGTTCCTTGACCTGGTCGAAGGCTTTCACCGTCGGTTCACGAATATCGAGCACCTGAGCCACGGCGAACCCATCCGAAGCTTCCAGTACCGAACTGATTTCATTTTTCATCAGGCTGAACAGCGGCAAGCTGGTCTTGGGCGTCGTACCCAATTCAGCAATGGGGTCCTTTTGTCCCACCCAGGCACTGGTGTGGACCGCCAGCTTCCTGTTTTGAGCAGCCTTCTGCAGGTCCTTGTCGGCATAGGCAGTGTCGGCGAAATCTTGTGCGGTCTTGTAGGCCAGATCACGGGCCTTGTCGCGTTTGAGGGTCTGTTCGATTTCGCTGCGTGCTTCGTCCAGAGGCGTGGTCTTCTCCGCTCGTATTTCATCCACCTTGATGATGTGAAAACCAAACGGGGTCCTGACCAGATCACTGATTTCGCCGGACTTCAGTTTGAAGGCGGCATCGGTGAATTCCGGCACCATCTGGGTGCGGTTGAAAAAGCCCAAATCGCCACCTTTTGGGGCCGAACCCACATCCTGGGAATGCTTCTTGGCCAGTTCGGCGAAGTCGGCCCCGGGCTTCCGCGCCTGGGTCAGGATTTGCTCGGCGGTGCCGCGGATTTTGGTTTCCTCCTCGGGGGAGGCGTCGGCGCTCAACTTGAACAGCATGTGACGCGCTTTAATCTGGCTTTCCTTGTGGTATTTCTTGTAGTTGTCTTCGTAATAGTATTGGATTTCGGCATCCGTCACCGAAGCCTGGTTAAGGTGCTGATCGGTCTTGAGCAACACCAGTGCAAACTGACGCTTTTCGGGATCGCGGTATTTGTCCGGGTGTTGCTGGTAGAAGGATTGGATGTCATCGGCCGGCGGTTGCACCTGGGCTTCGAACGTCTTCGCATCAAAAACCACATAAGACAGCTGAATCTGAGTATTATCCAATAGGTAGGCTGCCTGGATTTCATCGTCGGTGACCACCGTCTGCCGTTTGACAAAGGCTTCCACCTTTTTCGCGGCCAGTTCCGAGGCCATCTGGCCCTCAAAGATTTCGGGACTCAACCGCGCCTGGCGCAGGACCTGCCGGTAGCGCTGCGGTTCGAACTTGCCGTTGTCGAGAAACACCGGGTACTGCAAGATGGTGTGCTGAATCTCCTCATCGGTGGCGGCGAGTCCCATTTCTTGCGCGGCATGCAGCAGAATTTGCCGCTCGATGAGCATTTCCAGGGCTTGCTGCTTGACGTTTAGCTGTTTCAGCAGATCATCTGAAAACATCTTGCCGAACTGACGACGGAAAGTTCTCCACCAGCTGTTCGTAGGCTTTCTGGTATTCGCCATAGGTGATGTACTGGTCGTAGACCTTGGCCAAGCGGCTGGCTTCGCGGGACTGGTAGGAATAGCCACCCCAGAAGACAAACACGATGGCGATCAGGATCAGGGCAACCTTGATCAACCAGGATGTGGCGTGTTTTCGGAAAAGGTTCAGCATGGATCAATGGACCTCCGTCTGGTCTGGATCGGTTTCGAACAGATTCGGTTCGCAGGGCGTGGTCTGACGCCGGGCGAACAAGATGTAGGCAAGGGCACCAAAAAAAGGGATGGCGGCTGTCAGCAGGAACCATTTGAGCTTGCGCCGGCGGCCACCGAATCGTCGGCGCGGGATGTCGTGCAAGGCCCAGAGGGTCGGGGCGATGGGGATGCCGAATAGGGCCAGAATCATCAGAATTTTGAGTGGCATGCGTTATTCTCCAAGGAATTCGCGGCGAAGCTGGGAAACGGCTGCCACCGGCTGCTCCATTTGGCGCTGCTGTTCGACAAGCGCCCCGATCACTCGGCGGATCACATCTTCCCAGTGGTTGCCGATTTCGTTCTTGAGGGCATCTATAATCGTTCGATTCTGCTGCTGCAAGAGTTTCTTGTAGCGGCGGAAGAAGCGCCAGGCGAGCAGCAGCGACAGCACCCCCAGAGATCCCAGTGCCGCCAACCCCGACGGACTGAAGAGGCTGCTGCCGATGCTTAGGGCGACCCCGGCGAGGCCGCTCCAGGACGGGTGCTGGAACAGACGCGTCCAGTTGCCTTCACCGCCCACGGCCACCAGAAAGAGCGCGATGAGAGCCCCATAAGCGAACATCTGGCGGCCCCGGAAAACGATCACGGCCCCGGCTACGCTGGGGTTCGGCCGGCTGCACCAGGCGGCTTTCGACGGCGTTGTCAACCCTGGCGATAAATTTCTCCCAGCCGGACTCCAGTTCCATCGCCTGCAGCAGACGGTCGCTGAGGCCGGTGGGGAGCGCCTGGCGCATCAGGGCATTGGCCAGCCGGTGTTCGATGTGTTCCAATTGGCCGTGCAAACGGTTGGTCAGGGCTTCGGGAAAGGGGCCGGCGGTGCCGGCAGTTCCGGTTGGCGCGCGCTCAGAGCGCTCAGTCGCCCGCAGCCGGAGCTGCCATTCGTTGTGAAGGCTGGCCAGCAGCCGCCCCGGTCCCACCAGCCAGGACGGGGCGGTCCTGAAACGTTCCAGACGGCGCTGCACTTCCCGCTCGATCCATTGCTCCAGCGCCAGTCGGCCTGCTGAGATCCATTGGTCGGCATCCTCGGTGAGGGTTTCAATGAGCTGCTGGAGCGCCTGGACCGCGTGGGTCAGGGTGACCAGCTCACTGCGCACCGTATCCACCAGCCGCTGGATTTCCTCGTCCAGGTTGGCGGCCCTGATAGCGACCACCTCCTTGACGTCACGCTGCTGGAATAGAAAATTCCGAAAGGCGGCGAACTGATTCCAGGAAGCCGCCACCTGCCCGGCCACCACCTGCTGAGCCGACACCGCATAGATCAGGGGGTGCTCGATGCTGTACCGACCGATATGCTCCTGAAAACGGTTCAGCAACTTCTCCAGCGACACATAGCCGGAAGCCGGGTTGATCGCACCGGTTGCGGCCGGGACGCCTCCGGCAGGGCTTGCTTCGCCACAGAGAAGAAGGCTCCGCTGTCGCCCTTTCCTGGCTGTCAACGTCTGCAAACAAAAGGTCCGCCTTGTTAAGCACGAAGACAAAATGCTCCCGGGCTTTGGGAACCAGGGCGAGAAAATCATAGAAGCTGGCATCGGCGTACTTTTCCGGCGAACTGACCCAGATCAGGACATCCAGGTGTTCCAGGAAATCCAGTACCAGTTCCCGATTCTTGGCAATGAGGCTATCGAAATCCGGCAGGTCGCAAAGCACAATGTGACGGATTCCCTCGGCGTCATGGGACAGCGCCTGCCAGGAAAGCTGGCTTTGAGTCACTGCCGCCGGGATGGGTTGGCCGGCATGGTGGTAAATGAGCACCCGGTCGGTATGCGGGCGGCGATGGTCGGTCGAGGCAATCGATGAACCCGCCAGGGCATTCATCAAAGAGGATTTGCCGACCCCGGTACCGCCCAGGAGGCCCACGGTGAGATGACTCTGGGTCAGCCGTTCGAGATGGTGCTCCAGCTGCTGGGCGCTGGCCAGCAAGGTCTGCTGGGTTTCCATAGCAAACGGCAGCAGTCGCGCTTCCAGCAGTATCTTCTGAATCTGCGCCAGGTCCTGGCGCAAACGGGTTATCGGCTGCAGGGTCATTAAAAACCTCGATGCGAAGAGAAATCCTAACTGGTTTCCGGATGGAAACTAACTGGGTCTGCCCGCGGCCAGAAAAGCATCCCGCTGAGCCTGCAGCGCCGTCAGGGTTTCCAACGGGGTGCTGAGCTCTTCCAGGAGCGCGGCGTAGCGCCCGCGTTGCTGGTAAACCACCGCCGCAAGGCTCTGCTGATAACGTTCGGCCAGGGCTCGCACCAGCTTCTGCAGTTCACTGCTGGCAAAAAGCTCCACCGCCCCTTTGGTGAGGAAAGGGGCCACGGCCGAGTCCAAAACCGCCTGGGCAAGGCTAATCCCGCCCCCCACCATGACTTCCAGGGCCAGCAGCAGAACGCCCCAGACGATGGAGGTGGTATAGATCCCCCATTGAGTGCTTCTGGGGATGTTCTGGGCCATGTCCTGGAAGGTCTGTTCCAGCCACTGCGCCAGCCGCTCCTGTTCTTCCCAGACCGTTCTCTTGATCTCCGCCGGGCTCAGCGGCACCCCCGGTTTTCGCAGGTCCGCAAACAGCGGCGCGGTTTCGTCGGCCGGCGACAGGTTTTCCAGGACCTGGCGGTTGAAGGCTTCGATGGCCGTCTGAATCGGTTGCAGATCGATCTTCTGATGAAGGCGCTGCAGGGCCACATGATAGGAATCGGTCCGCTGTTCCGGGATGATCCCCAGAAAGCGCAACGGCCCCAACAGGATCTGGCTGATGATGCGCCGCGGTTTGGCCAGCAAATCGTACTTGGCAAAGATCTTGCGCACCTCACCCTGGAGATGCCGCCGGCTGTCCTCATCCACCTGTCCCTGCTGCTGCTCCGAGAGCCGGTGACAGGCCTTTTCCAGCAAGCCATCAAGCAGCGTCAACCATTGCCTGGCGGCCTGCGCCTCGTCCTCAAGCAGCGCCGCCGCCTGATCGAGCTTGGCGGCGATGGCGCGGGCAAAACGGTGGCGTTCCGCCTCGGTGAGCTGCGGGACTGCGGCCGGGGCCAACGAATGTTGGAAGTCGGTGGCGAAGGCGATGAATTCGGGAGTCTGGGGCAGAAACCGCGCCGGGTCCGAGGCGGTGGCCGGCAGCAGGTAAAGTCTGTCTCTGGCCGCGGACGGCTGCTGGGCTTCCAGGGTGCTCAGGACTTCCGCCCGGCTGAGCGGTGTTTCGGCTTTGTTCAAAAGGAGGAAAGCGAGTTTGCCGTCGCGGCGGATGCGTTGCAGAAATTGGTACGGCACCTGATCGGCGTATTTTTCCTGGCTGCTGACGAACACCACGGCGTCGGCCAATAGATAAAGATCTTCCGCCATCTGCCGGTTCGGTACCTCGACACTGTCGAGATCAGGGGTGTCGACCAAGGCCAGGTGAGCCAAGGATTCACGCTGGTGAGCCACCATCAGCACGCTGTTGGGCAAGCCGGAAACCGGTTCATCGGGAAGGCTTTCCGCCGATTGGCGGATGATACGCTGCTAGCGGCAGGGGAAACTGGTTCTCCATCGCCTCCAGCCAGCGTTGATGGACATACACGATCGGACCGCCGGTTTTGGGGCGTTCCACCCCGGTGGCGCTGATCGTCTCCCCGCAAAGCGCGTTGAAACAGGTGGATTTGCCGGTGCCGGTGCCGCCGAGAAACACCACCCACAACAAACCGGCCGGCCGCGTGTCCTTGTGGGCGAGGACGGCCATTTCCTTGGGCAGCAGGCCCACGATTTGATTCAGCGCCAGATGGTTGGATGTCAGGCCAGGGCAGCGAATGGTTTGCCAGAAGGAGCCGGCGCAGTCGGGGGCGGTTGCCATCAATCGCATCCTGCCTGATGGCCGGCGGTGGTTTGCCGACTCATCCTTGTTGAAGATTGTCTTGCAGATCCGACCAGTGTTCCCATTTCAGGGGAATGTGCGGCGACCAGAAGAGTTGGCGGAAGTGGTAGCCGTAAATGGCCAAAGTGACCACATCGGCCGAAGCCCGGCGGTATTTGGAGATAACCTCCTTGAGCGCACGTCGGTAGAAACCGCGGCTGGCCTTCTGATCAGCCAAGCCAAGATACCAGAGCGAACGCACCAAGGTAAACAGATCATTACGTTCCAGCGTGGTATTGGCTTTTGGCTGGTAGTGTCGGAGGAAGGCCAGGATGCGTTTGTGGAACATCTCCGGCGAGTAGATGGTGCTCATCACCCAGCGATAGCCATCGATGATGGACTGACGATCCATCTTGGGGATGAAATTGAGGCTGCCGCTCATATCCGTGTTGTCGCCGGACGACTTGAAGAGCAGTCGTCCTTCCTGCTCCAGGCGCTTATACAGACGCGTCCCTGGAATGGCGGTGAGCAAGCCGATCATGGCGGTCACCACGCCGGTCTTCTGGACGAAATCCACCTGCCGCTGAAAAATGTCCGGCGGGTCGTTGTCAAAACCGATGATGAACCCTCCCATAACCGCCAGGCCATGGTTCTGAATGGTAATGACCGCGTCCTCCAGGTTACCCCGCAGGTTTTGCGCCTTACCGCATTCCTTGAGACTGGCTTCAGACGGCGTTTCCAGGCCAAGAAACACCTTGTTGAAACCGGCTGCAGCCATGAGGTCCATGAGTTCTTCGTCTTCAGCCAGATCCACGGATGCTTCGGTGTAGAAGGTGAAGGGCATCTGCCGCTGCAGCTGCCAGGAAATGACGGCCCGCAGCAGGCGTTTCACCTTGGCCTTGTTGCCGATGAAATTGTCGTCAACGATGAACACCGACCCGCGCCAATCGCGTTGGTACAAAGCGTCCAGTTCCGCCAGGACCTGCTCGCTGGCTTTGGAGCGCGGAACGCGCCCGTTCAAGATGATGATGTCGCAGAATTCACAATTGAACGGGCAACCTCGTGAATACTGAACGCTCATCGCCGAATAGTCACGCAAAGAGATCAAATCCCAGAGCGGCACAGGTGTCTGGGTAAGGTCCGGTCGGTCGGTCGAATCGTAAATCCTTCTGGCCTGCCCTGCCTGCAGATCCGTCACGAACGGCGCCAGATTGATTTCCGCTTCGCCGAGCACCAGATGGTCAACCTCGCCGTAGTCATCCCGATAGGTGTTGAACAACGGGCCACCACCGACGGTTTTCACGCCGAGTTTGCGACAGCGGTCGATGACGTGGCGAGCCGAATCTTTCTGCGCCACCATGGCGCTGATGAAAACCAGGTCGGCCCAAAGCAGATCTGCATCTCGCAGGTCCTGGACGTTCATGTCCACCAGGCGCTTCACCCAGGATGCCGGGAGCATGGCGGCGACGGTCAGAGCCCCCAAAGGCGGGAAAGCGGCTTTGCGACGAACGATTTTCAGAGCGTATTTGAAACTCCAAAAGGTCTCTTCCACTCGGGGATACACCAACAAGATCTTCATGATACCTCCTTGTTCTGAGTTCATCATGCTTGATTGCCTAGAACTATCTCAAAATGGCCGAACGTTGTGATCGTCATTCCGGCGAAAGCCGGAATCAGTTTTTCCAGGGGTTCTGGACCCGGCTTTCGCCGGGGTGACGGTGTAAGCGAGTTTTGAGATAGTTTCTGAGAGCTGCCCACGTCGTGGCTCACCTGCCATGCCGGCGCGAATGCGGCTTGATGGTTCAATCCAGGGTAAATTGGGACGGCCACGGCGCTGCCTCCTGGAGGTTGGCCAGCAACCACTGAAAATCATCGCGGAAGCTTTCATAGTCGGCCGCCAGGGCATAGCGACTGGCGCCGCTGCTGATCAGCGGCACAATGTCCTGGTGCCATTCATAACCCCAACGGGCGAACAGGTTCCGCAGGGCTTCATTGAGGCGCCGCGTCGAATTCCGGCTGCCGGAATGCTCCTCAAACCAGCTGCGCGGTGTGAACTGGTCGCGGTGGCCAAGCACGAAAGCAATGGTTTGAGGCAATTCGGCATCGGCTACGGCCATGCCGGTTTGTTGGCCAAAGATCTCCGGATTCATGCCCGCCATCGAAGACGAAATCACGCACGGCAAGTCCGCTCGGAAAAACTCGTAGATGCTGCGACAGGCGTTTTCGTAAAGGGAAAGGTGCACCCCCATGCGGCACCGGGCCAGATACTCGGGTACCTCGGAGCGTCGCACATTGGCCACCACTCGAACCCGCTCCTCCAACCCCAGCCAGCGCACCTGCGCCTCCAGGGTGGCGACATTGGCTTCACTGCCGCGTCCCAGGAACAGAACCGTGGCCTGGTCCAGCAATGGGTGCCGGAGCAGCTCCAGCATCAAGGCATGGCGCTTGCGCGGCATGTCGTCAAAAGTGGCGTTGAAAACGATGTCGAATTCTTTTGGCCGGCCATCGGTCCGCAACTCAGTTTCCTCCAGAAAGTCGCCGTGCGCCAGGGGCAGCACCTCCACCGAATCGTGGTGCTGCAGGAAAGCGCGATCTTCGGGGGAAGCGATCCCAAACACACACGGGTCTTCCAGAGTGGTAAAAAGGCGCCACCAGGTGTGACGCCAGACAACCCCCATGGGCGGTTCGGCAAACACCACATAACGGGAACTGATCCGCGCCAGCAGTTGTGGCCCCAGCGCCACCAGCAGATAGGGCAGGGAAAACACCCGCAGAATGCCCTTGGCTCCGGGCCCCCGGTGGCTTTTGAGGAACTGGCAGAAATGGCGCAGCTTGAAGGTCTTCTGGGGTTTGAACGCCAGCTTCTCCGCCATGTTCCGCACTTCCGCCGCCAGAAATCCCTGCATTTCCCGCAAGGTCCGGTGCTGCCGAGTGGCTTGCAGCAGCCACGACCACTGCCGAGGAAACGGCAGGAAGCCGAGAAATAACAGGGCCTGTTGTGCCCAGAACGAATCCGTGGAATCCGCCGCCAGCCGCTGAAATCGACTGCACCTCTCAGCCAGCGCCTGGTAAGGCCAAAGGATCCCTTTTTCGACCTCAAGCCAGGGGCGTTCCCACACTAGCAGCCGATGAAGCGCGGCCATCACCTCTTGCCGCAGGTGCTCCAAGGCGTCAGCATCGGTGCCGGCAAACAGGGAGCCGCTGTCGGCCATCTCCAGAAACCGTTCGAAGGTTCGCAGCGCCTGGCGACCAGCATGAGTCACCTGAAGATCAGGGTTTTTCATAAGAACGCACATCCAGAATCAGCAGCAGTTCGACTCCTGAAACCCGACCGGAATCGGGTGTGGTCGAAACCCGGCAGGATTTAGAATAGAATGCCCCTCACCTTGCCATTGGGTCTCAGGCGGTTATGGGGCGGTCAATATGCTTAGCGGACCAGGGGGAGGAAACAAAAAGCGGTTGTGGATGTCATATAATCAATAGCCGGGAAGGTTCGGATGCCCCAGGAAGTGTCTCCAGTATAGCCTTCCGAATGTGCACTTGAAAAGCCCAAAAGAACCGACCGCAAGGCTGTCGGGTTCAGGATCGGTTTGTCCTGGGGTGGTTGCTCTCCAGCAAGAGCATCATTGCCACCGGCCATGGGTCTGTGGCATATTTGCGGCGATGCGGTGCCCGCAGGTATTGGACTTGTTACCAGACCATCATGCTTGATTACCGAAGAAGGAGTAGATGGACCATGGCTGAAGTGGAACTCCCCAATCCGAATGAACTCTGCGAACTCAAAGAAAAGACCTTCACCAAGAGAGTAGCACTGATCACCGCAGTGTTCGCGGTGTGTTTGGCCATTACCTCCCTGGGTGGCAGCAATGCCATGAAGGAAATGCTGCTGGCGCAGCAGCAATCATCGGATCAGTGGGCCTTTTACCAGGCCAAGGTGATCCGGGAGCACCTCTACCGCAGTCAGAAGATGCGCCTGGAACTGGACCTCGCGGTGGCTGGGGATTCCCTGCCGCCAGCCGTCCGCCAGCAGATGGAAGAAGCCTTGAAACAGATTGCCGCGGAAGAGGAACGCTACCGGATCGAGAAAAAGGAAATCGAACAGGCAGCCAAGAAACTCGAACACGAACGTGACGTCAACCGCGCCAAAGACCCTTATTTCGATTATGCCGAAGTCTTGCTCCAGATCGCTATCGTCATGGCGTCCATCTCGATTATCGCCTCGTCCGCGATGATGTTCTTTTTTGCGCTGGGTGCGGCCATTCTGGGTGCCTTGCTGAGTGTCAACGGGTTCTTTTTGCTGGTCCACCTTCCTTTTCTCTGAGAGCTGGTCTGAAAATCTCCCCAGCCCCCATTGAAAAAGGGGGGAAATGCCCGCCACGGCTGGAGGGTATTCCCCCCGCTTGCGGGCAGTAGGCGCCTCCGCCCACCGGCTACCAGGGGCAGTTTGCGTTTCTCGCCACGGGACCTCCCAACCCGCAGGGCTGGCTCAGCTATCAGTGCTCCAAGGCCAAGCTGCAATGGGTCAGCACCAGCATCAGCGGCCGTCACCGTGTTTTTGGGACCAAAATGAACGTTTTAAAGGAGGCCCTCGGGAGGTTGGTTCGACCTAACTTTGCTGGTCTACTGCGCTATGTTGCGGTGGCAAGTGGGATATCCATGAGCCATCTCCCTCAACCATGAGGATGAGGCAGGGAATGGACTGCTGCCCGCAGTAGCGGCTGAAAGGAGAAGAAAACCGAAATGCCGGAAATATGCCGTTTCCTTGGAATAGCAATCTATATGTATTACCGCGAACATGCACCACCGCATTTTCATGCGGAGTATGGTGAGTTTGAGATCACGGTGGAAATTGAGACCGGTATTGTGTCCGGCCGCTTTCCAAGGCGGGCTCTCGGCCTTGTCCTTGAATGGTGTATACTTCACAAGGCAGAGCTCCTTGCCAATTGGGATCTCGCAATGAGAAAGCTGCCTCTCAACCCAATTTCTCCATTGGAGTAAGGCCATGATCCTTCATGTTGAAGAAGCCAAATACCTTGGAGGCCACAGAGTGTGGCTCAGATTTAATGATGGTTCTTGCGGAGAGGTCGATCTCTCTGATGAACTGGACGGTCCTATTTTTGAGCCTCTCAAGAACGTGGACTACTTTCGTCAGTTTGTTGTTCGTTACAACACCCTTTCCTGGCAGAATGGTGCTGACTTTGCGCCAGAGTTCCTTCGTGACACGCTTGCCCAACAAAATTCGCTGCAGCGTACGGCGCAAACGTTGGAAAGGGAGATACAATATGCAAAACCGGATCAAAATTTCTATTACTATCAATTTAGTCTTTATACTCATAGGCTTAGGACTGGTTGGCTTCGGCATCTACTACCGTACGAAGCCTCTTCCTCCCTTTATGCACATCATGTCGGCTGATAAGGAGGGGAGCGTCACGGCTAAGAATGCTGCAGAATTCTTAACTGCGATGTCGTTATCTCGACCATGGGATGCAACACTGGCAGAACAGGCAGAAAAGGCAAAACAGCAAGCTCACAGTCAAGAGGGGAGCCGTGTGCTTTTCACCACCTTATTCGTTATCGGAGGGATTGCTCTGGGTGTCTTTGGCGGCCTTCGTATCGCCAAAGGATTAAAAAGAGAACAGTTGGCGGATAACTAAAAGTTTTGTAGACCACCGATGGGGCAATGGGGACGTCTATGCTTATATACTTTATGGAAACCTCTGGTAACTTTCTGACTTATTTATGAAATTATATCCTCCACCCAGACAGTTGGAGCAGGCAAGCTGCTCAACTGTCTGTGCGCCTACCGATAGTCTCCGCCCCTCCCACCAGATCATCAATCAACCCAAGAATGAAGCCACCTTCAAAAACCGTGCATTTCGTGCATCCTGCGTGATCTCACCATTGAAGACCCTGTTATCCTCCCGCTAAGTCGTAAAACCCACCGGCTGTTATAGGCTCCCTACGGATAGGCCGCGGAGCTCTACGCTGTCCCGGATCATCCCGATGTGGCCACGAGTCTGAACAGCCTCGCGTTGCTTTACAAGACCCAAGGCCAGTACGGGCAGGCCGAGCCGCTCTGCAAGCGCTCGCTGGCGATCCGGGAGAAGGCCCTCGGCCCGGATCATCCCAATGTAGCTGAGAGCCTGAACAACCTCGCGGAGGGTGGTGTGGCGTTTGGTCGCTCGCCCTCCATGGAAAGCACCCAGACCAACCTTTTCTCCAGGAGCTTTCCCCTCTCTTCCTCCCGTCCCGTTTTTCACTTGACTTTCCAGAATATCCATAAGAATGTCGTGGCAAGTTGTCACTCGTTTGACAAATGGCAAACCCTTCGAAAGAAGGGGGCGCAAAGCACCTGACCTACGTCCTTAAAGGATAGGGTAGCAGGGCTGCCAGGCGAGGACAGCGCCTCCGGGTCACGATTCCTTTGCCGATCATGCAGCAAGGCTCTATCTCATGGAGGCGCTGATTGCGAATGCCTCGTTCAGGTTTTGCCCGCCATAACGAATATCCCTGCCCATCCCAGGACCTTCCGGTCGTCGATTGAGTTCTTACCGTTTCTCCATTTGCTCTTGTGGTCACTACGTTTCACCGGTTCTGAGGACTCTTCGCGAAGTGCTTCGCGGCCTTTCAACAACATGAACATGCGGGACAACCATTCCATTTGGGGAAAGGCGATTCTATGCAGGGTCTCCGGTCGCTTGTCGTGGGCTCGATTTGCATTCTGGCGACGCTTCTGGTGCCTGTGGGTGTTTCGGCCAAAGCAAGCGGGCCTCGCTATGCAGAAGTCTACGATTTCGGCGTTGTTTCGGCCGACTCCCAGGCCAGGCACGTATTCACCGTGGCCAATAACAGCGATTCCGCGATGCGGATCGAACGGGCTTACGTTTCCTGCGATTCTGTCCAGATTCTCTCGTATCCCGAAAACATCCCTCCCCGGAAGAAAGGGCAGTTCGAAGTAAGGCTGATCCCAGTCGAAACCGGGGCGCTCGCCTGCGATGTCACAATCGAGACGGATTCCTTCCAACGGCGGTGTCCTGCTCTTCAAGCTGGAGGGAAAGATCGCAGGGGCTATCCCGGCGAATCGAACCAGTTCGGTGCAACCTTCCAGGTTCAATCAATTGCTGACCCGAAAATTAAGAAGACACCATACCGCTGTGCTGATTTCAGCCGATGCCGTCCTGCAGAAGATCAAGGAAAAGCAAGAGATCGCCCTGGTCGATGTGCGCGACGAGAAGGAATATGCCAAATTCAGGATCCCCGGGTCCATCCATCTTCCCCTTCATGCAGTCAAAACCAAGGGGTTTCTCAAGAACCGAGCTGTGGTGCTGATCGCCGCGGGACCCGGCGACTCACAGGTGGAACAGGAATGCGAGCGTTTGCGAAACGCCGGATTTCTGGTTTCGACCCTCGACGGGGGCTTGATCGCATGGCAACAGAGAGGTGCTCCCATCGAAGGCGATCTATTGGCTTTGAGCGAACTCAACAAGATATCGCCCCGGACCTATTTTGAGCAAAGACATTACTCCAACTGGATGGCCTTGAACGCCTGCGAATCTCGAAAAGACGAGGGTTCCTACTTTGTTCCGGAGGCCATCGCCTTGGCCTGCCCGACCAACCCGAAGCAATTCCTCGCCTGTTTCAAGGCCGCTCTAGGCAAGAACAAAAGCGATTCGACCCGGTTGGTGCTGATCTTCAACGATGAAGGCAAGGACTACGAGAGGATGGAAAAGGCCCTGCAGACGGCGGGAACAGCAAACATCTATTTTCTCCGGGGCGGTCTGGAAGGCTACCAGGCCTATCTGGAGCAGCAGGCGAGCCTGATCCGTGCCAGGGGAGTTCCCGAGAGGACCGCAACGAAATGTCCGAGTTGTCAGTAAGGAAGCCCAACGTTGTCGTTTTGACCCTTTGTCTGTTCTTGTGCCTCACGTTTTTTGCGGTGGTTCTGCGCAAAAGCGTCAATCGGAGGGACAGTTTGCAGGGATCTCAAGGTAATGGCTATCCCATCGCCCGTCACGTTCAATACAGCATCACCCTGCAAAACGAATCGAACCGCCTCCTCGAAACAGCCGAACTCTGGGTGCACGCACCCGTGAACCAGACCGCGACACAGCGCCTTGAAAACCTGCGCACGTCGCATCCCTATGCGCTGATCGCTGATGACCGGGGAAATCAGGCCGCCTATTTCGTCTTCCACAGCCTGCCGCCATATGACACCAAAATCGTCAGCGTCGAAGCAGATCTTACGTTATCCGCCATGCCAAATCCGCTACCTGCGCAAAACCTGGATGTCTTCCTGAAACCGGAGAGATTTATCGAATCCGATGATCCTGCCATTGGCCGGTTGGCACAAACCCTTCGGGCCGCGACCCCGCTCGAGACCGCGGGAAACATTTTCCACTGGGTGGCGGGAAACATTCGCTACGCTGGATATCTACCCAACGACCGCGGGGCGCTCTACGCCTTCAAGAACCGTCAGGGTGATTGTTCGGAGTTTGCCTATCTGTTCGCGGCCTGCTGCCGGGCGAGCGGTATCCCGGCGCGGGTGATCGGTGGGTACGTCTGTGATGCGGACACCATTCTCAACCCGGCCAATTACCACAACTGGGCGGAGTTCTATGTGAATGGGGTGTGGCGAGTCGCCGATCCGCAAAGAAGGGTCTTTATGCGAGATTCCTCTCAGTATGTGGCCATGCAAGTGCTTGGGGATCGGCCTGGAAACCCTCTAGGTGAAACCCACCGATTTCATTCCAGCGGGGATGGCATCAAGGTCAGCATGAGGCCATGAAAAAGGGTTCCATAGGCGGGACGATACTTCAACCTGGCAGTTTCTTTTCTCCTGTGAGCACTCGGTTAAGCGGCATTTTGCAAAGTCCGCTTGGTTGCTTGCAGCTCTTGGAAGCATGAGGAAGAACAATGGAAAGACCCCAGGGAGTTGGTTGGTGCTCAGGGCTGATAGTCGCGCTGTTTCTCGTCAACATCACGGTGTGTGCCCATGCAGCAACCACGTCAGGGATGCTCACCCATGATGAAACCTGGTCCGGCACTGTGGTTTTGACTGGGGATGTCACCGTTCCCGAGGAGTTCACCCTCACCATCGAACCCGGTACCATCCTGCGATTTGTCCCAGGTAGTGACGACCAAGGGAATGGGCTGGACCCCAACTCGCCCGAGTTGATCGTCAACGGGTCGCTGGTGGCCATCGGGACAGCCGAACGGCCCATCGTGTTTACCTCGTCTCCGACAAACCCGGCCAAAGGCAACTGGCAGGGGATTAGGGCGTTTACCAATGGCGGCACGGTGGCGGTGGCGCTTTCCCACTGTATCGTGGAATACGCCGTGAACGCTCTCACAGTCGCCGCCAACGGCGGCAGCGCCACGGTGAATGTCTCCCACTGCATCTTCCGGCACAATTCCCGAGATGGCTTCTCGGTAGGCGGGGAAAATGGCGCGGTGGTGGTGCTGGACTTGAATGGGACTCGCATCACCGACAGCAGTGGTCGCGGGGTCTATGCCTACATCTTGGGGGAGACCAGCGAACTGCGCGGCTCCATCACCGGCAATGAAGTGGACCACAGCGGCACCATGGGGATCTACAGCTATAGCTATCTCTATGCCAGGGTTGATCTGGACTTTGCCGACAATGCCGTACACCACAACGGCCAGTACGGCATCTACGTGGATTCGAGCGGCGCTTACCCGGAGCCGGAAACACCGATTCGTACCCTCGCACGCTATCAGGTCAGAAACAACGTGGTTTCTGCCAACGGCGATTCTGGGATCTACGGTGCGATGGGACGCAGCGACATGAAACTAGACGTCATCGGCAATGAAGTCTACCAGAATGGGCAGGGTATCAAGACCTTTGCACAGTGTTGGTACGGGACATATTCGTTGGTGCTGCTGGTTTCCATGAATGACATCCACGACAACAGCGCTGAAGGTTTGAGCATTTCTGGCTATGAAGGTGACAATGCCTATTCGGTCCCCCAAGTTATCGGCAATCGCATCTATCGGAACGGCAATGCGGGGATCTATCACTCCATTGCCTACGGATCTATGGGGCCGACGGTCACCATGAACCGGGTCTTTGACAATGGCAACTGGGGTTTCTACTCCGATTCTGACGCCAAACTCCTTTTCAACGAAGTGCGCGACAACGCACAAGGTGGGGTGTACACGCGGTCTTACGGCAGTGCAGCGGCCGCCTTCAACAACCTGCACCTCAACGGCGGCGATTACGATCTTCAGCAAAACGGCTACAGTAGGATCCGCGCCCATTACAACTACTGGGGGGATGCCACTACCGTTGAGATGGAAACCGGTTCCAATCCAAAGAACATCTCTCGGATTTATGACCTCTACGATGAGAGTTATTTCGGGCCTGTGGATTATTCCCATTGGCTCACGGCTCCGGTGGAACTGCCCACTTCGCTCCATTCCCGCATTACCAGCCCGACCGATGGCAGCGTGTTCCATGTGGACAAGGTCCGCATTCAGGGGGTGGCGGTGGCGCCCAACAGCGTGGCGCGTGTCGAAGTCAGCCCCGATGGCGGTGCCCACTGGTTTGCTGCCGAAGGCACTGAATTCTGGAGTTATGAAGGGCACGCACCAGGTGAAGGCCGCTACACTATTTTGTCTCGCGTAATCGATCCCCAGGGGCAGACGGAAACCCCTGGTGCCGGCATTACGGTTGTCATCGACCCAACCCTGCCCACCACGTCCGGAACCTTGACCCATAACGAGACCTGGTCGGGCACCATCAAGGTCCTTGGGGATGTGATCGTGCCAGCCGGCATCACATTGACCATCCTGCCGGGCACCACGGCCCTATTCGCACCGGCTTCCGGCGGTGCTTCCGGGTCGACCTCCGCATACGGGTTTATCGTTTCCGGCTCGCTGGTGGCCACGGGGACCGCCGGTAGCCCGATCGTTTTCGGTTCCTCCTCAGCCTGCCCGACACCAGCTGATTGGGGAGGACTGCGGATAGTGGCCGCTGCCGCCGACGCTTCGGTGCTGCTGGCCCACTGCACCATTCAGTATGCGAACATCGGGTTGTCGGTAAAGGCCGATGGCTACAACGTTCACCTGGATATCTCCGATTGCCTGGTGCAACAGATCGCGGGGACCGGTGTCTATCTGGAGGGAGTCAATGGCGGCAGGCTGGACGGCAGTCTCCACCACAATGAAATCCGTCAAACGGGTGCAGCCGGACTGCACGTTCTTACCGACCAGGATGCCGCCGCAACCCTGGCGATTACTCAAAATAACATCCATGACAACAGCGGTTACGGGATACTGGCCAGAGCGCAAACCTGTCTCTCCAATGCGTCCCGCCTGGAACTAGCAGGCAACACCATTGCCAACGCCTACAACGGGATCGAAATCCAGTCCGACAACGGTCGACTCCATGCCGATGTGATCGGCAATGAGATCCAAGGGTGCTGGGCCGGGATCGTGGCATCAAGCGCCGGGTCTGCTTCCAATCCGCCCCTTTCGGTCATCATGACGCGCAACCATGTCCATGATAACCGTGAAAAAGGGATTTACTGTTACAGTGATGCATCGGCCGGTTTCTATCCGGCAATTGTGGCCAATCAAATCGAGCGCTGCGGCTATTATGGCGGCATCCGTTGTTCACGCAACGCCACCGGCAATTCCCTGCTCCTGCCGTTACTCGCCTTCAATACCGTGATCGCGAACGCCAGCTACACTTCCGAGTGGGCGATCTATTCCCAGGCAAACCCCGCGGCCAAGGTTTTCTGGAACAACCTCAACAACCAGCGCAGCGTATACAATGACTCCGGCGGCCCGGTCGATGTCCAGCTCAACTACTGGGGGCCCCAAGTCTCTACCGAAATGGCTGCCAGTGGTGGTTATCGAAACATCACCAGCATCTATGATTTTTACGACGACAACAGCAAGGGCCTGGTCAACTATAGAAACTGGCGCACGGCCCAAATCGACACGACCGCGCCGCTCCTTGCCCGCATTACTTCGCCTGCTGTGGATCAGAACGATCACGGAAGGGACCATCCGCATCGAAGGGGTGGCTTATGCCGAAGCCGGCATTGACCGTGTGGAAGTCAGCCTGGATGGCGGCGGCACCTGGCTCGAAGCCGCCAGCGATGCGCGTTTCCCCGGCAAGACCCTGTGGATCTACACCACGGCCAGGCTCACGTCGGGGAGCTATCAACTGCTGTGTCGAGTGATTGATCGCAACGACCAACTGGCCAGTACGCCGGTTCCCATCACCGTGACCGTCCAGCCGCCAGGCCCGACGACGGCGGGGAACTTGACCCACGACGAAACCTGGGCGGGGCTCATTCAGCTGCAAGGGGATGTAACTGTGCCCGAAGGAGTGACGCTGACCATCACCCCGGGTACTACCATCCGGTTACCGGCCATTACCGACATCATTCAGGGAGGGTTTGACAGCACCAGATCGGAACTGATCATCAACGGCGCACTCAGTGCCGAAGGGACCCAACAACAGCCCATTGTGTTCACTTCCGGCGCTGCGAGCCCGAAGAAGGGGGATTGGGGCGGCATTCGTGTGGCCGGCAGCTTGCGGCTTAGGTATGCAACCATCGAATATGCCTCGCTTGGCATCCTCTACACGGGAAATGACCCAACTGATGAGCTGCTGATTGACCATTGCACCATTCAGCATACTTCGGGAAATGGCGTCTATGTCTACGGCAACAGCAACAGCGATGTGTCGGCAACCATAGAAAACTCCACCATCACCGATAACAACACCTCCGGCATCACCTGCCGCATGGCCGGCGTCAGCCGCACCATCAACGCAACAATCCGCGGCAACACGATTGCCCAAAACGGCAATCTGGGTCTCGGCTGTTATGCTGAAAGCAGCAACAACACCACGCCGCAGGTTCGTGCGGTCATTGCTCAAAACACCATCACCAATAACGGCAACACCGGTGTCTATTGCTTCGCTAAAGGGTGGCAATATGCCAGGATCGAGGCGAGTATCTCCGGCAACACCATCGACACCCATGCAACCGCGGGTATTGGGGCTTCGGCCAAGGACTATGGGCAACTGGCGCTGAACCTTGACGGCAACCTGATTCACCACTCGGGAACGGCGATTTCCCTCGACTACGCGAGTTCCGAATCGACTCTGACGGTCAGCAACAATGTACTGCATACTGGCACTCAGGGGCTCAATATCAGCGGCACCTGGTTCAATCTGCGTCCCCAGATCCTGAATAACAGCATCCACCACCATTCCGGCAATGGCGCCACCATCGGCCAGAGTACCAGTGTCTATGAACTCATTCCGTACCTGGAAGGCAACCAGGTCTTCAGCAACGGCGGTGTCGGGGTGCGCCTCATCAGTACGAGTCCGGCCACGGTTGTCAACAATGGCCTGTATGGCAATTCCTCTTACGATCTGTACAACGATGGCGGCCAGCCTATCCATGCCCGCGGCAACTGGTGGGGGATCGACACCACGGCCCTGATGGATGTCGGCCCCAATCCGCAAAACATCCCGAAGATCTACGACCATTTTGATAGCGCCGGCAAGGGCCCGGTGGATTACTCCAACTGGCTGCCCAATTACCAGATCCCCAGCCGCCCGGCGCTCAATGCAGTCACCTCGCCCACCAAGGCCGACTCTTTGGTCCTCACCGGCAGCAAGGATGTCGGCACGGCCATAGTTCTAAACGGCACCGAAGTGGTGGCGCTCGATACCTCCAGTACCTGGTCCTACCAAATGCCTCTGGCTGAAGGGACCAACCCCATCACCCTCCATGCCCGCAACATCGCCGGTCACGCCAGTGAAGTGCTGGTCGGGCAAATTGTGCGCGACACTATCGCTCCCCGGGTGTTGGTCAGCACTCCGGCCAATGGTGCGAACCTGCGCCGCGTCGTGGAATCCATCGACATTACCCTCAAGGAAGACACCACCCAGATCGACCCGGCGGCAACTCTTGCCGGGGCCACGGTACGTAACCACCTGGGCGCCGATATCCCCGGCCAGTGGCAGGTGCTGGCCAATCACGCCACCTTCACGCCGGATCTGCCCCTGACCGAGGACGGCACCTACACGGTCACCATCCACCCGACCGACATGCCGCTGGATAACACCCGCACGGAGATTTTCAGCTTCGCCATCGACATGACACCGCCGGCAGGGTTGACCTTGAATGAGGTCCAGAGCCCGACCCGCGCCAATCGCCAGATCCTGGCGGGCACCAAGGAACCAGGCAGTGCCGTTTGGCTGGATGCCATCCAGATTGTGACCATAAACGACTTGAGCGAATGGTCATTCAATCTGCCCTTGAGCGAAGGCACCAACACTCACCGGCTGTTCGCCCAGGATGCGGCGGGCAATCGCAGTGCCGAGATCGTTTTTGCCATCATCCTGGACAGCCTGCCGCCGGTACTCCAGAGCACCGAACCAGTGAGTGGGACGTTTCTGACCGAAAGCCCGGCACGAGTGGCTTTCGCCTTTACCGATGCGACCACCGGGCTGGCGGCCGCACCCACCCTGGCGAGCGCCCGCCTGCGCAATGCGGCGGGTGATTCCATGGACGGCAGCTGGTCGCTGGAAGGGACCGGGACCGTGGTGTTCACCCCGGCCGCAGCCTTGCCGCAGGGCACATATACCGCCAGCTTGCAGGCCCAGGACCTGGCCGGTAATCGCTATGACGCGGCGTTTTCCTTTACCTTCGACGTCACCCCGCCGCCGGCCCCCAGCCTCAATCCGGTGACAACCCCCAGCCGGCTCCCGTACCAGACGCTTGCCGGCACCAAGGAAGCCTACAGCTCGATATGGATCAACGGCACCCAGGTGGTGCCGCCTAATGCCTCCACTAATTGGTCGTACACGGTGCGCCTGAGATCCGGCGATAACAGTCTGGAAATTCTTTGCCGGGACGCCGCCGGCAACCAGAGTCCAACGGTTGCTATCAACATCTTCTTCGATGACACCCCGCCGGTGCCTGTGTCCCAATTGCAGGCTTCAGGGAACGGCGACGGCACGAGTGTGCGGCTAAGCTGGAGCGGCTATCCGGAAGCGGGTCAGGGTGATATCGTCAGCTACCGGGTCTATATGGCGGAGCACCCATTCACCACGGTGGCTAGCCTCACACCCCTCGCCACTGTTCCTGTCGGTACTTTCAGCTTCACCGTCACTTCACTCACTACCGGCAGCCGTTACTATTTTGCGGTGGTGGCGGTGGACCTCATGGACACCTTCATCGCCGCCGTCACCCCGGTTTCGGCGGTTCCTGCCGATACCCAGCCGCCGGAAGACATCGCCGGTTTGCGGGTGCAATCGTTTGCCGACAGCTTGCTTTTCTCCTGGAACCCGTCTGCCAACAGCTTGGGCGATCTGGCCGGATACCGGGTGTACTTCAACGAGGCCCCCCAGGGAATCGATCTGCCCTCCAGCCAGACCAGCTTTGAAGCCAGCGGATTGTCTCCGGCTACAGCCTACCCGCTGGTGGTCAAGGCGGTGGATACCACCGGCAACGAAAGCCCCGGCACGCGGCTGGCCGCCATCACCTGGCTGGACAATCCGGCCACGGTTACCCCCGCGCCCCAGGGCGGCAAGGTGGATCTGGCCTGGTCGGCGTCCCAGCCAACGCCCTATGTGGACCATTACTCAGTCTACGTGAGTACCGCCGCCTTTTCGAGCGTCACCGGCATGACCCCACGGGTCACGGTCAAAGGCACCAGCGGCAGTGTGGCCGGGCTCACCAACGGCGTGACCTATTACTTTGCCGTCACCGCGGTGAATCTATCGGGTGGTGAAAACCCGACCGTGACGGCCTACGCCGCCAGACCGCAAAGCGACCATGGCGGCCCGGCCATCAGCGATGTCCGGTTCAATAGCGTGGTATTGGGTGCATCGACCACCATCCAGGAACCGGGAACCTTTACCGCCACCGCCACCGACCCGTCGGGGGTCAGTCGAGTCGAATTCCGCCTTGACGGCACCCTGTTCCGCACCGACGCCAACGGTTCCAACCGTTATTCCGCTGCCTGGAACCCGGCGAGCGTCGCCGACGGCTCTCATAGTCTCACCCTCACCGCTTTCGACACCCTGGGAAATAGCAGCACCGCCACCTTTGGTCTGGAAGTGGCGCTGCGCATACCAGCGGCCCCGACCATTACGGCGCCGGCCACCGGGCTGCTGACCAACAAACCGGACATCATCGGTTTCCGGGCGCGCCGAAAAGAACACCGAAATCCTCATCTATGACAACAACGCGGTGGTAAGCAGCCCCAGCGCCGTGGATGCCGGCGGCAACTTCGCCATCCCGATAACCCTGGTGGAAGGCAGCAACCGGCTCGAAGCGACAGCCCGCAACCGCGCCGGCGAAAGCCCCAAATCTTCCGCCGTGACGGTAACGCTCGATTCCACCCTGCCCAGGGCCCCTACCAGTCTCGATGCCCAATCCAAACCGGGCGGCGCCATTCATTTGAGCTGGTATGCGCCGGTCCGACAGCGCCCTCAAAGGTTTCAACCTCTACCGGGCACCGCAGCCGTTTGCCAGTCCGGCCGAAGCGGTCAAAATAAACGGTGCGCCGCTCACCGTCACCTCCCTGGATGATCTCCCCACCGCGGACGGCACCTACACCTACCGGGTGACCGCGCTGGATTCGGCCGGAAACGAAAGTGAGGCGTCCAATGCCGCCACCGCCGTGTCCGATCGCACTGCGCCGCGGGCCGCTGAGTATCGTCTTCGAACCCCAGGGGGCCTTCGATCCGGTCACCGGCCGCACCGCCCCGGGGCTGGTCCAGGTGCGTCTGACGGTCAATGAAGCGCTCACCACCACACCGTTTTTGAGCCTCACTCCGCACGGCGGCGTGCCCATGCCGGTGGAACTCACCGCCGTGAGTCCGACCCAATACCAGGGGCTGCTGGTGATTACCGATACGACGCCATCGGGGACCGCCTATGCGGTCTTTTCCGCCCGCGATCTGGTGGGCAACCGCGGCACCGAAATCGATACCGGCAAGACGCTCGAAATCGACACCGCCGGGCCGGCCGTAAGCCGCCTGGAAATCCAACCCAAGGCCCCCATCAAAAACGATCAGACCCAGCCGGTGACCGTTACCGTCACGGTGGGGCTGAGTGAAGCGAGCAAAGCGGGCAGCACCCCGGAAATGACCTGGACGCTCTCCAAGGCCGGCCGCACCCCGGTGGCCTTGTCCGGGCTGCAGAAGATCAGCCCGCAACCCGGGCAGGCCGAAAGCTGGCGGGGGGAACTCACCCTTCCGGCCGATGGCGGCTTGAGCGAAGTGGAGAACCTGAGTTTCACCTACCGCGGTCGCGATGATCTTGACAACATCAGCACCCGCATCCTGTGCGAGAACCGTTTCCAGGTCTATCAGGGCGATCTCCCGCCGCTGGAAGCCCCGATGGGGCTTACCGGCAAAGCGCTGCCCGCCGGGCGGATCAAGCTGAACTGGCAGCAGGTCGCGGCCGCGGTGGATTACCAGCTCTACCGGCGTGGGCCCGGGGAATCGGGGCTGACCGCCTAGTGCGAACTGGCGCGGCCGCTGGAATTTACCGACACCCCGCCGGCTGATGGCGATTACACCTACGCGGTGGCCAGCGTCCGCCAGGAAAACGGGCAGGAAGCGGTATCGGGGATGAGTGCGCCCAGGTCATGGTAACATCCGATTCCATCCCGCCGGGTCCGCCCCGGAACTTGAGCCTCCAGCTCATCCCCCAGGGCATCAACACCGTCTGGCAGGCGCCGGTGGACGATCATCGTCG
>CAWHGA010000026.1:0-74917 GCA_963828705.1 uncultured delta proteobacterium
CGACCAGATCGCCTGCCTGGCACCAAACCACGCGGCCAAAGAGCTTGAGAAAGCGGCAAGGATGTGCACCGCGTGGTTTGGTGTCCGCCTCGAACCGCTTGTTATCTGGTCTTTGACATTAATCCTCTGGCATGCAGAAAAGTAACCCCGGCCAGGCCCACGGCCTGTATCGGTATACCCCAAACGCTCTTTGTACACAGCCACGGCGGCGAGATGAGAGCACCAACGGCGTATGTTCTCCCTGTTCCCCTTCTTTTTTGCATCAAAGCCCCAACACTATTCTCCGGTACGGTACCTGTCGATACGTGCGCCCAAAGGGATAGGACCTCGGCTCCTTAGGACGTGAGAAATCACGGCTTCATAGTCTTCTTTGCTGAACTCCTGCAGTGCCTTCTTAGTCTTTATCCAAATGCTGCCGCTGGCGTCGGTAGCCCAGTGAAATTCTGTTGCGGTCGCCCTTCCGTTCACCGTTTGACCGCTTAGGGTGGTGCATTTGTTCCAGTAAAGCTCTCGATCAGCCATTCCGCCTCCTTTCACAGATAACAAGTAATTGAACGGTTTCCGGCTATCCTCCCCCCCCGGACCTGAGAAGATTCTATGTCCTCATTGCGACAACGGGTTCTCTGGTCTCGGGTTTGTCTGCCGGGATGCCTCCATATCAGTTTATATTTCCTGTATATTTTATGATTAAGCGCTTGACAACATTAATCAGCTTTTGTATTCTTCTTGCCGGTTATCATGTCATTCGGAAGGTTAACCGACACCAGGAGGACTTGCTGTGCTTCCTATTCCTTCAGCATTGCGAACAGAATTTGAGGCGTATCTGCGCAGCCGGGGAGCTCCGAATGCTGAGCAGGGGGCCTATGGCAAATGGCTGCGCTTTTACCTTGATTTTTGCCGGAAGTATCATTTTCCTGAAGAGCTCAGGGGGAGTCTGACTCCCTTTCTCGGGAAGCTGGAGGAAAAGAAACAGACGAAGGCCCAGCAACAGCAGGCGTCTCCGGCTATTACGCTCTATTTCGACCTCCTCCAATCCAAAGACGCCCAAAGCGATGGTCGTTCGCCTCAAATGGTCAGCCCTCGGGGTGAGGTTTCTGATGAATCGTCTTATCGTCCCATCTTGTCGGTTCACGAGGTGAATGCCCCCCAAACACCGGCAAACCCTCCGGCAAAGACTTATGAGAGATCGTCTCATTGCCCTTTCTTACCCGCTAATGAGGCAAGCAGTTCCCTTGAAGCCGGGACTCCACCCTCCCGTTCTTCGGAGGACGTTCACTTCGAGCCGATTTCTGAACCCGTCTCTTTTTCCAAAATTATGAGCACGTCGACGGGAGCTTCCTGGAGAGGAGTATTCACCAGGTTGGCCGAAGAGATCCAACTTAGGCATTATTCTCCGAAGACCTTGAAGAACTATACTATGTGGGTGCGGCACTTTCAGACGTTTACTCGCAGCCAGGACCCGAACTTGTTATCTTCTGACCAGGTCAAAGGATTCCTGACGTTTTTGGCGGTGACCCGCAAGGTGTCGGCTTCAACCCAGAACCAGGCATTCAATGCGCTGCTGTTCTTTTATCGACATGTGCTCAACAAGGAGTTCGGAAAAGTCGAGGGGGTAGTCAGGGCAAAACGAAGGCCTTACATCCCGGTGGTGTTGTCTCGGGAAGAGATCGATGCGATCCTGAAGCAGCTTGAGGCCCCTTATGCCCTGGTGGTGAAGCTCTTGTACGGCTGCGGGCTGCGGCTTTTCGAATGCTTGCAGCTGCGGGTGCAGTGTCTTGAATTTCGATGCCGGGATCTTGACCGTCCATGACGGCAAAGGCCAAAAAGACCGGACGGTGCCGCTTCCCGAAATGATTGTCCCGGAACTGCGAAGCGCATCTTGAGTCGTTAAAAGACCTGCACCAGCGCGACCTGAATCGGAGCTATGCCGGTGTGTTTCTGGTGAATGCGCTGGAGAAGAAATATCCGAAGGCGGCCAAGGAATTCATCTGGCAATGGCTTTTCCCGGCCATCCATTTGACCTTTGTTCCGACGGAGGGCAAATATCGCCGCTATCATCTGCATGAAACACAGGTGCAAAAAGCGATCAAGGAGGCGGTCGGGAAGGCCAGGATCTGCAAGCGGGCGTCGGCCCATACGTTTCGGCACAGTTTTGCCAGCCACCTGCTCCAGGCCAACTACGACATCCGCACGATCCAGGAACTGCTGGGGCACAGCGATGTCAGGACCACTATGATTTACACGCATACCGTGAAAAGCGTCACTATCAAGGCTGCCAGGAGCCCGCTGGATTTGTGACGCTTTCCTGATAGATCGATTTAGGGTCGGCGGTGTTGGTTTCGGTTTGGCCGGTCGCACTGGTCAAACCTGCTGAGCAACCGTCGATTTTGGAGGACTTCAATCATACCGTTTGGCTTCTGGTGAGATGCTTATGCACATCGTGACGGTTCGGCGGATCAGCCAGGCATTCTTCGGATTGCTGTTTCTGTGGTTTTGCCTGGTGAGCACTTGGGGGGAGAGCTGGTGGCAGTTGCGGGGCTGGCCGGTAAACTGGTTTCTGCAGCTCGATCCGCTGGTGGCTTTGGGGACGCTGCTTGCCACCGGCACCTTGTATGCCGGGTTGCTGTGGGCGCTGGTTACGATCGTGCTGACCGTTTTCCTGGGAAGGTTCTTTTGTTCCTGGGTGTGTCCGTTCGGGACCCTGCAACACTTCGTTGGATATTTGCTGCAGCGCGGCCGATCCTTTACCCACAAGGTGGAGGCCAACCGCTACCGGCATGCTCAAGTCATCAAGTACTACCTGCTGGTGTTTCTCCTGGCGGCAGCGGCGGGTTCGCTGCTGGGGCAGGCGCTGCGCGGTGCGGGGAATGTTCCGGTGGTGCTGGGTGGAGCGGCGCTGGCGGTGCTTCTGGTGGCAGCCACAATCCGGGTTAGCGGTTTGGTCAAATCCGCCAGGGGTCAGGCTCTGCTGGCGGCGGTTCTTGGAGGCGCGGCCGCCCTGAGCGCCTGGGTGTCCCTGGATGGGGCGCTGGCGGCATCTCTCCAGACCGGATTGCTGGACCCGATTCCGCTGCTGCAGCGGTCGGTGAACCTGGTGCTGCTGCCCCTGGCGGATGCCACCGGTTCGCGGTTGGCCGCTGCGCCTCGCCACTATGAAGATGCCTGGCTGATCGGGGCCATCCTCCTGGTGGTGTTGCTTTTGCTCCCAAAGTTTCCGCGTTTCTATTGCCGGTTTGTGTGTCCGTTGGGGGCGCTGTATGGGATTTTGGGGCGATTCGCTCTGTGGCGGGTGGCCAAGACCGAGCACGACTGTGTTCAGTGTGGTCTCTGTGCGCTCCACTGCGAAGGTGCCTGTGAACCGGCTGCGGAGATTCGATCCAGCGAATGCGTGCTGTGTATGAATTGCCTGGGTGATTGCCGCCATGAGCTGATGACCTACCGCATCCAGCAGTCGTCGGCGGGGGAATTGCCACTGCCCGACCTTACCCGGCGTTCTCTGTTGCTGGCCGCGACGTCGGGGTTGGTGACGGTCCCCATGCTGCGCGTCGGTGGCTTGTTGGGTACCAACTGGAACCCGGCCCTGATCCGGCCCCCGGGTGCTCTGATGGAAATCGACTTCCTCAAGCGATGCATCAAGTGCGGCCAATGCATGCGCATCTGCCCCACCAACATCATCCAGCCGGCCGAACTGCAAGCCGGGATTGAAGGCCTCTGGTCGCCGGTACTCAACTTTCGGATCGGCACCAGCGGCTGCCAGCTCAATTGCGTGGCCTGCGGTCAGGTCTGTCCGACGGCCGCCATCCGGGCCATCAGCCTGGAGGAGAAGCTGGGGCGCGGGGCGCATGCGGCAACCGGCCCGGTGCGGTTGGGGACGGCCTTTGTGGATCGCAACCGGTGTCTGCCCTGGGCCATGGACCGGCCCTGCATCGTTTGTCAGGAAAATTGTCCGGTGAGTCCCAAGGCGATCCATGTCGAAGAAGTGTTTCGCACCGTGCGCGGCGGCTCCTTGGTGGGGCGCTGGGTGGATGCGGCCACGGTGGAAATCCCGGAAGCCGCATTGACGTTGCTGCCGGCCGCCCAGGTGCTGGCGTCGGGGGACTACTTTGTGACCATGCCCGCAGAAGCCGGCGGCGGGCGGTTGCAGATTGTGGATCAGGCCGGGGCGCGGCTGAGTGTGGCCGCCGGCCAGCCGTGGCAAACGCCCGCTGGGGCTGAGGCCGCCTTGGCCGTCCAGGTTCGCCTGCAGCGGCCCTGGTGGACCTGCAGCGCTGCATCGGCTGCGGGGTCTGTGAACACGAATGCCCGGTGAGCGGACAGCGCGCTATTCGGGTTACGGCCGAAAACGAAACGCGCAACCGCAAACACGCGCTGGCGCTGTAGGTGCTGTGGGCAGGTACCCTTTCACAACGCCCGTTCGGCGTTGGGCGTCAGGCCACAATTATCCACACGAGTGAGCCTCCTGCAAAAGCCCTTTTCACCCTTCGATACCTCAGGACGAACGGAGTTATGCATCGGGCGAATGGAGTTCTGCATCCACGCTGTGCTGTATTTCCACACCGTGCTGTATTTCCACACCGAAAAACCAGGAAATTGAATTTTCAACTCACTTTCTGGGCTATTGTATTGCTGCATTTTATTGCCTGGATTGATTACCTATTTTTTAATCTATCGCTGTTTTTTAAAGTACTCAAGATCATAAGGTAGCCTAACGAAGGCCTGAAGCAGACGCGAAACCCCGCGGGGCAATTTTCTAATTGTTGCCGGAAGCTCATTGGCCGCGTGGTTTCGGCGCCGCTTAGGCCTGGTGATAGCCGATGGCCACCAGCCCATAGAGGCTTCCCAACGAAATGCCGTTGATGACTTGCTGCAGCAAAATGGTTCCGGTCACATTGGTTCCTTCACTCGGCCGACCGTTGAGCGGTCGGCGACCTCGGAATGGCTCCTCGGGAGGGGGTGGTTCCAACTCCAAAAAAGGGCAGGGTGTCCGGCAAAAATCACACCCTGCCCCTGCAGTCATCAAAACCGCGCCCCGTGCGTTCCTTGGCGGGCTGCCGGCGACACGCACAGCCGCTCAGCCGGTGCGCGGTCGATACCCCGATCCTGCCGGTCAGGTCGCACGCCAGCCGAACCCAACTAGGGATTCACAGTGGTCACGTAGACAAACTTGCCGCCTTGCACCTTGTTGATGACCATACTCTTGACGGCGTTGCCGTTGTCTCCCATGTTGATGGTGCCGGAGATAGCCTGAAAATTCTTGGTTTCCGCCAGAGCATCACGGATCTTGGTGCCGTCCGTGGAGTTGGCTCGCTCAATGGCATCCAGCAGGAGGAAGTAGGCATCAGCCCCAAGTGCCCCAAAGGCCCCCAGTTCTTTTTTGTGCTTTTCTTCAAAGCGCTTGATGAATTCCTTGGCGCGTTCGGTGGTGGCTGCCTGCTTGTGGAAATGACCGGTCAAATACATGTTGTCCACGGCCTTGCCGCCAATCTGCAAAAGCGCGTCTTCCTGAGCACCATCGCCGGTCAGAATGGGGACGGTGATCCCCCGATCGCGGGCCTGCTTGGCCATCAGGGCGTCTTCCGTGTAGTAGTTGGGAGCGTAGATGATATCCGGCTTGGCAGCCTGGACCGCGGAAAGCTGGGCCGAAAAATCCTGGTCGCCGGTCTGGATGTAGGTCGTGGACAGGATCTTGCCACCCTGTTTGACGAATTCCTTGACGAAAAAGTTAGCCAGCCCCACGCAATAATCCTGGGCAATGTCGATGATCACGGCAGCGGTCTGAGCTTTCAGCTCATTGCGGGCGAAACGGGCAGCCACTTCACCCTGGAAAGGATCGATGAAACAGGCCCGGAAGGCGAATTTTTTGCCCTGATTGACCAGGGGGTTGGTGGCGGTGGGACTTACAGTAGGGATCTTGGCGGCTTCGGAAATGGGATTGCCGGCCATGGAGTTGCCGCTGATGGCTTCACCCAGTACACCGATCACCTTGTCTTTCTCAATGAGCCGACTCATGGCGTTGGCGGCTTCGATTTTCTCGCTCTTGGTGTCCGTCAGTACCAATTCGATTTTCTTGCCCAGGACGGTCGGTTGCATTTCGTTGGCAATCTGGATCCCGGCCCATTCCTGCTGGCCATATCCGGCGACCGCACCGGTCATGGGGAGATAGGCACCGATCTTTATGGTTTCTTGGGCCATGCCGCTCACCGCCAAACCGAACACCGTACCGGCAGCTGCCAATAGCATCAAGCCAACATTGATCCTTCCCGCAAGTACGCAGCGTCGCATGCTTTCCTCCTTAGCTGGTCATACCGTTGATGTCACCCTATACAACTCCGAAACACCCGTATATCAGTCAGCACCCATCTGCGGTCTCCCAGACCCTGCAGCCCAACGGTGTGCCAGGATAAAACTGCGTCCGAACTGACTTTACCTTTGTGACTACCATGTGCGCACCATTTCGTGTCCACGAAAAAGCGTTGATGATAGCGTAACCCAACAGCACTGTTGAACTGGGAGAACCGGGTCAATTACAGACCACGCGTTCCACGGCAGTCTGAACCGCTTCTTCCACCGGTTCCGGGGTCATTGCCGGGTGAAAGACCAAAGACTCCGAAGCTTCCCAGTGGCTCTGGATGACTTGCACGTGAGTCCCGCGGGGAGCCCAGACCTGGCCGCAGGTCGGGCCAAATATGGCGATGGTGGGGGTACCGAGGGCCGCAGCAAGGTGCGTCACCCCCGAATCGTTGCCGATCAGCAGGCGACACTGGCTGGCCAGGGCTGCCAGACGCGGCAGGGAGATATCCGTGGCCAGATGGGCACCCATGCTTTTGGCGGCTTCCGCTAACGGTCTGGCCGCTTCGTCGGCCGGTCCCAATACAAGGATGACGGCCACCCGAGCGTCATGCAGCAGCGAGTGGATCAGGTGCCACCAGCGCTGCAGCGGCCACACTTTGAGGGGCCCGCCGCTGCCCGGATGGATCAGGACCGGGGTCTTGCCGTGTTCCCAGCCCTCCTGACGGAACCATTCCTTGACCGACTGGATTTCATCATCGGCCGGGGCCAGCTGCGGCCAGTCGTGACTGATAGGCCAGCCGGCAGCGCGCACCTGGTCGACCAGAAACCGACTCACTGGTAGCTGCTTGAGCGGGTTCAGGAAAAGACTTGATCCACACCACCGGAGCGTTCAATCGTTGCTGCAGGCGTGTGGCCAGGGTGCGGCTTTGTTCCTGACCAAACAGGAAAACAGCGGCGGTCCCTAGAAAAAAGTCTGGTATCACCGCCTGGTGCCAGGTTTCGTCCTGGAAGAAAGCGACCAGTTGGCCGCCGTCGCAGGATCGAACTTCACCCAGATATGGCTTGGTAGCAAGGAGTGCCAGCAGGTTTGGCCGGCCCCAGAAATCCAGGCGCCGGTTTGGCTGCAACCGGGCCAGACCGTCGAACACGGGTAGGGCGAGCACCAGGTCGCCTAAAGCTCCCTGATGTACGATGACCAGTCGATCCTGGTCGTCATCTGGAATGCTGGGACGGGGGACGGATTGCTTCGGGGCATTCATTGATCGTCATCAGCACCGCCACCAGTCTCACCATGCTGAGCCAATTTCCGGTCGGACCAGCGCTTGACAAAACCGATCAGGCCGGATGTGATCTGCTCGCTTGGCGGCGGCGGGGACACCAGCCCATATTTGCGCAAGGATACCTGGAGGCAGCTTTTCAGCACTGGGCAGGGCAAACACGATGGCTGGGGTTCCATGAAACCTTGACCATCCCTGGGACAGACCTTGGCGGGATTGCCGAAGCATTCGGGGCGGACCGGCGGTCCTGAGGTAAGGGTAATTTCCATGAAGGCGGACCGAAGCACCTCGCTGGAACCTGTTATAGTCGGGGGAAATCCAGGCTCAGGACTCTGTCAGTCCAGGATTTCCAGGACGGCCCGTTTGTGCAGCTTGGTGGCTGCCGCGTTGACAATGGTGCGCAAGGCGTGAGCGTTTCGGCCTTCCTTGCCGATGATCTTGCCGAGGTCTTCCTTGGCAGCTCGGAGCTCAATCACAGTAGTCTGTTGTCCGATGATTTCGTTCACCACAATCTGATCCGGAAAATCCGCTAATGCTCTGGCAATGACCCCAACCAAGTCTTTGATCTGACTGTCACTCATCTCTCGTTTTCCCGTTCCAAGGTGAATTCAACATTCATTTCATAAAAACTGCTGCGTACTCGAACGCCTACGGATGATAAGCCATCCATCCACCGATATTTTCCAACCGCACCAGAAGCAACAGGCACCGGGGACAATCGCATCAAAGTGCGACCATATCCTTCTTTGGTCGCATTTACGGTAGGCGAAACCCGGCGTAGTGTCAAGCTCATTATCCGGGCTCGTGGTGACGGTCGGGAAAGCTCGACGGTGGGAGGCTGTGACGGATCTGGGTGGCTCACGACCCAAGAAAACCCTGCAGCGCAACCAGTCCGGCGCCGACAATCAGCAACATCAGGCAGAACAACAAGGTCAGCATGATGATGAGCGGCAGGAAAAAGGCCGTAATGACGCGCCAAGTAGTGGTGCGGTGCAGTTCTCGCAGGCCGCAGACGCCGGACACCAAACCCCAGATGGGGGCAAGGAACAAACCGGCGACGGGGATGAGCTGCAGGCAGGCCAAGGCGCCGGAGAGGTAGGCAAAGAGTGCAAAGGTCTTGCTCCACTTTTCCGATGTCGCTCCGTAGCAGGAACAGAAAGAAGTGAATGACGGCAGCCGAGATAAGGGTGGAAAGGAGCACCAGAAAGGGTGCCTTGAGGATGAAGAGGCTGAAGCCAAACCAATCCTGTGCAACTCCCGCTGAAGTCGTCATGGTGTCGCGGAGAAACATTACCCAGTATTGGGCAAGGATCTGCCCCAGCGATCCGAAGGTCACCAGAAACAGCAATGCCCCTTCCATTTCCACGGGTGGGTTCCACTGAGCAAACGACTGGGCGGGATGAAACAGAATGCCGCGGGTGGTCTGCCAGTAAGCCTGGAAGTCCAGAAAGCCGCGCCGTTGCTCCCAAGGAATGCTGCTTCCGAAGCCGCCAGGAGCGGTTTGATCACCGGCCTGCTGTTCCGCCGTCTCCTCGGTCGCAGTCGATGCAGGTCCGGTGCCTGCCGCCAGCGACTCGGCGAAAGGAGTCGCCGGCCCGCTCACCCCAGCCATGTTGCAGCACGGTGGTGTGTTGGGATTCGAAACGGCATTCTCATCATATTCACGGATCTGACCGCAATGAGGGCATTTGGCTTCCATAGGGGCGACAAAATCCTTTTCTCATGGGCAATCATTCGCTAAGATGTCACCACCGATCTTCCATCTTAGCAGGTAGTCAGGGTGCTTGCCAGAGACATTCGGCGACGGTCATTCCTCGGTCGGGTCCCTTCGCTGGTTTCCCACCATCCAGGATGGCAGCGATGCTATGAAGGCTGAGCAATTCGGCACGTCCAGAGTCCAACTGCCGGTATTGGAAAGAGATATCCCGCCGGATGTTCAGCGGATTCTCGCTGGCTACCAGAACCGGATCACCAGCTATCTGCTCCGGATCGGCTGCCTCGATGGTCTCGATGGTTTTGCCAGAGACCGGAGCTTGCCCCACCAGTTCCTCACTTACATGCAGAAGGTGATGGAACTCTTCGATGAATCCAACCGTTTCTTTGTCAACTATCTGCGCCGTGACGGCCTGGCCGTGCCCTGCCAGGAAGGCTGCGCCCATTGCTGCCAAAACATGCCCGCCGGAGCGACGTTGGTGGAGCTTCTGTACTTTTACCACGGCATGCATCAGAGTGGTAGCTTTTCGAGGCTGTTTCGCCGTTGCCTGGAGGAGGAACAGGTCCTGACCCGGCTGTTTTTGCAATGCCAGGACCAGGCGGAGGCGTCGGCACCAGTTGCTTCCTGCCGGGAAGAGGTTTTGCAGCTCTATCAAGACCTGGGGCAGTCGTGTCGGTTCTCCCAGGACAATCTGTGCCGGCTCTACCCTTACCGGCCGTTTGCCTGCCGGATGCACTTCAGTTTGAGTCCGGCCTACTGGTGTGATCCCCGGCATTTTCAGTTCCCACATGCGGTGATCATCAACCTGGAACCCGGCAATAGTGTGTATGATGCCTTGGGGCGGATCGAGCGGCGGTTACAGATACGCCTTTCTGGAATCCTGGTGTGTGGTATCCTGGAATTGGCCGTTAACGTCATGCGGTTCGATCGGATTCGTTGGAGACCTTGATGAAACTTGCGGGCTTTTGGGGCGGCGCACAAGCGCAGCGGTGATCACGAAAGGAGTCAGCAACACCATGGGTGTGGACCCCCTGCCTTCTTGGTTGAGTCATCAGCCACTTGTTGAAACTGTCCAACTGCAACTGACCACACCCCATCTGGGGGACAACACGGCCGATCTGGATCGCCTGCTGCGCGTTCTCCGCCAACAAGGCTACCAGCCGTTGCAGGTTCACCCGTCCAGAGTTGGGCCGTTTGTGGAGCAGATCCGCCAGGGTTGCTATGAGGTCACGGCAGTGCTGGGCTCTACCCCTTGTCACTGGGAACTGCTGGATGTAAAAAGCGGCATTGCCCCATTGGTGCCTCTGGGTTTTGCCATCGATCTGGGCAGCAGCCGCCTGGCGTTCTATCTTCTGGATCTCGGCCAGGGCCGGATCATCGCCCAGGAATCGGTGGCCAACCCGCAGATTCCGCACGGCGAAGACATCCTCACCCGCATCAATTTCGCCCGCGACCAACACGGGCGGCAACATTTGCAGCGGCTCCTCATCGAATGTTTCAACGACAACATGGTTCGCATGCTGGCGGAACGCGGTTTGGCGTTAACCGATGTGTATGCCGTGACCACCGCCGGCAACACCACCATGAGTCATTTCCTGCTGGGGCTGGATGCTTCGGGCCTGTGTCGGGAGCCATATATCCCCGTGGCCAACCAGTTCCCTTGGTTGCACGCTGAGGACCTCGGGCTTCATACCCATCCACGGGCGCTGGTGTATCTATTTCCCAATGTCGGGTCCTACTTCGGTGGGGATCTCCTTGCCGGGATCCTGGCCAGCGGTATGCACCGTTCCGGTGACATCAACATCCTGGTGGATGTGGGCACCAACGCCGAGGTGGTGGTTGGCAACCGCGACTGGCTGATCGCCTGCGCCGGCGCCGCTGGCCCGGCCCTCGAGGGGGGTGTGGTGGAGCGTGGGATGATGGCCAATCCGGGGGCCATTGACCGGGTTCGCATCGACCCGGAGACCCTGGAACCGCATTTTTCCGTGCTTGGAGACAAAAAACCGCTTGGCATATGCGGTTCCGGTCTGATAGATCTAATAGCGGAAATGTTTATGGCAGGAATCCTGACCATTCAGGGGAAAATCAACACCAGACTGGCCTCACCGCGGATTGTGACCACTCCCGACGGCCCGGCTTATGTGGTTGCTTTTGCAAGGGAAACTGACGATGGTCGGGATTTGTTGGTGTCAGAAATCGACATCGGTATCCTGCTCAAGTCCAAAGCCGCCATGTACACCATCCTCAATGTGATCACTCGTAAGGTTGGGGTCGGCTTTGGTGATCTTAAGCATTTCTATGTGGCGGGCAGTTTCGGCAACCACATCGATCCCGCCATGGCCATCCGTATCGGTATGATTCCGGACTTGCCGCTGGCAACCTACCAGGGGCTCGGAAACACCGCCGGGCGAGGTGCCGCCATGGTGCTTCTGGATCGGGCACTGATCGGCGAGATCGATCGTATTTGCCGGCAGATCACCTATGTGGAACTGAACGTGAACATGGAGTTGATGAACGAATTCCGTGGCGCGTTGTTTTTGCCGCACACGGATCCGACGCTGTTTCCATCGGTGAAGATCCCCGAACGGGCCTACGGACGGGACAACTGAGTCGGATCAGGCTGATGATCGCGAAACGACCGACAACTGAAGTCAGATCGGGGCTGGACCAGCGAGGCAACCGCAAGGTTGCGGCGGAGCGTTCCAGGAGTATCCCTCTGCTCAAATGTCTGGTCCTGTTCCTGCTGGTCCTGAATCTTTGCCTGCTTTCCGCCATCTTTGTTTCGCCGCGCGGAGTGCGCGGCTACCGCGCACAGCAAGCTGAGGTGCTGCGCCTGGCGGCTTTGACCAAAAGGCTGGCCCAGGACAATCAGCGACTGGTCGAGCCGCATCCGGCATCTGAAAAGCGACCAGGTCGCCCAGGAACGCATGGTGAAACAAGAACTTGGCTGGGTCCATGAGGACGAAATCATCGTCGAATTCGCCACCCCGCTTACCCCGTAAGGTCTCCACATCCTTCGCCTGTAATGATTTCCATAATTGCCTTGACCTCAATAATGCGTATATGTTAGCAGAGAAATTTTACAGTCTCTAGCTCCTTGCTCCATCCAGGGATGCGGATAGGGGCTTCAAAGCCAAAAGGAGGAACGCAGATGCGTAAGTACGAGTGTTTTGTTATTATTGACGCTGATCTTCCCGATGACGCCATTGTCACGGTCGACGACAAGATCAAGAATATCGTTACCGGCAATGGGGGAACGGTCTTGGACTACGTTCCCTGGGGGAAGAAAAAGCTGGCCTACCCGGTCAAGAAACGGACCCGCGGTCATTATGTGTTGATGGAATTTGCGGGCGAGTCGGGACTGGTGGCCGAACTGGAACGAAACCTGCGTCTCGATGAACGCGTTCTCAAGTTCATCACGGTGGTGATCGCAGACCGGTTTGATCCGCAGGCGGCACAGGCCGAGACACCCAAGACCCCGCTACCCTTCACTGACGACGAGGGAAGTCGCGTTGCGCCCCTGGCTACCGATGAAGAACTGGCCGATGAGGACTGGTGGCGAGGAAGACGATTTCGAGGATGTTGACGCTGACGCCGAGCCGGATGAAGACGAGGAAAAGTAGCGACTGCGAGTCGCCACTCGGCCGATGGTGCTGACAAGCAGTGGAGACTGCTGGATCAAAGGAGAGAGAACGTGGTTGTTCGACGAAAAAGACGCACTTTTCACCGCCGTAAGATCTGTCGCTTTTGTGCCGACAGCAGCTTGCGCATCGACTATAAGGACGTGAGAACCTTAAGGTTCTTTGTGACTGAACGCGGCAAGATCATTCCCCGCCGCATTTCCGGCAACTGTGCCAAGCATCAGCGGCAGTTGACGCTGTCCATCAAGCGTGCGCGCCACATTGCCCTCTTGCCCTACACCACCATCCATTCCGTATAACTTAGGGTGTTGGGAATCGGGCGGCGAACTGGCGGGAGGCGGAACTTGCCGCCGCCGGGGTGTTTCGCTAAGGTTAATGATCGGCCAGGAAAGGGTTTTCTGTGGATGTCAACGGGGGGACAGTGCCCCCCTTGGACCAGTCTAAGGGTGTGCCGCTGCCGATTGCTTTGACTCGGAAGGACTTCCTCCTGGGAGTGACGGCATCCCTGATGGCCTTCCTGGCGGTTTTGCTGGTGCCGCTTGCAGGCATTTTCGCGGGCGTCTTCACGCCCTTGCCCACGCTGTTGAGCATATACCGGTTCGGTCACCCGGCGGGTTTCTGGATCCCCGGAAGCGTGCTGGTTCTAGGGGTGCCGCTGCTTTACTTGTTGGGTGCGGTTGGGGATGTCCCTTACATGCTGCTCATGCTCATCATGGGGGGGCTTCTGGGCGAAGGCATGCGTCGCCAGTGGCCCATCGAGAAAACCATGGGGGTTGCGGTCGGCGTTGCGCTTCTGCTGGGGACTGTGACCTTCTGGGTGGTTACCGGGGGGTTTTCGCCGCAGTTTTGGTCTGCGCTTGAAGAAGAAATGCGCCAGAATGTGACCGCTTTGCTGCAAACCTATCGTGGCGCCGGTCTTGGTTTGGATCAACAGGCGACACTGGAGGCCATCCCTCAGGCTATCCCGGTTTTCATCCGATTGCTGCCGGGTGCAACCCTGGTTTCGCTGCTCCTGATCACCTGGCTCAATACCCTGGTGGCGCGGCGGTTTTGTGTGGTTAGGCGGTTGCCGCTGCCTTCCTGGGCCCCGTGGTCGCATTGGAAGGCGCCGGAACTACTGGTGTGGCTGGTCATTGCCACCGGTTGCTTGTTGCTCTTGCCATCCAAGGGGATGGCGCTGGTTGGGTCTAACCTGTTGCTGGGATTGAGTACCGTCTACCTGTTTCAGGGGCTGGCCATTGCCGTGTTCTATCTGCATCACTGGAAGGTGGTGCCGTTCCTGCGGGCCATCGTGTACGCGTTGCTTCTGCTGCAACCGTTTGCGACCCTGTTGGTGATGCTGGTTGGTCTTTTTGATCTGTGGCTTAATTTTCGGCGTCTGCCGCCATCCGGGGCGCAGCCCAATGTGCCGGAAGCTTACTAACGAAGCAGCCCGGATTTGGTAGCGATGGCGTTCCTGCCCGGAGGCAGGATCTTAGATCGCTGTAATTCAGGAGATTGTCATGAAAGTGATTCTTGCGGAAAACATTGCTTCGCTGGGAAAGATCGGGGACGTGGTTAAGGTGGCCGCGGGTTATGCCCGCAACTACCTGGTTCCCAAAGGTTTGGCGCTGCAAGCCACGGACAGAAACGTCCGCGACCTGGAACACAAGAAACGCATTCTGACTGCGAAACGCGAGAAGGTTCGCCAGCAGATGCTTTCCCTGGCCGAAAAACTGAACCAGGTGAAGATCACCCTGGTGCGCAAGGTAGCCGAAGACGACCGCCTCTATGGCTCGGTGAGTTCTGTGGACATCGCCAAGGCCCTCGAGGATCAGGGATTTGTCATCGACCGCAAAGACATCAGGCTGACGCAGCCCATCAAACAGCTGGGTGAACACCAGGTGTCGGTCCGGGTGGATGCCGACGTTGTGGCCGAAATCAAGGTTTTGGTGGGAAAAGAAGAGTAATCTCATGGATGCAATGGCGGCGGAACTCGGGAAGGTTCCCCCCCAGCAGTTGGAAGCGGAACAATCCGTGCTGGGCGGTATCCTCCTGGACAGCGACGGGCTGCCCGCGGCCCTTGAGGTCCTCAAGGGCGATGAGTTCTACCGGGATGCCCATCGGGTCATCTTCCGGGCCGCTCAGGAGCTTTTCGAACGCAACGCCCCCATCGATCTGGTGACCGTTGCCGACTACCTGGCGCAGAAGAACCTGTTGGAAGCGGTGGGCGGAGCCGCATATCTGGCTTCACTGGCTGAAGCGGTGCCGTCGGCCAGCAACGTCGCCGCCTATGCCCGCATCGTCAGCGACAAGGCCCTGTTGCGCCGTCTGATCCAGATTGCCGCGGAGATTACTTCCTGGTCCTATGCGGGCGGCAAAAAGGTCGAGGAGATCCTCGATCAGGCCGAAGCGGCTATTTTTTCCATCACCGAAAGCCGGGTGAGAAGCGGCTACTACCCAATTAAGGAAGTCGTCAAAAAGAGCATCCAGATCATCGAGGACCTTTACGACCGGCGTGAGATGCTCACCGGCGTACCCACCCACTACCGCGACCTGGACAAGCTTACCGCGGGTTTTCAAAAATCGGACCTGATCATCATCGCCGGCCGCCCCAGCATGGGGAAAACTGCTTTTGCCCTTAGCATCGCCCGCAATTCGGCATTGGAAAGTGGTATCCCGGTGGGGATTTTTTCCCTGGAAATGAGCAAGGAACAGCTGGCGATGCGTCTTCTGTGTGCCGAAGCCCGAGTCAATTCGCAAAGGATCCGGAGCGGGTTTTTAAGTCAGGACGATTGCACCAAACTGATCACCGCAGCCGGCCACTTTGGTGACGTGCCTATTCTCATCGACGATACCCCGGCCATTTCCACCTTGGAACTGCGTGCCAAGGCCCGTCGCATGAAGGCCGAACTCGATGTGGGCATGATCGTGGTGGATTATCTGCAATTGATGCGGGGTCGGAGTGGCAGGGACAACCGCGAGCAGGAGATCTCCGACATTTCCCGTTCTCTCAAGGCTCTGGCCAAGGAACTCAGTATCCCGGTGGTCGCGCTTTCGCAGCTCAACCGCAAGGTGGAGGAGCGCCACAACAAGCGCCCCATCTTGAGTGACCTGCGCGAATCCGGCGCCATCGAGCAGGACGCTGATGTGATCCTGTTCATCTATCGCGATGAAGCCTACAATTCCAATAGCGCCGATGCCGGGATCGCGGAAATCAGCATCGGCAAGCAGCGTAACGGCCCTTCCGGGATCGATATTAAGTTGGCCTATATCAAAGAGTACACCCGGTTCGAGAACCTTGCCCTGGAACGCCCCTAAAGATCAATCGACTCCAACGCAACCTACCCGAAGCAAGGAACAGCCATGACCGTTCACCGCGAGCCCTATTGGGACGCTTCCCAGGAAACGCTTTCCCGGTCCGACCTGAGAACCCTTCAATGGCAACGGCTGCGGCAAATCGTGCCAGGAGCCGGGCGTTCGCCCTTTTATCGGCAACGTTGGCAGCAGGCAGGAATCAGCGGCGATAGTCTGCGTTCACTGGAGGATGTCGGCTGCTTGCCGGTCACCACCAAGCAGGACCTCCGTGACCATTATCCCTACGGCTTCTTGTGCATCTCCCATGATCAGTTGCTGCGGCTCCATGTGTCTTCGGGCACCACCGGCCAGGCCACGGCCATGTTCTATTCCCGGGCTGATATTGAAACCTGGGCTGACCTCATGGCCCGCTGCATGTACATGACCGGTGCCCGCCCAGGCGATGTTTTCCAGAACATGACCGGTTACGGGCTGTTCACCGGTGGGCTCGGATTCCATCACGGCGCCGAGCGCCTCGGGATGCTGACCATCCCGGTGGGAGCCGGAAACACCCGGCGCCAAATCCAGCTGATGAAGGATTTCGCCAGCACCATCCTGCACATCATTCCCAGCTATGCCCTGCACCTTATGGATGTCTTGACCGAACTGAGGATCGATCCGCGCCGTGATCTGCAGCTTCGCATTGCCTACCTGGGCGCCGAACCCTACTCAGAGGAAGTGCGCCGTCGTGTGGAGGAATTCTACGGGGTAAAGGTCTATAACAGCTACGGACTTTCCGAAATGAACGGGCCGGGGGTGGCTTTCGAATGTCCGGAGCAATGCGGCATGCACATCTGGGAAGACGCCTATCTGGTGGAAGTGGTGGACCCGCAGACCCTGGAACCGGTGCCCGACGGCTCGCTTGGTGAGCTGGTACTGACCACCCTCAACCGGGAAGCCATGCCGCTCATTCGTTACCGGACCAAGGACCTGACCCGGATCTTGCCCGGTGAATGCCCCTGCGGCCGGGCTCATCGCCGGCTGGATCGGATCCAGGGGCGCTCTGATGACATGTTTATCATCAAGGGCGTCAACATCTTTCCCATCCAGGTGGAACAGGTGCTTATGGCCATCCCCGAAGTGGGCACCAATTACCAGATTGTCTTGCAGCGCGAACTTAACATCGATGACATGATTGTCAAAGTGGAGGTGACGGATAGGATTTTTGTTGAGGACATGCGCCACCTCCAACGTCTGCACAAGAAAATCACCCACGAATTGAAAAACGAACTCCTGGTGACGCCGCGGGTGGAACTGGTGGAGCCTCTGGCACTGCCCCGCCAGGAAGGCAAGGCGATACGGCTCTTGGATACCCGCAAGATGTGATGCCGGGGCGGGGAGGCGGGAAGAGCCGGGGGAGCCGGGGACGCGGCAGCGCGGAGATTGGCAAAAAGAGGGGTGACGGATAGCAGTCGCTGGCTCCAGGGGGGTTGGATTCTGAAGGGAATCTAGAGGGAGTCTTTATCCACAAGATCTATGGCAACATCACAGGGCTTAAGAGTTCGGTCCGGGACCGCATGCAGCGTCTGTACCGACGACGCGTGGAGCCGCACCAGGTTATCGGGACGGAGCTGGCTCGCGAATTGGCGCATTTGTCGTTCGAGTGTGCCCGCCAAGTTGGGCTCCTGGTTGGGCGCAACGGCGACGTGGACATGGTCCTGGTGGGGGGGCCGCGTTCCGTGTTTTTGCCGGATCTTCCCAAAACCCGTGGCGGCCGCTCGCGCCTCCGCGGCCAGCGGTTTGTCCATACCCATCTGGAGGGCGAGCCACTCAGCCAGGACGATCTGATGGATTTGGTCTTCCTGCGTCTGGACAGTATTGCCGCCATTCAGGTAGACCGCCACGGCGGCGCCACGCACCTGCAAATGGCCCACGTGCTGCCCGGTGCCGCTGAACCGATACACGGTTGGGAGGTGCTTCCCAGTACCCTCCTGCAGGACTTCAACGTCGATTTCCTGGCCCTGGTGGAATCCCTGGAAGAGGAACTGGAAAGGAACCGGGCGGCGCTGTTGGCGGGAAGCCGCAATGACCGCGCCATCCTGGTGGGCATTGTGGCCCCCGGCAGCGGTCAGGATCGGGAAAGTGCCTTAGCTTCGCTGCATGAACTGGTTGAGCTGGCTCGGACCAGCAACATCGATGTTGCCGACATCATTCTTCAGCGCCCGCGGGAAGCCAATCGCAAGTATTTAATCGGTAAAGGCAAATTGAGCGAAATCGTGCTCCGGGCACTGCAGTGCGGTGTGGATCTGTTAATCTTCGATCAGGAGCTCAACCCCTCTCAGGTCCGTTCCATCACTGACACCACTGAGCTGCGAGTGATCGATCGCACCCAACTCATACTCGATATCTTCGCCCAGCGGGCCCAGAGCCGTGAAGGCAAAATCCAGGTGGAAATGGCCCAGCTCAAGTATCTGCTGCCGCGACTGGGAGTCAAAGACGATGCCTTGTCGCGGTTGACCGGTGGGATTGGGGCGCGTGGTCCCGGCGAAACCAAGCTGGAAATCAACCGGCGCCGTATCAACGACCGCATTGCGCGCTTGGAACGGGAACTGAAGGTGGTGCGCAAGAATCGCGGGCAACGCCGGTCGCGACGAGTGCGCAGGGACCTGCCCATCATTTCCATTGTGGGCTACACCAATGCCGGCAAATCCACCTTGCTCAACACCCTCACCCACAGCCAGGTGTTTGTGGAAAACAAGCTGTTTGCGACTCTTGATCCCACCAGCAGGAGACTGCGGTTTCCCCGCGATTTCGAAGTGATCATCTCCGACACCGTGGGGTTTATTCGTGATCTTCCCAAAGACCTGATGGAGGCCTTTGCAGCCACTCTCGAAGAACTTGACGATGCCGACCTGCTGCTCCATGTCGTGGACATCAGTAATTCCCAATGCGAAGAACACATTGAATCGGTGGGGCGCATCCTGGAACAGCTGGAGTTGCAGCACAAACCCACCATTATGGTGTTCAACAAAATGGATCGAGTGACTCCTGAGTTGGTGGAACGAAAGCTGGCACGACATGGCGGAGTTGCGTTGACGGCGCTCGACCGCAATAGCCTGATCCCTCTCATCCTGGTTCTGCAGGATCAGGTGCAGCTGATGCTGGCGGAAGGCTGGCCCGAGCTGCCCGCGGCCCCCACCAGTGACGGTGCGGAACAAGCGGACCTTACGGATTCTTGATCAGGAGCCGCCCCCCAATAGGTGTGCCTTTTCGCCGTGATTTTTCTGTCGCGTTTCATTGCATTCAACACGACCTACCGTAGGTTGCGTTGAATGCAATGAAACGCAACGTCTATTTTTGGACAGACCCTAAGTCAGTAGCCATGCGGCCAAATGGCGCACACGGTGCGCAGCCCTTATAGGCTGCCGGTGCCGCCCAACCGGGTGCCTTGAGTCTCCCACGCAGTCAGAATAGCTCTGGCGTTGTCCACATCTCGCTGGATTTGGGCCTTCAATTCTTCGACTCCGGAGAAGCGTTTTTCATCCCGCAAACGCTCGACGAACTGCACGGTGATACGCTCGTCGTAAATGTCCTCGCAGAAATCCATGATGAAGACCTCCACCGAAAATTCGGTGTTGGCAAAAGTGGGGTTGTAACCCAGGTTGGCGGCGCCACGATAGACCTTGCCTTTGACCAGCACCTGGACCGCGTAGACGCCGTTTTTCGGGCAAGCCTTGTCACTCGCCTTGACGTTGGCAGTGGGGAAACCCAGCAGTCGCCCGCCGCGATCGCGGCCTCGGATCACCGTCCCGGTCACTTCATAGGGGCGCCCCAGCAATTTGGAGGCTTCCCGCAAATGCCCTCCCTTGACCAGGGTGCGGATTTGGGTGCTGCTCACCAACATCCCGTCGATTTCAATGGCGGGGACGATATCAACCGCGAACTGGAATTCCTGGCCCAATTTGCCGAGGTAATCGATGTCGCCTTCGCGCTTACGCCCGAAACGGTAGTCATGCCCTACCACCAGAGCTTTGACGCCCACTTGTCCGACCAGGATCTTTGCCACGAAATCCCGAGCGGAAAGCTGCGCGAAATCCCTCTTGAAGGGTATGACGATGGCCGTGTCGATACCACAGGCGGCAATCAGTTCCATCTTGCGTTCGTGGGAAGTAATGAAGGTGAGGTCGCTTTCGGGCATCAGAACACGCATGGGGTGGGGATGAAAGGTCATGACCACGGATTCGCCATCGAGCCTGCCGGCCCATTCTTTGACCCGCTGGTAGAGTACCTGATGGCCAAGGTGAACGCCATCGAAGTTGCCGATAGTTAGGGCTGGGTTCTTGAGTGGCTTTTGGATGTTTTCGATGCCGACAATGGTTCTCATGATCGCGTGAATTCCTCCCCGCTGGCGCAATTAGAGCTTGACAGTTTAAGCTTTTGACCATACGTTAACGGCCAAGTTAATGCAACATGTTTCCGGGCCGAAGTGGCGGAACTGGTAGACGCGCTAGGTTCAGGGTCTAGTGGGCGTACGCCTGTCGGGGTTCGAGTCCCCGCTTCGGCACCAAGAAAAAACAAGGGGTTAGCGGGATGACCGTTGACCCCTTTTCCTTTGCCCAGAGGTTGCGTGCATATTGCGTGCACGACCTCCTGCCGAACGTCTTTTTCTACTCATCTACTTTGCCCGGAGTCAGCCGGTCACGAATCTTTTTCTTGAAGGTCAATGTTCGCGCCCCCGTGGTGGGACTGCGGGACCGTCGCTAGCCAGGTAGTGGGTGTCTTGATGGGTTCCTCATTCGGTGCCAAGGTTAGCCGGTCAACCTCGTTCCGGGTGGTGGTCTCGCCTTCCAGGGGTGGCTCCCTCTGGCGCTGTGGGTGATGGGTCCCTCGACCTTGTTTGGTGGGTCCCCTATCTGGGTGGTCGATATGTCTTCCCTCGCTCCATTTTCGATTCTCCATGAAGTTGCATACCACCAAAAATCAAATCCACACTCTTTCCAGGTTGAGCTGGACCGACGATGCATCGAGTGAAACGCATCTGCTTGAATTGCCAATTGAAAGAAATTCAGAACACGGATTACAGCCGGTCAGAACGTCATGTGCGCGATGCGACCAGCCGCATTGACAAGGATCTGAAAGCCGAACTGCGCGAGACGGCTTTCCAGATGTGGATGGCGTGTTACTCACAGCAGGAGATTGCCAATGAGGTGGGGTACACAAAACAGGCCGTTGGTGAGTTCCTCGATTTGCTACAATTGTCCAAAAATGTAACCGGTTCCGAAAATGGACAATTGTCGGAAAAACCCAAACTCGCTGTGACCGCTGACAGGGAGTACGATGACGAGGATGATGATGACAGCAACAGCTTAGGCGTCTATCAACTCGACAAGCGCCTGCTCATCAAAGCGAACCACCTGGACGAGTATTTCAAACCACCGATTTACAATATCTGGAAGCAGCAGGACAAATCGAACGCAGTGAGCCATTTCGGGAATTCGGAAATAACATGGGTTGATAACCTGCTGTACCTTTACACCAAGCCATTCGATGTCGGGCTCTTTATGCTGGTTGTGATAGGGATTGAGCTTTTGGAAACCATAATGAAGACTTACATAACCCAAGGACAACCTCACTATGAGGTCGTTCTTTCAGTGGCAATAATTGCAATTTCCCGTAAGGTCATAATCCTGGATTTGAAGGAGGTTGATAGTCTGATCTTGATCGGAATCGCCTCTATTGTTGTTGCACTAACAGTTGGCTATTTCTTAATGAAGAGAAGCCAGTCTCAAGATAAAATTAGGGCAGATTATTGAGAATAATGGCACAAACCTTTTTCAAGCTATCTGTAAACCACAACGAGGGAGACTATAAGCGGGTAGCCGGGGGATTCTCTCCCCCAGCCACTCAGAGCTCATGAGTTGAGCTGGCAGCTCCTTATCCCACAGGATAACGATGCCCTTTTGAACAACCTTGCCGACACGATGGTTAGTGGATTCGAAGTGGACGAGCCTTCCATCATGCTCCTCAGTGAAGACGGCCAAGAACTCCGCGTCGCTGTCGTGCGTGGCGGCAACCGCGACCATCTTATTGGATGCCATATGCCGGTTGCCCATGGGATTGCGGGATGGGTGGCGCGCAACAAAAAGGCTATCACCCTTCACGGAGAAGTCAACGGCTTGGAGTTTGCTCCCATCCGCCCCCGTTCAGATATTCGCTGTTCCGTTTTGATGCCGATCCTGAAATCCGCTGATCTATTCGGAGTACTAAGCCTCAATGCCGTCCAAAGACGCCCCTTCACGCTCGCCGATATCAAAGCCATGGATATTCTGGTCAATGCCGCGGAATCCTGCTTATGACCGCGAGATGTCTCCCTAAGGATGGCAAGCGAGCAAAATCCTATATTGAACAGCGCCCAAAGTGCCATTGGATGGTTGAGCGAGCGACAGCGTGCCTTACAAGATCCGCTTTATTCGAGCGGGTTCAACAGATGAAGTGCTTTCCAAGTGAACGTGAGCTTGAAACACGTTGCTATCCCTACGAGTTCAAGATAACCTTGGGAAATCCTACCGTAGCGAAAAGGGCTGCAGACGCAAGACTAACGCTGGCGCAAAAACCTGAAAAGAAAGCCGAGTTAAAAAGATAACTATGTACAGAAATCTTGTTTTGTCGACCCTGGTGGTCTTCTCAGTGTCCTATGGATGGACGTTGTGCGGGCAGGCTGGCCGCGGAACAGGCGATGCGAGAATCGCCGGGTGTCCGCGATCTCCAAATTGCGTTTCGAGTGCAGGCCCCGATGAAGACCACTGGATTGCTCCCTTAGCCTTCAGCGGTTCTCCCGACGCAGCGTTCCACTGTGTCGTGGAGATCATTCGCCAAATGAAACGCGCCACCATCGTCGTCGCTGAAGAGGGCACCATTCATGCGGAATTCAGGACCGCCCTGGGATTTGTGGACGATGTCACGTTCCAGGTTGACAGCGGAAGTAAAACCATTCTCATGCGGTCCGCCTCGCGAATGGGTTACTGGGACTTGGGCGTGAATCGAAGGCGACTGGAAGCCATCAGGGCCGTGTTTGATTCCAAATGTCGGTAGGAAGAAGCCCCCTTTCCCATGATTCTCAAGAATTCGACTTGATGATGTGGTGACACTTCTGACCCGAGGAGGTATCCATGAAGGTTCTTATCACTGGTGGACTTGGTTTTGTAGGTACACAGCTTTCCATTCGTTTCCTGGCAAGCGGGCACGATGTGACCATTGTAGATCACGCACCACGACCGAAACCCTATACCCCTGCTGGAGTGCGATACGTTTCTGCGGATACAACGCTGGCAGGGCCCTGGCAGGAGGAGATACCGCCGCAGAATGTCATCATCAATCTGGCTGGGGCATCCATATTCGGAAGATGGAATGCGGCCTACAAGAAGCTCCTCCATGACTCGAGGATTCTGACCACGCGGAATGTGGTCCAGGCAATGACTCCCGAAAACGAAAGCACCCTCCTCAGCACCTCTGCCATTGGTTACTACGGTTTCCGCAGAGATGAGGAACTCACCGAGGACAGCCAGCCAGGGGACGATTTCCTCGCCAGGCTTTGCGTGGATTGGGAGAGAGAAGCGCTTGAAGCCCGGAAGAAGGGGGCGAGGGTCGTGATCACCCGTTTTGGCATCGTTCTAGGGAAGAATGGAGGGGCCTTGCAGCAGATGATCCCCGCCTTCAAGAGATTCATCGGGGGACCTTTGGCAAGCGGCATGCAGTGGTTCTCCTGGGTTCACATGCAAGATCTTCTCAACGCGATCCTGTTCCTGGTGGACCGCTCCGACATGAGTGGCCCAGTGAACTGCTGTTCACCACATCCGGTGCGGAACACGGAATTGGCTCGGACGCTAGGGAACATCCTTCACCGCCCCTCGTACTTGACCACACCTTCTTTCATACTGCGATTGGCTCTAGGGGAGTTTGCCTCAGCGCTTGTTGAGGGGCAGAAGGTGATCCCAGCCAGGCTCCTTCAGGCCGGTTTCAAATTCCAGTATCCCGGGCTTTCTGACGCTCTCCAGAACATCCTTTCTCCTAGACCGCCTGTCCAGGTTGACTAGATCCTTATCGTGCATCGAAGGGACTTTGCTTAGTACACGTCCACAAAACAAAGTGAGCAACAACTCGTTCCGTCACCCCCGCGAAGGGGAGGCAAGGCTGTTGACTTATACTCGTTAAGGATTGAATACTTCATCTCTCATCATGTTTCTGGATGCCCGCCTGCGCGGGCATGACGATCGGCTAGCAACTTCCAATTCGGTCGTCATTCCTGCGAAGGCAGGAATCCAGAAAGGTCTGCGACTCAGGCAGCCCCAGGAGAAAAACGCAACATCTCATCCTTAACGGGATAATCGTCCCTCTCCCCCAAACGGGGGAGAGGGAGGATTGATTCCATCTTAAGTCAACAGCATTCGGGGGTGGGGAGGCTACCATGAACATGGACACCGGAACCATTTCATTTCTCTTATGAATATCGAGTGCTTAGAGCAAGTGATGGTGCTACAATTGAAAGTCCACACCGAACGAGTGCTTGATTGCGCAAGTACATCTGATTGAACATCTTCCGTAGGGGCGGGCTTTATGCCCGCCGAGTGACGGCGCACCAGCCGCGGACTCTTCGGGCGGGGATGAACCCCGCCCCTTGCCGCCAGGAGTTTCGGCGGATGGAAACGAACTAAGGAGTCTAGAAAAAATAAACTGAACACAAGCGGGTCTACCTCGGGACGATCTTGTAGTGTCCATTCGCCGTGAAACTCATCGCGAATGATTGCAAGTTTTTCCATGTCCACATCTGGAATCTTGATGCCTGTGGGGAGAACGCGTCGTCAATCTCGGCCTCAATTGCCAACCCCTTCTCAGTTCGTGTATTGGCAATGAGGTTCACCACCACGGCTCGGCTTTCCAGAGGACGACCGCGCCAGTTCTGCGCTGATATGGCAGAACATGCGATGCTCAATCTTGTGTCCACTTGCTTGTGTCCCGGGGGGAAATGACAGATATGAGACAGTCATATTGAGCTCTTGAACAAGCTTCTGGACTTCAATTTTCCAGAGGCGCACGCGGCTACCGTTGCTGCCGCCTCCATCGGCGGTGATCAGCAGTTCGGTGGCCCGTGGATAGAGCCTCATTCCCATCCGCTTCCACCAACGGCGAATGGTCGCAACGGCAAATTCGGCGGTGTCATGGTTGATTCCCACACTGACCCAGCCCTGATTGTGCGTCAAGTCGTAGACGCCGTAAGGCACCACTTTCCCAAGCTCTTTGTCAGCAAAATCGTGGACATTGACCTCTTCAGGCTCTCCCTTTCTTTGCCACTCCCGACCTCGATTCTTGAATCGCCCGATCAGCTCCTTTTTCTTCGTGTCCACCGAAATAACCGGAGAACCAGCCTCCTGAAATTGCTCAACCTTCTTGGCAATATAGAGAAATTGCGCATCCCGGTCCGGGTGCTCAGTGCCTTCGCGCGCTTTGCGGTTCGACTGCATGCTGTAGCCCAGCTGATCCAGAAGCGTCCAAACGGTGCGCTGACTGACCTCGTGACCTTGGTCTTGCAGTTCTTTGGTCAGCTTGGTGGTGCTCTTGCAGGTCCAGCGAAGCGGCGATTCGGGATCTCCACGGGTTATGGGATCAACCAATCTGTCGAGCGCCCGCAACAAATCCGGATTGGTGTCGGCGAACCGTTTGCGTCCACCGCCGGGGCGACGAATGCGACCTGCAGTTCGCGGAGGCACGACAGACGGGACGGTCGATTGATCGAGATCGCTCAAGCCAGCATAAATGGTAGTGCGCGAGAGTCCGCTCGCTTTCGCGACAAGCGATGGACCGCCCCTACCAAGAACCATGGCATCCGCAGCAGCACAAAGCCGTATGGTTGCCTCGTCCAATCGGGGGCGCAAAAGCTCATATTTTCGTTGAAGCATGGCAAACTCATCCATGCTTTCACTATATAGGCAGCGTATCACTAATGCAAGATGAAAGTGTACATGTTATTATTGCTAGATTCCTAGGGAGATTCTAAAGTATGGAGGGTATTAGATTAGGCATTAGTGCATGCCTGCTCGGAGAAAACGTGAGATTCGATGGTGGACACAAGCTGGATCGATTCCTGCGGGATACGCTTGGAAAATTCGTCGAGTATGTCCCTGTCTGCCCAGAGGCCGAGTGTGGACTTGGAATCCCCCGTGAAGCGATGCATCTCGAGGGAGACCCGGTCTCTCCCCGACTGGTCACCGTTCGGACCAAGAGGGACTTTACCGATCAGATGCTCAATTGGGCAAACGAGCGGGTCCGAGAACTCGAGGGAGAGAGCCTATGCGGTTTCATCTTCAAAAGCGATTCCCCGAGCAGCGGCATGGAGCGCGTCAAGATCTATGACAGTAACAACGTACCGCGGAAGATAGCGTCCGGGCTGTTTGCTTCTGTCTTCATGCAGCATTTTCCATTGCTGCCGGTCGAGGACGATGGACGGCTGCATGACCCCATGCTTCGCGAAAACTTCATCGAGCGCATCTTTGTGGCTAAGCGCTGGCGCGCCATTGCGGTAGGCCCGAAGAAGATCAGCCAGTTGCTTGATTTTCACACCAAACACAAGCTTCTTATCATGGCCCACAGCCCCAAGCATGCTGGGGCCTTGGGAAAACTACTCGCCAGTTCCAAGCAATCGCCTATCGACGAACTGTATTCGGAGTACCACCGGATCCTCATGGAGGCTCTGAGATTGAAGACGACCGCCAAGAAGAACACCAATGTTCTTCAGCATCTCATGGGGTATTTCAAGAAAGAACTTTCGGCCGACGAGAAACATGAGCTACTTGAGGTCATCGAACACTACCGTCAGGGCTACCTACCCTTGATCGTTCCGGTGACCCTCATCGGCCATTACGTTCGGAAATACGATCAGCCTTATCTCAAGGGACAATACTATCTGAACCCACACCCCATCGAACTGCAGCTCAGGAGTCACGCCTGATGACATGTCTGGATAAGTAACTCGACCACTTCTCCTGGCACTGATCGGCTTTGGACCCTAGGGCGCGGACCTTAAGGTTGCTGACTTTACTTGCAAGGGTTTTACAGGTGATCGTCTTGGTTTCACTGAAATCTTAGGACTTGGGACAGATGTTACCTTGCTTGGCCATTGGATGCTCCTGTTGACAGCAAGGGAGAGGCTCCTTTCATTATAAAAGTGAGCAAAGCCCTAATCATGGTCTCAAACAGCGCGGTCTGCTCAGGACTACTTGCATTGCGCAGACGACGACAAGGGATTGAGGAACGAGATGAACTCTGCTTTATCTGTCTACACATGGAACCTCGCCACGGTACTTGCCATGATGGTTTGTCTCTGGGCTTACAGCCTATTGAAAAAGGACGCAAGCATTGCCGACATTTTCTGGGGGTTGGGGTTTGTCATCATTGCATGGATCACTCATACACGTGCAGATGGCTTTGAGACACGCAAGTTCATCCTTACGCTCCTTACTTCCCTCTGGGGACTCCGTCTGGCCGTTCACATCGGCTGGCGCAACTGGGGCAAGACCGAAGATCCCCGCTATCAGAAGTGGCGAGCGAAATACGGTCCTCGCTTCTGGTGGGTGAGTCTGTTCACGGTCTTTGGTATTCAGGGGGTGTTGCTCTGGGTGATCTCCCTGGTTGTTCAGGCTGGACAATTGGCCAAAGTGCCGGACCACTTGACCTGGCTCGACGGTGCGGGAGTCGTTGTCTGGACCATTGGCATCACCTTTGAGGCCATTGGGGACTGGCAGTTGGCTCGGTTCATGGCGGATCGTCACAATCAGGGAAGAATCATGAACCGCGGGCTTTGGGCTTATACCCGGCATCCCAACTACTTCGGTGAATGTCTCATCTGGTGGGGGATGTTCATTGTCAGCATGGCCGCACCAGGGAACCTCTGGGCCATCGTCAGCCCGCTCACCATCACCTTTTTGCTGCTAAAGGTTTCCGGTGTGGCACTGCTGGAAGAAAGCATGGTGGAGCGTCAACCTGAGTACCAAGAATACATCGAATCGACCAGCGCGTTCATCCCCTGGTTCCCCAAGAAGGACAGAAGCTCTTGAGATTGATTGACCTGGCCGAACGAGGGCTTCTCCCCGACTGGATGATTCGCCTGGGGATCCGTCTCCTGGACGAGAAACGCCTGCGCATGGAGGACCGTGGTGACCCGGAAGCACAGCAGGAGGCTCTGAGCCGTTTTGCTGCTGATCTGCGGCGCAGCCCTGTGGCTGTCGCAGACCCATAAGGCCAACGAACAGCACTATGAACTCCCGCCCGAGTTTTTCCGCCTGGTTCTGGGGAAGCGCATGAAGTACAGCGGCTGCTACTGGCCACCTGCTGCGAGGTCCCTGGATGAAGCAGAAGAGGCCATGCTCGGGTTGACCTGTGACCGTGCTCAAATCGAGGATGGTATGGAAATCCTCGAACTGGGGTGCGGTTGGGGGGCGCTGTCGCTGTGGATTGCTGAAAAATTCCCTGGCTGTAGGGTGCTGGGTGTTTCCAACTCCAGGCCTCAGGGCGATTTCATCCGCCAAGCCGCGGCGGCGAGAGGTTTAAACAATGTGGAAGTAGTTTCGGCCGACATGAACGCTTTTGAGCCTGCGGGCCGTTTTGACCGGGTCGTTTCCGTTGAGATGTTCGAACACATGCGCAATTGGGAACGACTTCTGGCCCGCATCGCTTCCTGGCTCAAGCCGGACGGCAAGCTGTTCGTTCACATCTTCACGCATCAGCATTTTGCCTATGCTTTTGAAGAAGAGGGTGAGGACGACTGGATGGGACGGTATTTCTTCACCGGCGGCATCATGCCTGCCGACTCGCTCCTCCTGTATTTCCAGAAGGATCTCGTGGTGGAACATCATTGGCGACTGGGCGGCCGGCATTACCAGCAAACCGCCGAAGCCTGGCTGGCCAACCTGGATGCCCGCCGCGAAAGGGATTCTCCCGGTCCTGAAGCACGTCTACGGCGAATCGGATGCAGCTCGCTGGTTGCAGCGATGGCGGATCTTCTTCTTGGCCTGCGCGGAACTGTGGGGTTACCGGCGCGGCACGGAGTGGCTGGTATCGCATTATCTCCTGAGCAAACGCGGGGAAGCGCCTCCAATCCAGGTGCCTAGTACTCCTTGGCCGCATGGACGGCAAAGTCTGTGGCCTAAGGATTCAAACCCGGCAGCAGCGGTGCTCGCCGACTCCGGGGTTTGGTCAGGAGCATCTGCACATCCCCCAGGTATCTTTCAGCAAATCCCGCCTCGCAATAGCAGAGATAGAACTCCCACATGCGCACGAAGGTTTCCGAGTAGCCAAGGCGCTTGACTTCGTCCACCTTAGCCAGGAAACGATGCCGCCAGGAACGTAGCGTGGTGGCGTAGTGAGGGGTGATGTCCTCCAGGTGAAAAAGCCTGAGGTCGGATTTATCGGCGACTGCGCCGCACAGATCGCGGCGATGGACGGGATGCAGGTGCCGGGGAAAATGTAGCGTTTGATAAAGTCGACAGAGCGTTTATGTTCTTCGAAAACGTGATCGGCGATAGTGATAGCCTGGAGCAGCATCATGCCATCCTCTTTCAATCGGCCGCCACAGCATCGAAAGAATTCTCCCAGGTAGTGATGGCCGACCGCCTCGATCATCTCGATGGAGACAAGCTTATCGTAGCGGCCCTCGAGAGCCCGGTAATCCTTCAGGAGAATCTCGACGCGATCCTCCAATCCCGCCTGTTTCACGCGCTCTTTGGCAAGATCAAGCTGCGCCCGGGAAATGGTAGTGGTGGTGATACGGCAACCGTATTGCTGGGCGGCGTGAATGGCAAAACCACCCCATCCGGTGCCGATTTCCAACACGTGATCGCCGGGTGAGAGCTGGAGTTTTCGGCAGATGCGGTCATATTTCGCAATGGAGGCCTCTTCCAGGGTCGTCTCGGGGGTCTCGAAGATGCCACAGGAATAGGTCAGAGTCTTATCCAGGAACAGCGCGTAGAAGTCGTTTCCCAAGTCGTAATGGGACGCAATGTTGATCTTGCTCCCTTCCTCGGTGTTCTTGCGCAGGAAATGAAAAACCCTGTGGAGGATGGCGGTCAAGTTCGCCCACCCCTGATCGACACCGGCAAACACTTCGTGATTCAAGATGATGATGCGCACCACCTTGGTGAGATCATCGGCTGACCAATAGCCGGCCATATAGGCTTCACCGGCGCCAATGCTGCCGCCCAGGAGCACCCGGAGGTAGAAACGCGGATCAAGGACCCTGACGGTGGCTTCCAGAGGGAAATCCGAATCGTCCTCGCCGAAGCTCCAGCTCTCATCGCCATCGACGACCACCAGCTGGCCGCGTTTGATTCCCTGGAAAAGGCCAAGGAACTGGTTCCTAGCCCAGTTGTGGAGCGGCTTGGGGCCGGTTCTCTGGAAAGCGGTTGCGGCTGGTGGAATGATGGTTCCCTTCATGGGGCTACTCCTGATGACCAGGATTGCGCTTAGCCGGGTGCACGAAGAAGGGCGCGCCCTTCGTCAAGAGACGCAGGGCCTGCCAATGGATCATGGTAGTCACCTTGACGGTCATGAAGGGGTAGCTGATCAGGACCCGAGTCAAGGCGGAATCACTGATTTCCCTCCGCCTGAGAGACAGGGTCGCGTCGAACAGCTTGGTTCCCTTTTCGATATCAGTGAGATGTGCGCTGAGCGACTCACCCGGTTCCCGAAATCGCCAATCGTACCAAAGGCCCATGTCCATGAAGGGGGAGACATGGAAGTCCTTGGCGAACTGATACCGCTTCCAACCCCTTACCGGGTGTTCATTGAGGGCTTCTCCCAGGACGTAACAGTGCTCCTCCTGCCACGGAGTATTGTGGATTTCGGCAACAATGGTTTCCACCCGGCTGCCGGCCTGGTCATAACAATAATAGAAACTCACCGGATTGAAGCAGTAGCCGAAATAGCGCAAATGTGTCATCAGCCGAATGGGACCGGTGGGGCGAGCGCCGGTGCGTTCCTCCACCAGGGATCTGACTGCTTGATCCAGGGGGATCTGCGGGTCGCCGAGGTGGTCGGCGCGGCGAAAGTAGGCCAGGTTGAACCGATCACCCGACCAGGCCAGACGCCCCTTGAACAGCTCGGGGAGCTCGTTTAAATCGAGAAACATCAGGAACAGCCGGTAGCGAAACTCATTGGAAACCGGGCGAAAGCGGCGGTGCCGCACAGTTCCTTCATAGATGCAGCTATGCATGCTCACAGCGCCTTGCCGAAGTGCTTGCAGACCGCCAGCGCGCTCTTGACCCCATCCTCATGAAACCCGTAACCCCAATAAGCCCCACAGAAGTAAGTGCGGTTCATCCCATTGATCTGGTCATGGCGCTTCTGCATCTCGATTCCGTGGGGGGTGTAGACCGGATGATGATAGACCAGCTGCTTCACGATCTTCGATGGATCGATCCGCTTGGGTGAATTCAGCGTGACGCAAAACTCGACGGGCGACTGCAAGCTCTGCAGAATGTTCATGTCGTAGGTGACCGCTACCCGCCCCAACCCCTCACGCGGAATGTGGTAGTTCCAGCTGGCCCAGGCGGCCTGGTGCTTGGGCAGCAGAGCGGTATCGGTGTGCAGGACCGTGGCGTTTTCCTGATAGGGGATGGCGCTCAGGATTTCGCGTTCGGCTTCGGAGGGCTCATCCAGCATGGCCAGCGCCTGATCGCTGTGGGTTGCGAGGATCACCTGATCGAAGGTTGCCGTCTCGCCGTTCACGGTTTGCACTTCCACCCGGTCCAGCATGCCGCTTGACGTTTTTCACCGCGCAATTCAGCCTCACCCTGTCTCGATAAGGCCGGGTCAACGGTTCGATGTAACTTCTCGATCCACCGCGAATCACGCGCCACTGCGGCTGGTTCTTGAGTTGCAGAAAACCATGGTTTTCAAAGAACTGCACAAAAGAGCGGGCGGGGAAATCCTGAAACTTGGCGGGATCGGCCGACCAGATGGCCCCTCCCATGGGTATGATGAAATGGTGGATAAAAGATCGGGAGTACCGTTTCTGTTCCAGGTATTGGCCTAGGGTGGTTTGATGGTCATCAATACTCAGCAGCTCAACGGCCTCCCTCCGAAAGCGGAAAACGTCCAACAGCATGCGGTAAAAGGATGGCCGAAAGAGATTGATCCTTTGAGCAAAGATCGAGTTGAAGGTGCTGGGACTGTACTCCAATCCCGTCTGGTAACACTGCACGCTGAAGCTCATCGTGGAAGGTTTCCACGATACCGCCAGCCTCTGCATCAGTCGGACGAAATTGGGGTAGGTTTTATCGTTGAAGACAATGAATCCCGTATCCACCGGGTAGGTGGTGCCGGCGCAGGTGACATCGACAGTGTGGGTGTGTCCGCCGATGTAGTCGTTCGCTTCGAAAACCACGACTTCATGCTCGTCAGAGAGCAGGTACGCCGCCGTCAATCCGGAAATCCCCGCACCGATAACCGCAATGCGCATATGGACAGTTCCCTTCCTGGGCACGCCCAAAAGGCGGAGTCAAGCGCCCCAATCATGAACCGGCCGGGGATCGCTTTCCTTCAGCCAGGATCTTGATTGGCACTGGGTGCAGATCATGGACAATTCCAGTCCAGGATAACAGGACCAGCAGACAATAGATGATGTCCAGCACCCCCCAGCGGAACCCTTGGAGGGCTGCCACTGGAAAAGGGTGAGCATTGTTGTGCCTTTGCCGACATGGAAACCTCTATTGAGCAACCAGCTCTGTGCTCTCCGCGACTCATTGGTGACTGCTTGTTACACTTCCCCCGGCCCAATCAATGGCATCACTTTATCAACCTTGAAGAAAACCACATAGCGATATCCCTCCTTTTCTTCAAGTTCCGGCGGGTACACTCTGCGCCGTAGGGAATGCAGAAGATCGCTATCCGTATCTTCGCGGATCTTGGAGAGATGGAGCCTTATCCCTTTATAACCGGGCTCGTTCTCCCTGAAAAGGTAGGCCGCATGCCCATTGGACTGCAGGTTGTGATGGGTGAGGCGATTTGGCATGATGAAGGCGATGGACCCATCCTCCATGACGTGAGGACGCGCATAGACAGCAGTGTTAACGCGCCCGTCGCTGTCCGCCGTCGACAGGACACCCAGCCCGGTTCTTTTTTCAAAGTACTCGTTCAAGTTCATAGGTAGCCTCCAGGCTCAAAGTCGAAATCCTTTGCAGTTGTTGCATTCATTAGACTATTTGCCTTGATATACAATGTCGCTCACACAAACGCGAGCACGACCGAAATGAACTCCGGTAGTCAGAGCTCTCCTATTGATTACGGGAGCGTTTCCAGATGATCTCCACCATCCAGAGCATAATGGGAACCGCGACACTCCAAGCCAGGGAAAGCACCAATAGGCTCCCGATGCCCGGGAGGTTCTGCATGGCCCCCAATCGAGCGCCGCTGTAATAGGCGGCAGGACCTCCCAGACCGCACCAAGGACGGCGGCGAGCGCATAGCGTCCATGCAGCCATTTCAACGAACCATTCAAGAGGGTGGCGAAATTGATCCACAGAAAAACCATCCAAAGAGGACTAAAAGGAACCGGCATCCAACCCCGGACGGGAGCGAAAATGCCGGCGGCGATCAGCCCGCTGTCAGCTAGGAAACCCAAGCGCCCCGGCACCCATTGCCAGGAGGAACTCCTTGAACCGTTCTGGCTGCAACGAAAGATGCAATGCAAGCCCCAGGGTGACCGCTATCGGGCCCAGCCAAAAATAACCGTTTGCGGCTCCCAGCACCGAAGCAAACCATGCCACTTGGAAGGCGGCAACATTGATCATCGTTCGCATGTGTGGCAATACTCCGGCCGGGTTTGCAGCAAATCGACGGGGCATCCCTCAACTCCACCGATCAACAAGAACCGCCACATAGGTGACCACCGCGCAGAGCACCCCGCCCCAGGCAATGTCCACCAGGGTCATGCGCAGCGGCCAGTCTTTCAGCAGAGAGTAGTTGGTGAAATCATACACCGCATAGAGCGTGGTTCCATACAAGAAGCCCCATAACAGCGCTGAACCAAATGGGTTTTCGGCGGAGACTCTGGGCAATGCGAACAGCAGGATCCCCAAAGGGATCACCAGGTACACGATGGCCGCCGCCCACCAGACCGGGTTCAGGGAGTCGCCGGTTCGGCGAGCCAGGGCACCGAGCTCCGATTTGTAGAAATTGCCCATCACAACCCCGAGCCAGGTAAGGTCAATCACGAGAAAAACCGGAAGAATCAGCGCATAGGTTCTGACAAAGTGCCACATTTCGTTCTCTCCCCTTCGGTATCCGTGTAGAGCATCGCAGCCTATCACCATGTTTGTCCGGATCGCCATCCAACAATGATTTAAAGGCTTAAACATCACTTTGGTACCTGTCCACTTCCAGGTTGGATGTTGAAACGCTTCGGGCAAATGCGGATCCCCAACCTATCAGGGTTGGTGAGAGGGGCAATATCGATGGCTTGACGATGATCCTTTTGGTTCCTATAAAGTTCCCTCTGTGCCAATGTGACCGAGACACCTTTTGCTAACGATGCTGCCTCGCACAAGCCAGACCAAAAGTAGGGAATTTCAAGCCCGTGTGCAATGCCCCCTGATGGACGGTGAATCCAAAACCCCGCCCTATGGGTGGGGTTGTCTACAAGACATTGCCTTAAACTCGCACCGCAGTGGAGAGATGCACATGGAGACTCTCATTGGAACCCATTGGCACGATCTTCCCCGAGAAGAAGTTGCCGCACTCCTGAAAAGCGAAACCGAAAACGGCCTTGATATATTGGAGGTCCGGGCAAGACAGGAGCATTTTGGCCCAAATCTCCTTGCCCGCAGAAAAGGACGAGGTCCCATATCCAGATTCCTACTCCAGTTCTACCAGCCGCTGGTCATCATCCTCATTGCAGCTTCGATTGTCACCGGTATCGTTGTCCAATGGAGCGATGCCGGCGTCATCTTCGCGGTTGTCCTCATCAATGCCTGTATTGGTTTTCTCCAGGAATCCAAAGCTGTCGGCGCCATCGAAGCTCTGTCCAGGTCCATGACAACCGGGGCCAATGTGCTGCGCAGTGGAAAAGTCCAGTTGATCTCCTCGGAGGAACTAATTCCGGGGGATATCGTTTTGCTGCAGTCCGGGGACAGGGTTCCTGCGGACATGCGTCTTCTTCAGCTGCGGGAACTGCGCATCGACGAGTCAGTGCTTACGGGGGAGTCCGTTCCTGTGGATAAGCGTCCGCAGAGGCTCCCCCATGACACGCTTCTCTCCGATCGCAAGAACATGGCCTACGCATCCACTCTTGTGACCTACGGCCAAGGGAAAGGCATCGTCGTGGCCACGGGATACCGCACGGAAATAGGCCGCATCTCCCAGTTGATCTCTGATGTGCAGGTTCTCGAGACGCCCCTGACCCGACGCATTGCTCACTTCAGTCGCGTGCTTCTCTTTGCCATCCTCGCCCTCGGTGTCCTCACCTTCTGCGCTGGACTTCTCCACGGCGAATCCATGATCGACATGTTCATGGCGGCAGTCGCCCTGACGGTCGGTGCTATTCCGGAAGGGCTCCCTGCAGCAGTGACCATTATTCTCGCCGTCGGTGTTTCAAGAATGGCAAAGCAAAAGGCCATCATCCGCCGACTGCCCGCAGTGGAAACCCTTGGAAGCACAACCGTCATCTGTTCCGACAAAACAGGCACGCTTACCGAAAACCAGATGACCGTCATGGAGATCTTGGCAGGGGGAAGGCTGTACCATGTGACCGGCTCCGGATACGACCCCAGCGGAACCATCGCTCCAGAGGACCGATCAAGAAAGGGAGCTTCGTCTCCGGCCCTGGTGGAGTGTCTCAGAGCCGGCCTCCTGTGCAATGATTCGCGCCTCATCCAGAAGGAAGGTCGCTGGGCTGTGGAAGGCGATCCGACCGAAGGAGCCCTCATCGTCGCTGCCAAGAAGATCGGAATGATGGAAGAAGGGGAAAAGGCCTCCTATCCCAGACTGGATTCCATCCCCTTTGAATCGCAACACCAGTATATGGCAACCATCCATGCACAAGACCCCCAGGCCCCTCATCAAGTCTTCGTAAAGGGTTCGCTGGAATCGATCCTGGCACGCTGCAAATACACTTCGGATATCTCGGGCGCACGGGTCCCCCTGGACGAGGAGCAAGTCCGTTCTCAAGCGGACACGATGGCCAGAAAGGGCCTACGGGTTCTGGCCTTCGCCACAAGAGAGGTGGAAAGGGAAAAGAATTCCCTCTCCCATGAGGACATTGGAGAGGGGCTCGTTTTCCTTGGCCTTCAGGGGATGATCGATCCACCTCGAAAAGAGGCGATCGATGCGGTACATGCTTGTCAGGGGGCTGGAATACAGGTCAAGATGATTACCGGGGACCACGCCCTCACCGCATCTGCCATTGCTCAACAAATCGGACTCTATCTGAACCCTGGAAGCTGTAGCCCCGAATGTCATGTCCTCAGCGGCAGTCAACTGGAAGACCTCTCCGACCAGGAACTCATCGACACCGTGCCTGAAACCGAGGTGTTTGCCCGGGTCTCCCCGGAGCAGAAGCTCCGGCTCGTGAGAGCCCTTCAGGCACGAGGGGAAATCGTGGCCATGACCGGAGACGGAGTGAACGATGCTCCTGCACTCAGACAGGCAGACATCGGGGTGGCCATGGGGATCACGGGAACAGAGGTCGCCAAGGAGTCCGCTGACATGGTGCTCACCGACGACAATTTTGCATCCATACAGGCGGCGGTGGAGGAAGGTCGATGCGTGTTTGACAACCTCGTGAAGTTTCTTGTCTGGGCCCTTCCCACAAACCTGGGGCAGGGTATGGTGATTCTTGCAGCAGTCCTTGCGGGAGAACACCTCCCCATCCTCCCCGTTCAAAGTCTCTGGATCAATATGACCACTGCAGGCTCCCTGGGACTCATGCTCGCTTTCGAACCAAAAGAGCGCGGCATCATGGCAAGGGCGCCACAAAATCCTCGCAACCCGATTCTCTCAAAAGAACTGATCTTCCGAATCCTGCTCGTGGGATTTCTTCTTCTGTGTGCGGCCTTCGGGCTGTTTGAATGGGAAGAGATCTCGGGAGCATCACAAGCACAAGCACGCACCGTTGCCGTCAATGCGTTCGCCGTCATCTCCACCCTTTACCTCCTCAACTGTCGGTCACTGCATGGGGCGTCGTTCCGCACCAACCCGCTTCAAAACATCTGGGTTCTCTTGGGCATTGCCGGCATGATCGCTCTTCAGGTGGCATTCACTCACGTTCCATTCATGAACCGCTTTTTCCACAGCGCTCCCATCGGCTGGGATTCATGGGTAAGAGTCTTTGCCGTCGGAGTTTTTGCCCACATCATTGTGGAAATTGAAAAATGGTGGGTCAGGAGGGTGAAACGCTGAACTCTTCATCGCAGGAAACGCGCCTGCACCGAAGGCAGTTTTCCGGGTCCTCCGGCGGCCGATCCCGTTCACCGCGTCGTTTCCACCGGCAATTCCGGCCGGCTGGCCCATTCCGCCCAACCCCCGTCGTACCACAAGACATTACGGTAACCCAGCAGGTGCTGGAGCACAAATCGAGTCTGACTGGCTTGATGACCCGTGCGGCAGGTGACCACCACCGTTGAGTCTTTGGAGGGGATCAACCTGGCGTAGGCTTCTTCAAGCTCTGCCACCGGCTTGAAGCTCGTGACGCCGTCACGTGTTGCCAGGTCAGCATTAAACGGCCGGTTGACAGCGCCCGGAATATGCCCGGCACGTGCTTCATCGGACTTTACACCCGAGTAGAAGTCTGCCGGGCGCACATCGAGAATAACGGCGCTCCTGCGCTGCGAGTGTTCCAGCACGGTCAGGTAATCCACGGTAAACGCATCCGCCTGCCGAGGCACCGGATAATCCTTAGCGGTGAAGGCAGGCAGCTTGGTGTCAACCGGCAGATGTTCCCCCTGCCACTTTTCCCAACCCCCGTTGAGAATGGCGTAACGCCAGTGCCCGACCCGTTCCAGGGCAATTCCCACGAGCGTTGCGTCCTGGAGCTTCTCGCTCGGCACGATGATGACCGTCGTCTCCGGCCTGATGCCCAGGAGACCGAGGTGTCGAGCAATCATATCGGCGGGCAGCAGCATCGACGACACGCCGCCAATCGCCCCGCGGAAGTGCTCCGGGTCCATCCGCACCGAACCGGGGATGTGGCCACTGTTGTAGGCCGGCTGGGAACGCACGTCGATGATGCGCACATCGCCGCGCCCCAGGTTCTCGTTCAGCCATGCCGTCTCGACCAGCCCGGGGACGCCGCTGATATTTGCTTCCGAGGCAGTGGTCCGGGCAGCGGCATCGCTGAGGAAAAAGTTGCGCCACGCCTTCACTTGAGCCGTCATGTCGGCAGTCAGAGGCGCTTCTCGGAGCGATACGGGCTTCAGGACGCGCTCCATGAACCCCTGCAAACCATCGGTGAGCAGATAAAGGTTGTCAAAACCCATGCGCGCCAACGCGTCTCGAGCCTGCGCGGGGTGGGTCATGCCGTTTGAATAGAGGACGACGGTTCCCTTGTTCTTGTGGGGAGCGAGGATTTCAGGCAGGTCGACGGCGGCGACGTTCACGGCGCCTTTGATGTGAAAGCTCGCATATTCAGACGGAGTTCGGATGTCCACCAGCAGCAGGGACGGTTCGCCGGCCATGATGCGGTCCGCGAGTGCTTCCGGCTCAACGTGATCTTCTCCAGCTTCCATGGCCTGGAGCATGGCCGCCTCGGTGGCAGGACCGGCCTGCGAGCGTGCCTGTTCGGTGCCGACCGGCGGCAGCACCGCTACGGCAAACGCACTGACCAGAATGGCCACGCTGAAGGCTTTCAGGAAGGGACTGCCGAAGTAGGGGCCGGCACCCGCAATTCTCCTCTCGATCCACTCCGAGAACCAGAATGCGGCCACGCCAAAACCCGAAAAGATCAGAGCAAAAAACGGAGCGGACAGACCCATGGCCGCCCATACGAATTTAACCCCGCTCTCACCCCAGGTGTAAAGGGGCTCCAGCAGGCTGTAGAGCTCGTTGAAGAGGACACTTCCAAGGGCCGCCCCGAAAAGAAAAATCAGCGCATCGAGGCGTCCGGAAGCCAGGCCCACGGCAGCCGTGCCCGGACACCAGCAGCCCAGGGCAAACCCAACACCAAATAGCAGCCCCCCCACAATTTGTGCGCCGTACACGGTGGGCAGAAAGTAGATCTGGTCGGATGTGATGATGCCCAGCGAGAGGGCCAGGTGCAGGCCGAGCATCGCCGTAATCATGGCCGTAAACATGACTCGCAGCACCGTCATGTCGCGAAGATAGAAGATCCCGGCCAGCTTTTTGGAGCTTCCGAAGCCCGCCCGTTCGAGCGCAAACCCAAAGCCGAAACCCAACAGCAGCGAAACCACCAGCGCTGCGCTGCTGCCCAAAGCATCGCTGCCAAAGAAGGTTGTGATCATGACCATTGCCTCCTGGCAAACCATGCCGCGGCATAACCACTGGCAAAGAGGGATACGAGAAAGAGCAGACTGCCGCTGGCCAGCATCGCCCCACCGGTAAGCGCCTGGCCGGAGGTGCACCCGGAAGCCAGGCGGCTGGCAAAGCCCGCCAGGATCCCGCCCACCAGCGCCATCAGAATGCGCAGTTTGGGCGAAGCCGTTGGCCCACGCTCGAGTTGCAACTGGATGCGGCGCCCCAGAATGGCGGACACCAAGCCCCCCATGAGGGTGCCGACAAACATGAAGACCAGATAGTACCTCAGCGGATTCCTGCCCCAGGAACCGAAGTAGGCACTGTCGGCAACATGCTGCGGCATCAGTATGCCTTGCACCGTGGCGCCAACACGGGCGATGCCGGCGGAAGCTCCGAGACCGACTCCCAGAATCAGGAAGCTGGCCAAAAGCACAAAGCCCAGCATCAAGCCGGCCAGATACGGGTTCATGTATGGCCTGGGACCATTTGAAGGAACGGATTGGCTAGGATTCATGATCGATTCCTCTTCGTCGACGGGTTAGCAAGCATCCAAGAAGAACTTGAGGTCATTTCGACGTTTTTTCAGCCACGAAGGCAAAGGAAGGATGGTAAAGACACAAGAAGAAATCATTTTGTGTCCTTGGTGCTCTTCGTGGAGAGAGGTCATGCTCTATCAATGTAAAACGACTCAGCAACCGGCTGACTTCTTCTTGGGAGTGGCAGGAGCAACCGGAGGGGGCGAAGGAGTCGCCGACTGCGGGACCGGGGATGGCGCCGGAGCCCCCTTGAGTTTTGAGCCACCGCCGGGAAGCGGGACCGCCCGCACCGCACTCTTCAGCTCGGTCTCTTCCCAGAAACCATCGAGCCCGCCGTGCAAAGCCTTGATCGGCCGCTTGGTCTTCTGTGAAAGAATGCCGGCGACCATCATCGCCAGCGAGCCGTCGCGATCCACGATGATCAGCGGCCCTGCACCCGTAAGATACGCAGCGTTCGACAAGACATCGGCCAGGTCGGCATTGGTCGATCCAGGCAAGGCATAATCCTGGAAGGCCTCCGGCGGGCGAATGTCCACCAGATCGAACGTCCCGGGCATATCCTTCATCAGCCGATTCAAATCCGCTGGAGAAATCCGCTCCGCAAGGTGAACCTGACGTTTGGGTGCAGCGGAGACGGTGGCTTTCTGTTCGCTGCCGAATACCGGATAGCCCGCTTCAATCCAGGCCGCGCTGCCCCCCTCGAGGCTGGAAACCTGCTTGAATCCTTTACGCTGCAGGATGCCTACCGCCAGGCTCGACCGGTACGCACTGTTGCAGACCGCCACAACCGGCAAGCTCGGATCGAGTTTGCCCGAAAGCTCAGCCAGGTGGTTGATGGGCAAATTCACCACCGTGCCGATGCGCAGGGCCATCCATTCGTTGGGCATCCGCACGTCCACGATGATCGGAGCGCTGCCGTCCTGCATTTGGGCGTAGAGCTCGCCGGGCTTGATGGTCCCGCTCTTGGCAAGAGGCAGGCCGGCTTTGGTCCAGACTTCGAACGGCAACACCGATCCCGTGTAGGCCACCCGATGCAGACGGAAGACCGCCTCCTTGATTTCCGCCGGGGAGCCGATCAGCACCATCGGCGCCTTCCACGGCACCATGATGCCCACCCAACTTTCCAGCCGTCCGCGCAGTCCGATGTTTATTGACCCGGGCACATGCCCGTCGGCGTACAGCTTAGCATCCCGCAGGTCCACCAGCCATTGTTCTTCCACCCTGGTGATGGATTCATCCACCTTTGCCTGCGCGGGCGCGGCATCCCAGGATACCAGCGGCGGTCCTTCGCGGTTCATGGCCGCGTTGTGTTTGAAGTACTGCGGCGCTTCGGGCAGACCTTCCAGCACCGCCGAGATGAACTCACTCCGGCCCTTGTGCTGCAGGTAGGGATTGGACGACCTTTCCCTGCCGATGGTTGATGCAGGGTCGTCGGACAGGTGGGCGCCGCACAAAGATCCCGCACCGTGCGCAGGCAGCACCACGACCGTGTCCGGCAGTTTGGACAGCTTATTGTGCCAGGTATCGAAGCTCATGGAGGCCAGGGTGGCAGCCGTCATTTTCCCTTCGAGCAGATCCGGCCTTCCAATGGAGCCCACGAACAAGGTGTCACCAGTAAAAATGGCCTTTGGCTGTGCATCCCCCTCGGAGAAAACCAAACCGCACATGCCGTCAGGCGTGTGGCCGGGAGTCACCATGACTTTTACCGTGGCAACGCCCACTTTAAATGAGGAGCCTTCCTGAAGCGCTTCGATTTTATATTTCGCGCCGCTGGCCGCATTTTGGTAGATCAGGCACCTTCAATGACCTGACCAATTCCAGATGGCCGGCTACAAAGTCGGCGTGGGAGTGGGTGAGAAAGACGCCCTTAATCGTCAGACCGTGCTTTTTCGCATGGTCGAGGTAGCCGTTGATATCCCGGTCCGGGTCAACCACGAGCGCCTCCTTGCCGGAAACCAGCAGGTAGGAGTAGTGGCTCAACACCGGCAGATTGAACTGAACAATCTCGAAACCCGGGAAACTTGTACGTGTCCACAATCTGGTGAAGAGCATCCTCACTCCCATGGGTTGCCGACTCCGAGTCCTTGATCCCGGCTGCTTCGGTCAAGTTCGCCAAAAGGCCAAGGTTCAGCAAGAACAAGACTGCGACAGTAGACTGCAAGCAATGTTGTTTGAAACCGGAAGATCTTTTCATAGTCAAATCCTTTCACTTCATCCAACCTTCAGACTAACGATCATGAACGATACTTGTTTACCCGTGTTTCACCGTCCCTGGTTCCCAAGCTCCAGCTTGGGAACCAGGGAAGCGAATCAGCGACTCAGCCGTCTCCCGAATAGGCTCCCTTTCCCACTGGTCGGATGGGACGGATCTCCCCGATGTCCAAGAGGAGGAACCGGGAGGGGTCGAGCTTTCTCTCCTCGATGGTCTTCATCAGGTCTAGGGCCGGATAGCCGGGGGGCTCATCCCCCAGTTGGAAGGTCCCCCACTGGGTGGGAATGAAAATCCCCGCAATGGGTGTCCGATATCCACCCGTCATGCCCGCGAAGGCGGGCATGCCAGGCTCTTCTTCTGGATTCCCGCCAAGAGCATGCGGGAATGACGACCTGGGATTATGGACGCTTTATTCGGTGGAGCTGTACTTCGTGAACAGCAAACGCGCCGACTTCGAAACGGTGCTACGCCCAGGGGACGTGGTGGGGGCCGGCACCGGGCACACGGCAGGAAGCTGGTGGCTCGGCTCCGCGATGAGTGTAGCTCACGCTTGGCATTCTCAGGTAGTCATGCGGTTGGCCCGATTCCTAACGATGTTGCAGGTGATTCAGTTCTCAAAGAAACGAATCACGTAAGGTATGCTCGAAACTCACTACCTCATCCATTGCGCTCAGCCCTACCCGCACATACGCGCGCCAGCCAGACCAGCAGCGGCGTCATCACCCCCCACCCGACCGCCAGCACCAGCATACCGTTCAGGGATGGCAGCGCCTCGGTCGCCCCCAACTTCGCCCCACTGTAGTAGGCCAGGGGGCCGCCGATGGCGCCGAAGACCGCGGCCAGAAGGTAACGCCCCCGCAGCCAGGCCATGGATACATTGAGGGTGGCGGCGAAGTTCATCCAGAGACCGATCATCCAGGGGGGACTAAAGGGGTGCGGCGCCAGATGCCGAAGTGGGGAAAAAACGCCGGCGTTCACCAGTGCGGTGTCGTAAAGGAACCCGAGCAGACCGGCGGCCAGGAGCAGCTTCAGCTCTCCCTGCCGATCACCCGTCAATGACAGGTGGACTGCCAGCACCGGCACCAAAGCCAACGGCCCGAGCCAGGGCGCCCCTCCGGCCGCCCCCAAGACGGCGGCGAACCAGGCTGCTTGAAAGAGCGTGAGGTTGATGATTTTCCTGATCATAGCAGATTCACTCTTACATTACCGCGAAGGTTCCCGCCTTAAATCGGTTGGTAAGCCGCCGTCCCTCGGCGGGAGGGAGAGGTGGAGGAAAGGGTATGCGGCTCTTACCGCGATGCAATGGTTACTTTTTGCAAACCATGTTTATCGACAATGCGTCATGAGGGTCGTCATGTTCTCTGTTCCGGCCAGCGCTGGGGCACCTTCCGCAGTTTCGTCACATCGTATCCCTGGGCGGCCAGTTCGGCCACAATCCGCTGATAATCAGCCTCCGGAATCTGCGGGGTACGAGCCATGATCCAGACATAGTCGCGTTTGTTGCGGCCGATGACGGTTTGGCTGTAGTCATCGCTGAGATGGGTAATCAGGTATTCGGCCTTGATGGGCCAGATGAACCGCATCCCCCAAGTGGCATTGGATGCGGTATCGACGATAAAGCCGCGCGGGTTGTAGGTCTTGAGCGGCCCATCGAAGGCGCCTTTGCGGAAGGTGAAAGTGGTGTTGATGGTGCCGTCGGCATCAAGCCCGTAGGATTCGACGGCGTTGAAAGCATCAGTCTCAATGAAGGTGGGGATAGCAGGCGATGACATACCAGGCGCCCATGAAGCGCTTGATGTCGACCCGCTCGACGGTCCTGAGCGGCGGCAAGGATGCAGCGCAGCCGGTAATTAGAGCTAGCGCAAGAAGTACGACCGGTATTTTCATGGATGTTCTCCTTAGTACTCAGCACGACACGGATTCTTGTTTGACCTCAGTCCAGAGCCGGTAGCAGTGGTTCCTGCTTGCATTCCGGCCGAGCGTGCAACCGTTTCTCGATCCCGGTGAATCGCTTTTCAAAGCCCCCCTCACAAGTAGCACATGTACTAGTCCCAAATCAGGATGAATTGACCCGGGCAGCCCAGTTCGCGAACCTGTTCCAGGTTGGAGTGGAAGCTCCGAAATGGGCGGATTGCGCTACCTTTTCCGCAAAAGCGCCTTCTTCACTTTGTCGTCCAGCGGTTTGCTGCCAAGCCAAATGCCGAAATAGGCAGCGGCAAAATCGGCCCCCTCGATGGTGATGAGCGGCTCCTTGTTCCAGGAAAGCTCAGTGCCCTTCCCCGGTTGGTAGGTCAGGGCGTAGCGGTCACCAGGTTTGATATTACGGTAGACAGCGTTGAGGCGGTCGATGCGGCTGCGCAGCCCTGCCAGCTCTGCCCCAGGAACGTTGCGCGCCAGGATCTGCTCGGCCGCCCTACCGAAGTCAGCCCCCTTGATGGCGACCAGATAACTGATCTCAAGCCGTTTGGGGATGTCGGACAACGCCTCTGAAGGCTTGGTTTGCTCAGGCAGATAAAGCGCCGCCACGTAGACTTTCACCAGCTTCTGCCAGCGCAGCAACGCTGCACCGTGTAGGGGAACCCACTGGTCTCCGATGGTGATGCTCTTGGCAAAGGTGGCATTCTCGATTGTCAGGGCGTAGGAGCGGGACGGCAGGCCGCTCAGCGCCGCCACGAGGACGGTGCAGCAGACGATGCGAAAGGTGGCGTTCAGAGACGGCATGGGATCTCCATCAGCAAGAGTTCAGGACAGTAATAACCCATTCCATTGTGAAGGCAAACAGGGAACCGGCAAGGTGTGTTCTATGAACTGCGGTGAGCCAACGCGACGGAACGGGGCCGTTCACTCCGCTTATGGAATGAGGCCTTTGTTGCACCGGCCTCAGCGGGAGGATAGCGGCGGGTTTGTCTACCGGTTCGTGATCGGGGGGAGGAAAACCGGATGGGCTGTGGAGGAAATCCCCAAAAGACCAGCCCTAGACACGGCAATGGCCGTGGATCGAGCCACAGGCTTGATGATAGAGGCCGGTGATCCAGTCCGGAGTGGGTGGATAGAACAGGTGCGCCGCTTGCCCTTCCATCAGGGCTCCCTTCTCAGCCAGCCGTCGCAGCAGGCGATGGACGGTGGTAATATAGGTGGCGTGGCTCCAGGTGAGGGGCGATACCGAAAGCGGTTCGCCCGTGATCGGGTTCAGCTGCTCTGCTAGAACACCCGAGGGTAGCGCCTTCTCGGCGACCCAAGAAATCAAGTTGATTGCCTCCGTAATATCCTCATCACCAAGGCCTCGCTCCAAGTAGTAGTCGGCCAGCCACAGGGTGCAGATGAACCAGGGATTACCGGGTAGATCTTTGCTCACTTGGTGGTAGGCATCGTTTTCGTAACGCGCCATACCCCCTAGTGGGGTCCGAACCCAAAGCCTTTCTTTCAAGGCTGCCATGGTTGCCATGATCCGCGGATCATCGGCGCGGTAGAGGCCAAAGGCAAAGAGACCCCAGAGGCTGGAGTCGCAAACCGCGTCGATTTCCCAGTTGCCGTGCGCGTTGCGATGGATCATGCGGCAAAAGCGCTGTAAGTCCTCCCGCCACAGATGACGCGATGCAGCATCCCTGATTTCTGCAGCAATCTTCTGATAGGTGAGCGGCGCGGTCCTCTTCCCCGAACACCTTGCAGAACAGGGACGCCGCAGTCAGTCCTCCAAACACGGCACCCACCGTGAAACCCAAGATTCCCTTGCGCTCCTCCCACAAATCGTAAGAGGGCGCCGGCAATCCCGTCTCCGGGTCGCGGTACCGGCACATGAAATCCGCTGTCTTCTTGACCAGGGGGCGGTAGAGCCCCTTGATCAGATCCAAGTCCCGGTACCATACGAAGTGTTGCCACAGGGCCCACACCACCAGTGCGGTGGAATCCTCCGGTATCGGTAGCTGTGGTTCTCCTTCGAGATACCAGGGATGCCAGGAAGAAGCCAGGGTCCCGTCGGGGTTGAACTTATGCAGGAGGCATCCTTCGGGTTGCATAAGCTGAGCGATGAACCGGAAAAAATTGCGGGAAGCCGCCGGGTGGCCGGACAGATCCAGAGCGTGGGCCACCAGGGCACCCGGCAAGTGCACGGTTTCCCCCGCCGGAGCGAGCGGATTGATCCCCTTTGCATCCAAAGGACAGAGCGGCCACCACCATCAAAGAGGCCAACAGGAGCATGGAATCATGCGAACACAATGACATGCCGGAATATCCTCACTTGGTTCCCCGTTCCTCGGCGATTCGAGCAATCCGTTTCACTGCCATTCTGCAAACCAGCACATAGGGTGCGAGGCACAGGGGCACTTCGAATACCGGGTGACATTGGGCATCTCCGATGGGCTCAACGCGGTGGCCGGTTGCCCGGATTCCCAGCACCTTCCATGACCAGTAGCGACCGGCCTCAAATTCGGTCACCACAAACGGCAGCCAGCAGCCAAGGATGGTTTGCACTTGCCCGGAAGAATCGCTGGCAATGAAACGGCCAGAGCACTGGACGCCCAGGATGGAGGGGCCCCACTCCAGCCAGCGGGCCGTATCGACCAGCAATTCCCAGACAGCCTCAGCGGACGCGTCAATCCAACAGACCGCCTCGACGGCCCGGGAGGACATCCGGATCATGGGACGGCCGGGTGGAATCAACCGCGCCCCGGCTCCCGTCTCACCCATTAGCCCTCCCCATCACCATAGCGGTGCAGGTAATCGGTGAGCTTGAGCTTTCTCATGGTGTTGGCAGAGCTCATATAGCGAATCGTTCCAAAGATCGGTCTTGCCGGGCCAAAAGGCCTGTCATAACGACCCAGCACCCAAAAGATACCGGTGTAGGAGTTCGGGTCTCTGCCATCCAGGGCGTACTTGTTGTTGAGTTCGATCATGATGCTGAGGGCCTCTTGTGGCGAGGAGGACCACTCGAGGATCTTCTTGCCCCAGAGCATGCGCAGGTAGTTGTGGATCACACCGTCCTGCAGGAGCTGGCGCTGTGCCGCATTCCAGAGGGGGTCATGCGTTTTGGCGGAGGCAAACTCTTCCAAGGCATAGGTGTAAGGGCGATGGTCATGTTTGTGCGGACAGGAGCTCTTTCAGCGCCCAGTCGGGAAGCGATTCGAACCGATCGTAGTCGTCCCGCTTGCAGCACATGTTGAACCCAAGCTCCCGCCAGGTGATGAATTGATCGAGGAAGGCTTCCGCCCCTTCACTCATGCCCCACCATCCTGCTCGCTGCCCGGAAGCCTTGAAGGAAAGACGCCCTGGGGACCACTCTTCCAAGTCTCTTAGAGTACTAAAGATCTCGTGAGCAGAAATGTGTCCGAAGTGAAGATAGGGCGAAAGCCCGCTCGCCACCTCTTCATCCGGATGATTTCGGTCCACATGGTACCGCTGTAGTTTGCACCGCAGGAAGTCTCCCAGCCTGGCCTTTGCAGCGGCAGAGCCCCCATGGGTTTCCACTGCTTCCACCCTGTGATCGACCGGCAAAGCGTCAACGGCTCCGGGTGAGACATCGAGGAGGTCTCTGGGCGCCACCGGCCACCGCCTGGCAATGTCGGCGGGAAACCCCGGCAAAGCCGGCACGGAGAGTGCCTCCAGGGGGTCCTGTTTGGGGAACCGATCGAATTGGCCGGGAAGTTCGGCTTGAAGGAACCTTCTGAAAGAGTAAGCCGTCTTGAATTCTTTATCCGTTGCGGTGAGCGGCAGAAGACCGTTGGAATCCACAGCTTCCATCTTCACCGGCAAATCCTTTGCCGCTGCCATGATCATGCGGGGCAGGAAGAATGCGGGATAATCATCGGTGATGACAACGGATGCTCTGGAAGCCAGCGCCCTGATCAGCCCCTTGCCCTCGCCTTTCTTGCGTTCAACAAAGGGATAGTAGAAAGCGGCGGTATCACCGAACTGATCCTGGTTGTCCCGCATGCCTTCGAGTATAAAACAGTGCAGCCTGGCACTGGCCCAAGGGTAATCGCAGCGCAACGCTTCCAAAACCACAAGGGGCTTCCTCAGCTCCTGCGCCCATTCGGCTGCGCGTTCGAGGCTAAAGTTCCACTGCGCCCTGCGGAAAGCGATCATCCAGTACAGCACAAACTCGCCTTTAGTATTGACCGGCGAATTATTGACAGATCTTATTCGTTCTGCTGGAACTGGGTCCACCACTTCTCCCCTGGCAAATGCGGCTACCACAGAATACTCATCAGTTCGCCACGCGCCGCTCGAAATGACGGCAAGGAAATCCTTGGACAGCCTTCTACGAACCTTCCCGGAGGAAGCAAGCCTGTGTTGATGCGATCTTTCCCGGGCCCTTCTCCACCTCCCGAAGGGCATTGCAGATGGAGACCTCCATGGGAGTCAAGGTGAGCGGAACAAGCTCGCGTATGCGATTGTCTCTGCAGATGACCTCGTTCTTCAACCCTTCCAGAAGAGGAATCACCACGCCCGAGGGGACCGGAGTCATCAAGTTGATCCACAGGGCAGAGAGGTGGGGGGTGAGGACCGGTACGGTTATGATCAGACGTTTGAGGCCTCGCACGCGAATATAGATGCGCATCATTTCCCGATAGGTGATGATATCCGGCCCCCCGATGTCAAGCTCAAGACCAGCGGTGTCGGGATTCGTGAGGCAGCCGAACAGGTAGGCAACGGCATCGTTGACATCGATGGGCTGGCAGCGCGTGTTGACCCATCTCGGGCAAATGAGAACCGGGAGGCGCTCCACGAGGTAACGAAGCATCTCAAAAGGGGCGCCACCTGCTCCGATGATGTTGGCGGCTCTTAGAGCAGTGGCGCTGACCTTGCCCGAGTGCAGGATCCTACCCACTTCCTGCCGGCTCGCAAGATGCTTTGATAGACCCGCGCCCACTTCCCCCAATCCCCCAAGGTAAATCACGCGCCGGATACCGGCCTCGTCAGAAGCTCGGATAAAGTTTTGCGCCGCCGCACGGTCTCTTTCCGCGAAAAGCCTATTTTCCCGAAAGGTGCGGCCTCCCATGGAGTGAATCAGATAATAGGCGGTATCAATCCCCTGCAGCGCGGTAGCCAGTTTTGCTGGATTGAGCAAATCCGCCTCGACGATCTCGACCTTGTCATGCAGAACGAATTGTCTCTTGAATCGTTCGGCCGAGCGTACCAGGCAGCGTGGTCTGACGCCATTGGCAATCAGGGTGTGCACCAGTCTGCCACCAACAAATCCTGTCACTCCCGTCAGGAGCACGGTTGCTTGAAGGTTGCTCATATGCGTATCAGCTCCGATGTGTAGATTGACCCCTTGTGCACGTTGCCTCACCTCGATTGTCATGCTCAAATTGCCGGATTTGGGCCAGTTCAGTTGGGTCAGTGCTTCTGCGATTGGGTTGCAGCCTTAATTGAGCGATTAGGTCTTAGCCGTTGGCAGTTAGCTCAACAGTCCCGGCAGGTTATGGAATCCTCGCGCTCACCTGCCGGGTGCGAGCTGTCAATGTGCAACGGCCGCTGGTTCCTCTGCTGATGGCTGACAGCCAACGGCTAACCACCCAGATTGAGTATAACATAAGCATCTTTCTTGAGACACCAAAGCCCCCATTGATAATCCCAGGAATAGGATCTGCGTCAATAGCGCATTGAACAGACCCGGCAAAAACCCGACCTCTTTCTTCATTGCTTCACCGGGTCTCCTTTGAAGATAGGATAGGGTGTCCGGCAAGCACAACAGTTCCTCACCACCGCTGAGAGGGGGTCGAAGCGCTTTCGTAGAGCCGGGATGCGTTTTGGCGGCGGAATGGCACACCAGGGGAAGTTGCCAATCTGCTTGGACACCCTCCATAAGACTTGAAATTGCAGTTTTCATCAGCCATGATAAACTCGATACTGGTGTGCGGGCGGTTCCTGGCTGTGAACGGGCGGGACATCACGGAAGTTCTCATGCCTGCGTCAGGTCATTCTTTTTTCAGTTGATGTTCATTCTCCACCCAAGGTCAAAAGAACTGGATACGATCGTGGAAAAAATCATCCTGGGTGTCAGCACCTGCCTGCTCGGTGAACCGGTGAGGTATGATGGTGGACATAAACTGGACCGCTTTTTAAGGGATACACTGGGGCGTTACGTGGAATATGCCGGTGTCTGTCCCGAGGTGGAGTGTGGTCTGGGTGTACCACGAGAATCAATGCATCTGGAAGGTGACCCGCAAGCGCCGAGGCTCGTGACCACTCGAACCAAACGGGACGTCACCGACCAGATGACCGCATGGGCCAAGCGGCGCGTCGAAGAACTGGAGCAAGCGAACCTGTGCGGTTTCATCTTCAAAAGCAATTCACCCAGCAGCGGCATGGAACGAGTTAACGTCTTCGACTCGAATGGCATGCCCCGGAAGGTGGGCAGTGGGCTTTTCGCATCCATCTTTATGCAGCACTTTCCGCTGATTCCGGTGGAAGATGAAGGCCGACTGCATGATCCGGTGCTGCGCGAAAGCTTCATTGAACGGATCTTTGTGTTCAAGCGCTGGCGTGAGATGGTGGAACGAGGCAAAGCGCTAAGCCACCTGGTTGACTTCCACACGCGGCACAAGCTGCTGATTATGGCCCACAGCCCCAAACACAGCAGCACTATTGGCAAATTAGTGGCGAAGGGCGAAAGAGCTTCCGTCTGATATGCTCTTTCTGCAGTATCAGACACTGCTGATGGAAGCCCTCAAGCTTAAAGCGACCACGAAAAAGAACACCAACGTACTGCAACACTTGATGGGCTATTTCAAGAAGCAGCTATCAACAGATGAAAAGGAGGAGCTTCTGGAAGTTATAGAATATTACCATCAGGGGAACCTTCCCCTCATCGTTCCGATTACCCTTATCAATCACTATGTCCGCAAATATGACCAGCCGTACTTAAAGGTCCAGTACTATCTTCATCCCCACCCCATCGAATTACAGCTTAGGAATCACGTATAAGGTTGGTAAAGCGGCAGGTGCGAAAGCCACGGCATGAAATCCAATAGCCAGGAGGTCCCCGCGACCTCCTGGGTCAGGGATAAGGCGGGAAATGAATTCTTGGGTGAACTTAGCGCGCGTCCACAGAAGAAAGTGACCGACAAACGAACCATCACCCCGGCCAAGGCCGGGGTCCAGGAAGCTTTGAGAGGGCTGAATCCGACTTCCGCCAGAGTTGTGAACGGATGATTTCGGATACCCAGTTGAGTGGAGCTGTAATAAGGTTTGGTGAACTGGATTCCATCAAGATGGCATGGCTATGAAAAGATTATGGATTTTACCTCTTCTAAGCATCTTGGGAGTACTGTTGTTCCTATCCTGCATGCACAACCCGGCTGCTTTTGATGAGGTGGCATGGCGACAGAAGGTGGAAGGTCAGAGCACCGAAATGCTTTATGCGCCTCATTTTGAAGCCGGGCGCCATTTCAATCCCTGGATGCCCATGGAACACGGCGGTCTCTTGCGGTTCCTGAAATGGAGGCTGTCGAGCAATACCTTGTACTCGGAGGAAGAGAAGAACTTCAGCCCCAGGTTCATTCCGGATCTGAGCAAAAGGATTCGCGCCAGGCCGGAAGGGGATTTCATTACGTGGATCGGGCACGGGACCTTTCTCCTGCGTATTCAGGGAGAATACTGGATCACCGACCCGATGCTTTCTGAGAGAGCGCTCCTCCCGAAACGCATCACCCCGCCGGCGATAACCGGCGATGAATTGCGCGACCTCACCCCGCGATTGAACGTGCTGATTTCCCACAATCACTACGATCACCTCGACGAAGACAGTATCCGCTCCCTGCCTCGGGATTCCCGGATCTATGTCCCCCTCGGTGTCAGGGAACTTGTAGCAACCTTCCACAATGGACCGATTCAGGAGCTGGACTGGTGGCAGGAAGTCGATCTGGGGGCCGGCAGGAAGCTGGTCTGCCTCCCGGCACAGCACTGGTCGAGGCGCATCGGCCAGGGGTACAACGAAACACTTTGGGTCAGTTATCTGCTGATCACACCGGAAACCTCGGTCTATTACGGCGGAGACAGCGGATACTTCATGGGCTACGGAGAAATCGGAAGGCGATTCCCACAGATAGATTACGCCCTGCTCGCGACCACCGCCTACCATCCGCGATGGTTCATGCACTACGCCCACATGAATATTCCGGAAGCTCTCCAGGCATTCCGTGATCTTGGAGCGAAGTATTTCATCCCCACCCAGTGGGGGACCTTTGCCTTGGGGGACGAGCCCCCCGGCCTTGCGGCCCTGGATTTGATGAGGAACATCAAGGATGGAAGCCTCGATCCCTCCAGGTTTATGCTCCTGAACATCGGGGAAATCCTTCCCCTGCGCCAAACATCTTCGCCCGAACTGACCTCAAGGCAGATGGTCGTTACCCCCTAGGGCCATGCTTTGAACTTAGCCATGGAAAAGGTGACGGTGGGGCAGGTCCGCCACCTAATGGGAACCCAAAGGAAGGCGAATCAACTACATGTGGTCTTGGACCTTGCAAAGATGTGCCAAATCAGGATGCGACATGAAAAGCGGGATCGGTTGCATGGTCATCGTTATTGGCTTGCTTGGGTGTATGGCCAGCATGCCAGCGCATGATATGTCGGGCGCCGGCAGCTACCAGGTGAAAACCGACGAGCGAGCGCATGGGCTGCGGCGCAGTTATCGGGTGCATGTGCCGAGCGGATACTCGGGAGCCGGAGCACTTCCCCTGATCGTCGTGGTTCATGGTGCCTTCAGCACCGCCAAGGAAATGGAAAAACACAGCGGTTTTAGCGAACTGGCTGATCGTGAGGGATTTGTCGTCGTGTACCCCGAAGGTTTCGGTTTGCTGGGCTTTCTTCAGCATTGGAATTCCGGCCACTGCTGCGGCAAGGCCCTGAAAAGCGACCTCGATGATGTCAATTTTATTGCCCGCGTCATCGATGACGTCAGCGCCCGGCTTAAAGTGGATCGGAGCCGCATCTACATGGTGGGGAATTCCAACGGGGGCATGTTGACCTACCGCTTTGCTGCGGAGAGATCGGATACGGTGGCGGCCATTGCGGTGGTGGCCGGCGCTATCGGTGGCAAGCCGTCGGCTGAAGAGGCTGAATGGCGTATCCCCCAGCCGGCACGACCAGTGCCGCTGATCGTTTTTCATGGTCTAAACGACCAGGCTGTGCCTTACGCGGGTGGCCGGAGCCTGCGCAAACGCCATGATCGTACCTTCGTGTCGGTGAGCGAATCGCTCGCGTTCTGGGTCAAGAACAATGGCTGTATGCCCGCGCCTCGCCAACAGAGTCTCTATGATGGCAGAGTGACGCTGGAATCCTGGAGCGGCTGCATGGCGGATGGCGGCGTGGTGCTCTACTCCCTGGCGGACTGGGATCATCTGTGGCCAGGGAAGTATTTCACCCAGCGCTTGGAAAATCAGGATTCATTGAGGGGATTTGACGCGGCACAACTCATCTGGCAGTTCTTCAAGCGGCATCAGCGGGAACCGCAGACTTCGGGCTAGTGCCTCGTCAAGGGTGTTTCACCGGGTAGAGAACGCCACTGCCGCAAAGGCGGAGGGCCAGTGAATCCTGGAAACGTGTTGATTCCGATCTGCGCGGAAATCACAATCCAGTGCGGTTGTCAAACCGATTCGGGACCTTGGCCTTGCGAAACAAGATCAGCAATGCGTTGCATGGCAGTGAGACAAATGAGCAGATACGGGAAGGCCGGGAGCGGCACCCCGAACCGCAGGCAGCAACGGTTTTTCCCAAGACTTTCGACGGAGTGAGTCGTCGCGGGAATGCCGAAGACACGCCAGGACCAGGCTATGCCCGGTTTGAAATGAGTCACGGCAAAAGACGCCGAGAATCCAAGAATCGTCTTGATGCGGCCTGATGAAAGCGGGGTGAGGATGCGGTCGGAACACTCGACCGCGCGGATGGAGGGACCCCATTCCGCCCAGCGGGACGTATCAACGAGCAGATTCCAAACCCGGTGGGAGGGAGCCCGGATCATCAAGCAAGCTTCGAGATAAGGAAAGACAAGCCTTAACAAGGTAGGCGCCTCCACAATGGTGGGTTATTACCTGAGGGAATTTTCGCTTCACCCGCCGGAGCATATTCTCTGACAGGTCGCAGGCGTGGATCTCGGAAGGCCGGTACTGCAGGATATAGGGAATGAGAATCCCGGTTCCGGTTCCCACGTCCAGCATCCGTTCGCCCGGTTGAAGGCGGCATGCTCTTACAATTGCTGCCAAATGCTCCGGCACCCCTTCGGGGAGAGGCGGTTCAAAAAGATCCACGTTTTCATCGAAGTATCCTTCTTGCAGCGCATTTGCTGCTTCGATTTCTTCCGGTGTGAGAGGCTCAGCCAAGGTGAATTCCAACTGCTCGCATTTTGTTTTCCTGGGGCTCGGGGTCCTCTGCGACGGCGTCTTTTCGCTGCAACATCTCACTCCACCTCAATCTTGGTGGCCTTCTTGGTATCGGCCATGTTCTTTTTCTTGTCTTCCAGATTGGAGATCTGCTGATCAATGACCGATTTGAAAGCATGAAGCAGCTCGATCTGAGCGTTGGTAAGATGATGGAAAAAGGCGCTGTGCTTCCTTTTGCTCCTGGCCAGCGTATTCATGACAAGACAGAAAGGGCAGGCCATCTCATCATGCTTATCCTCGTCAGGGGTTGCTTGCGCTCTGCTCTCCTCCATGGTCTCCTCCAAAGGTAACTGTCAATACATCACCAATAAGCTGTGCTTTCCGGGTTTCCAAAGGAATGAAGGTCCTCGGCAAGATAAGATTCCTCTTGAAATTTCCAAGTCTTATGATGAGTTCATCGCCGACCTTGCTGAGATCTATTTCAGTCTTTTGCACAAAGGGCAAGTGCACCTTGATGACGTGCGCCCCGTTTTCCTGCAGGAATTCATAGGGACGCTGCACATGGAACACATCTGCTGGATTTCGGTCTCCATAGAGTTGCAATCCCAGCTCCAGCCAGCCGGTCGTATCCGAGCACCTCCCGCTGATAATAAGGAACTTCGAAAAGCGGCAGCGGATGGAAATAGCTCCTGGCCAGTTCCTGATATTCGCGCTGAGAATCAAGCCATTCCTGAGGCAAAGTCACGTCGTGCAGCTCGCTGAAGATGCGGTTGGCGATCACGGCATCGATGGCAAGCTGATGCAATGAAAAAAACATGAACGCTCTCTGGGTTTCGCGCAACACCATCTTTTCGAGGTTTGTCACCAAGCGTGCCGAGGTGATTTGCGGGTCGGTAAGTAGGAGGTCTACTCCTTGAAGGCGCTTGAAAAGGACCTCAATGGCATCAAAGTAGGAATCTTCAGGGAGAGGGATGTCGGAAAGCCGCTTCGCAATTGGCCGCATGTATTGCATAAGCCGTCGTTCCAGTCGGAACACTTTCTTCATGTACCATTCCAGAGTCTTGGGCAGGCTGATGAAGCGAATGGATTCCGCTGTAGGGGCGCAGTCAAGAACGATCAGGTCATAGGTCTTTTCTCTTGCGTACTGATTGACATAGAGAAGGGCGGCGATCTCTTCCATGCCGGGGAGCACGGCCAGTTCCTCAGCGAGGATATTTTCGATCCCGGAAGCGTTGAGCAGAACCGATATGTACCGGTGAACTTCGCCCCAATGCTTGGCGATTTCCTCGTGGACGTCGAGTTCCTGGATGGAAAGTCTTTCAGCGACGGGAATGGGCATCCCGCGGTTCTTGTCCATGAGAGACCGATCGAGGTCGAACGCATCGCTCAGGCTGTGGGCGGGGTCCAATGAGAGCACGATGGTCTTGAGGCCCCGCTGGGACGCGATGATCCCTGTGGCCGCCGCCACGCTGGTCTTCCCCACCCCACCCTTGCCTGCATAAAGCAAAATCCTCATATTCTACCTCTCCGGTTTTTTACATTACGTTTACCATAATGCGGAGGATCTTGAGTCGTCAAGGGAACGAGCGTCCCCATTGGCCATGGATTTGGTGCGGATTTCGTCTCCGGACATTGGATCCGGCAAAGGGTTCACATAAGCGAAAAGCGCAAATCGGGCTGGCAATCCCCCCCAAAAAAAGGCGGGGCCCTACTTTCCAAAAGGGTAAAGGAATCCTTAACGTTAGGAAGGAGTTTGGAAAACCAACTCGTTAATTCTGGCCAATGACATGACGGATCCGGCTTCCATGACCTCGTGGATTACTGCGAAGGATGTAAATGGTACCATCATTTATGCTTCGATTGTTCCTCAGGCGCAAAATTGGATACCAACGGCCTTCTGATCAAATTTCACGGCCTCGATTTGCTGATCGGTGGATGCCTAGACTGGAATTGCAGCCATGATGAAACCTGTCGAAGGAACATGTGGAAAAACCCCCTGACCATTCCGGGCATAGATCATTGCCATCACGGTGCCGGGCGGCCCTCTACGGTCTTTTTATCGGCGACGCATTGGCAATGCCTGTTCACTGGTACTACAACAGGTCCGCCCTGATGCACGACTATGGTCTTGTAACAGATTACCTCGCCCCTCGGAATCCCCACCCCGACAGCATTTTGTGGCGCTCCTCCTACCAGTCGCATAACGAAAAGGGGGAGATCCTGCACGAGCAGGCTCAATACTGGGGGCGCCGCGGTATCCACTACCATCAGTTCTTGAAGGCGGGGGAAAACACCTTGAACCTGAAACTGTGCGCTTTGCTGATTGAATCTTTGAACGAGAAAGGTCGCTACGATGCGGAGGACTATCTGCAGAGATATGTCGATTTCATGACCACACCAGGCAGGCACCGGGACACTTATATCGAGGAATGCCATCGGAATTTCTTCAGCCGCTACGCACGAGGTGTGCCTCCACGAAAATGCGGCATGGAGGAAAAGCACATCGGCGGTTTAGTGGGAATCGTCCCCATTGTCGTTTTCTATCGAAATCATCCAGAGTTGGCCAGGCAAGCCGCTTGGGAGCACCTGTCCCTGACCCACCCGGGCATCGAAGATGCAAGCTGCGGCTTCCCTGTTGACGGATCTGCTCCTCGAAGTGCTGGGGGGCAAGCCACTGACGGAGGCCTTGCTGGAGGGCATTGCAAGGCAGGAGAGTTCTTTTTGGGGGCACCCTTTCGACAAATGGCTTACCGAACCTGATGAGCTCGTTGTGGGGGGGCGGTTGAGCACCGCTTGCTACGTGGAAGACTCAATACCGGCCGTGATATACCTGGCTCTCAAATACCACCAGGATGTTCAAAAGGGCCTGATCGCCAACACCAACCTCGGGGGCGACAACGCCTACCGGGGGGCCGTCCTCGGAGCCCTGCTCGGCGCCAGCAATGGCATGGAAGCTTATCCTGAGCCCTGGATCCGCGGTTTACTGCTACCGCCTCCTGAGCTCAAAGGTTGTGTTTCTTGAGACAAGAGGAGGCCTGCCTAATGTTCAGGCCCACCCAGGCTGAGCGATTCCGCCCGCCGGCCACAAAAAGCGGGCACACGAAGGCATCCCCAGCAAGCGCGAATGTGTCATCACGGAATTCTGAAAACGACAAGTAGTTTCCTAACGGGAGATAAGCCGCCCCCCTGCTCTCACGAAAAAGCCTTCATGACAAGTGGTTATGTATCTTGGGGCATGGGCGCCAGAAGTTCATCGGGAGGTTACTTGACAACGTACTGACCGGTAATTAGAAGAGATAACCAAGTACGCGGGGAAAAGTACGGGTAAATAAGTCGTTCTGGGGAAAAACCAAATTCCAAAGGAGTCAGTCATGAAAGACGTTCAGAACTACTGTGACAACGTGGTGACCGAGCTTAGTGTATGGAAGGCCAAAATCTATGATGTGGTGAGGAGAGTAGACAAAGCCTCCTCCGGTGATAAGGCCAAACTTCTCGACCAAGTCAATGATTTGCACATGTTCATAGACGAGCTTGAGAACAGAATCGGCAAACTGAGGACCGAATGCCCGGCAGATTGGAAAGCGGACAAAATTGCGATGGAGTCGAAATTTGATCATCTGAAGGGAAAATATAACGACGTGAACGCGAATTTTTCCCCTGGTGATATTGGGGGGTAACCAGAGGGCAGCGACTTCCAAGGCAGGGGAGGAGAACTTCTCTCTTTCCCTGCTGGCTTGTTAAATTTTGTCTTTTTCCCCCAATCCTCGCCTCCGATCTCTTCCAAGTTTTGATTTATGGCACTAAAGTCAACCTTTTGGTCTGGGCATGCTTTATTCCCTTAAACTTATCCTTCCTGCCGTTAGGCGAGAGAACCACTTCCACCGACAATCCATTGAATATGGCGTCATGGTCTCAGTCAGGAGTTTAACACAAACCGTGCCTTGCTCCCTCTTTGGTGAACAAATCTAGCAAGTTACCGGCCGATCAAGTGTAAGACCCTACTGTCGATGCCTGGTGACATAGAAATTCAGTGAAAATTTAATTAGATAGATAGTTTTCTGTTGACAATGTAAGACCCTACTTGTATATTCCCTATGTGGCACACCTACACAAGAAAATCAAAAAGGGAAGACCCTACTACTACATCCGGGAATTCGCCAGGGTCGACGGCAAGCCCAGGGTGGTCAGCCAGATTTACCTCGGGACGCTGGAGCGATTGGCCGAGATGGCCAAGGGGCAAACCGCGGGTGGATGCACCAAGATCGTCACTCAGGAGTTTGGTGCCTTGTGGCTGGCCAATCTCATCGATCAAAATGTGGGGCTGGTTGCGCTGGTCGATTCGGTGGTACCCAAGAAAGAGCATGAGAAGAGGACCTTCGGTTGGAGAGTACTTCCTCTATGCGGTATTCAACCGGATGATCGACTCGTGCTCCAAAAGAGCACTCCCGGATTGGTACAGCCAAACCGCCATCCAACAGGTCCGCCCGGTTGAGATTGAGGCTCTCGACTCCCAACACTATCTGGGACAAATGGGACCGGGTCGAGCAACAACACCTGGAAGCGATTGCCTCGCGGTTCTTCGGGCGCCTCACGCAACTGGAAAAACCCGACAGCGATTGTTTTCTCTTTGACACCACCAACTACTACACCTACATGGCCAGCCATACGGATTCCGAGTTGGCGCAGCGCGGCAAGAACAAAGAGGGCAAAAGCTGGCTGCGACAAGTGGGGGTGGCGCTGCTGGTTTCCAGGGGGAGCCAGATTCCTCTTTTCTACCGGGAGTTCGAAGGGAATCGCCATGATTCCAAGGTCTTTGCGGAGATCTTGGGACAAGTTGTCACCGCCATGCAAAGCAGCGTCGGAAGCAAGGGCGAACTCACCCTGGTTTTCGACAAGGGCATGAACTCCGAGGAAAACATCGCCGACATCGATGCGGCCCCCGGGGTGCACTTCATCACCACCTATTCCACCTACTTTGCCGAGGAATTGATCCGGACCCATCTTTCTCAATTCAGCACCGTGGATACCGTCAAGAACCGGGAGCTTGTCAGTAAAGGCCAGGAAGACGATCAGCTGGTTGCCTGGCGTACCACTGGGGAGTTCTGGGGAAAAGAGCGCACCGTCATTGTCACCCACAACCCCAGAACGGCCGCCAAACAGAGGTACGCGTTCGACAAGAAGCTCCTCGGTCTCCAGCAGGTCCTTATCGAGCTGCGTGACAAGGTTAAGACCCAGAAACCCCACTGGACCAATGCCAAACGCATCGAAAGCCACTACCACGATGCCTGCGTGCGCCTCCATCTTCCCAAGGATCTCTACGAGCTATTGGTCGAAAAGCACAAGAACAAGTGGCAGTTGCTCTTTCGCAAGAACTACTACCGAATTGGAAAACACCTCGAGCGGTTCGGGAAAAACATCATCATCACCGATCACCTCAACTGGTCCACCGATGAGATCGTCCGGGCCAGCCTGGATCGCTACATGGTGGAAAACGCTTTTCGGCAGTCCAAGGATGATGATCTGGTAAGTGTCATGCCGGTGCGCCATTGGACCGATAGCAAGATCCGTTGCCACATTTTGACCTGTGTGATCGCCCTTGCCTATCTGCGCCTCATTGAAATTCAGTCTCCAACGCTCCCAGATCCCGATGACCGCCACCACTGCCATGCAACAGATGCACCGGTTGCATTCCTGCCTTTGCTGGTCCGGCTCTGCCAGCAAGCCCCAGCGGATCATCGAAGAGCCCTCCGAGATCCAAGCCCAAATCATACGGGCATTCGGCTACCAAATAGCCAGTGGGGTCTTACACCGGATTGCATCGTAACAAACTAGAATAGCTCGAATTTCCTGCTATCTTGACCAGACTTCTGTTAAACTCCTGTCAAAGCGTTGTGGGTGAACATCCACTACCCGGCCCAAGCTCGGAAATCTCTGTGAACCGCCCGGTGCGGACCCGCATGCCGTGGTGGTGTGGGGGCACTTCTGTTAAACTCCTGTTGAGTTATCAGCCGATTCCTTTCGGTGAAGCTTAAGCTGCGGGTCAACCAGGCGAAAAGCGGGGTTGGAAGACCCTGGGAACGCACGTTCCTGGGATTCACTTTCACCCGGAAGCTGAAGCGGGCCATGAGTGCCAAGGCTTCTGCAGAGGATGAAGGACCGGGTCCGCGAGGTCACCTCTCGAACCGGTGGGCGGCGCATTGAGGTTATCATCCGGGAACTCCGGCAGTATCTGCTGAGCTGGAAGGGCTATTATGGTTTTTCCCAGGTGCGCTCGTATTTGAAGGAGCTGGACTCCTGGGTCAGGCGCCGGCTGCGGTGCTATCTGTGGAAGCCGTGGGGCCGGGCGCGGCTACCGCGTGCTCCGGCAACGTGGTGTCAGTCGGGACTTGGCCTGGAATACGGCCAAGTCCACGCATGGACCCTGGCGGTTGAGCCGGAGCCCGGCACTGGCGTTTGCTTTACCGACGCGATACTTCACCTCCTTGGGGTTACTCCGACTGTTCGAGAAACTGACCTAATCAGCCGAACCGCCGTGGTACGTGATCCGTACGCCCGGTGGTGTGGGAGGAGGGAGGTCGTGAGGCCTCCCCCTATCCCGATTCGCCAGAGGAATAATGAAGCTGTCCCTTCGATTCGTTTGTCCCAAGTGTGGGATCACTTTCCATTCTTCGCAGGTTTTTCCCTTCCGAGTTCGAGCGGCCTGCTTCGGCCCGTGGTTCCGTTGTCCCGAATGCGAAACCCTGTCTCGCCAAGTAGTGGCGTGGCAACACGCGCTTTGGGCTTGGCCTCTCGCCGTCGTGGCAGCAGCCATCGTGATTGTGCTGTCTCGTAATGCCTCACCACTTGTTGCGTTCCACCGGAGACCACCCTGGGCTCTACGGTGTCTCGTCGGTTTGGCGTGGCGTCCGTCTTCTTCCTGGTGCGATTCGGGGTTAAGCTGACCCCGGTTTTCGATGTTCCTAAACCGAAGTCCATGCCAAACGCAAGTCATGGCTTGGCGCGGTTTTCGTGCTGGCCTTTTTTATCGTCTTTGGCCTTGTCACTCACCGGTGGCTCGCTTGCGCCATAGGCATGGTCATAGGCATTGCAGTCTGGATTCCCTACTACTTGACTGCGAAACCAAGGACCGAGGAAACTGTCGAACCAACGTCTGAACCCGACAACATATAGCTCGCTACGCTCGCCATCTGCTGCGGGTTAGGCATGCGTTGTGAGCGAAATCCTGCCCTCTCCGCGGTGACTCAGCTCGGCTGTTGACATAGCCAGTTTCTACACGTATAGTACACGTACAAGGAGGTGTGATATGCAGAAGAAGCTGACCATAACCATCGATGAAGAGGTGTATGAAGGGCTACACAGAATAATTGGCCCCCGTAAGATAAGTAGGTTTGTGCAGGAATTGGTCCGCCCGCACGTCGTCCGTCCCAACCTGGAATCGGCCTACGCCGATATGGCAAAAGACAAAGAAAGGGAAAAGGAGGCCCTGGAGTGGGCTGAGGTCACATTTAAGGATGTTGCTCATGAAACGGTGTGAAGTGTGGTGGGTTAACTTCGATCCTTCGATTGGCGGTGAGATGAGAAAGAAACGGCCTGCCGTAGTTGTGAGCAATGACGCGTCAAATAGGTTTCTCAATCGAGTTCAGGTTGTTCCTTTGACCAGCAACACCGATCGCCTCTACCCAAGCGAGGCGGTAGTCATCTTTGAGGGAAAAGAAAGCAAGGCCATGGCAGATCAGTTGGCGACTGTGAGCAAGGAGAGACTATTCCGGCGAGCAGGCATTCTTTCCAAGGATGACATGCACAAAGTTGAGCAGGCCATCAAGATCCAGCTGGATATTCCCTAAGAACAGGCCAACCTGTCGCTCAACCGGACCGGCAACCACGCGGTGCGCATGCCGTTGTCATTTGTGACAGCCTGTTGGCCGCGCGGTTGCCGGCCGGTTAGCTTTTCGTTCGGGACTCGAGCGTGGGGCACCGCATGGTCCCTTAGGGAGACAAGGGATGGCTGATATCTGCAAGATCATGATCCCGAGCCCCACAAGCAGAACGTGAAAATGCGGAAAGCCGTCCCTGTTGGAGCGATATCACCCCCTGCATCTGCGCGTCCTTTGTCTTATGGTGCTCCACCCAATTGAGTATCCGAAATCGTGCGTTCGTCATTCCGGCGGACGCTGGCATCCAGTCCCGCCGTGGCGAGATTCTTGGTCCCCGGCTTTCGCCGGGGTGACCGTTCACTTGTTGGTCACTTTATCCTGTGGACGTGTCCTTAGCCGTCCTCTGCCATGAGGATGTCCATGGCTTCATGTCCAAACGCCAGTTCACGCACAACAAATGTTCGCTTTAGGCTCCAGCCTCGCACAAACTTCCCGGTACTGGTTGAACACCTTTCCTGCAGACACTGCCATCACAATGGCCTGAATGGTCTCCAGTTCCTCTTCTGACACGCCTTTCTCACCAGCCATTCCAGTGAGTATCTCCATGCACGGGTAACAGCCAACAGCCATCGCTGCCCCCATCTCGATCATGAACGTGGTCTTGGGATCAATGACTCCGTTTGAGATCATCTCGTCGTGAAACTGTTTGAAACTTTTTTTCAGATTCTTCGGCATCATGTGCATCTCCTTCCATGTCCTTGCAGGTTGTGGTTTCATTGGTGAACGACACATAGTCTTGACGGTGAGAATCTATCGGTATAGGAGGTATATAGATGGTTAATTATCGAATCAAACGATTTGTTTCGATTCAATGGATCTGTTTTTCTGATCGAAAGGAGATCGGATGGAGATACGCCAGCTGAGAACATTCCAGACCGTCGCCAAGTTCCTCAGCTTCAACCGAGCAGCCAACGAACTTCATTATGCTCAATCCAGCATTTCAGCTCAGATCCAGGCGCTGGAAGAAGAGCTGGGGGTTCAGCTCTTTGACAGGCTCGGCAGGCGGATCATGCTGACCGAACCCGGGGTTAGATTGCTCCAATATGCCGAAAAGATTCTTGACCTGACGGACGAAACCCCGTCTGGAGTGGTGGGTGCAAGGGAGTTGCGGGGATCTCTAACCATCAAAGTCCCGGAAACAATCGGTGTCCATCGACTGCCGCCGGTTATCAGCCGGTTTCGGCATCGCTACCCGAAGGTCCGGCTACGTCTTGTCTCGTGCTCCCATGAAGGCCTTCAGAAGGATCTTCGCAAGGGCATCACCGATCTTGCGTTCTTGCTGACCGAATCCATTCAGGCGGCAGATCTTGAAGCGGAAGTACTAGGGATCGAGCCCCTGGTACTGGTCTCCCACCCCAACCACCGGTTGACGACACAACCGGAGGTTCACGCCCGTGACCTGGAAGGCGAGACTATCCCTTTATCGACAGTGGACTGCAGCTACCGGAGAAGTCTGGAATCGATCCTGGGGCAGGAGAACATTCGCTATGATGTAGCCCTTGAATTCAACAGCGTCGAAGCGCTAAAGCGCTGCATCGTATCCGGCGTGGGCATTACGATTCTTCCTGAAATCACCGTGGCGAAGGAAGTCTCACAGGGGTTGCTTGCGGTGCTGCCATGGGCTGATGAGAAACTAGAGGTCGCTACGCTGATGATCCGGTACAAAGAAAGGTGGGTTTCTCCAACATTGGCTGCCTTTATGGAGGTGTCAAGGGAAGTGCTCCACGAGGCCTACGGATGAGGAACGCAGTTACCGCTTTGAATTCATCTTCGTCAGGCATATTTGCCGCTAGCGGCCAGTCATAGCCCAACCCAGGGGCTGGAGCCGACTCGGAGGAAGGCTGGGGATTCGAAGGTCACTGAAGAACTCCCCTGAGCAGATCCAGAATCCCCGATCCGATTGCGGTCGGTGGCAGCATTGAAATATCCGGATCTTTGATGTCTCCCTTGACGCTGAACGGAAAAGCGAGAAGGGTCTGGTTTTTGCCGGTTACGATCCTGCCCAACAGCGGAATGTAACTGAGTACTGCGTCAACGGTCTTGAGCGGTGCCACCAAGACGGTCAGATCCAGCTGTTGATGCACCAGGTCGATATCGCCCTGAACAATGATTTTCATGGCGGAGCCATCGATGATAGCCTGGCTCAGCTGCAAATGACCGTCCCGAATGTCACCATGAGCCCGCATGGATTCGTAGGAAAACCCTTCGGTGGCAAGGTCCGGCAGCCTGCCGCGCAGCAACTCGGTCACGTTGAGCAGGGCGAGGATCTTGGCCAGTACGTTGAGCCGGTATATGCGCCCGTCCTTGGCAACAAAGCGCAGATAGCCATGAGACTGGGACAGCGGTGTGGACGGCAGGCCACTGGCCTTAAGCCAGCCTTCCAGGTTGTAGGCACCTTGCACCATGCCCTTGCGTTGCCACAGGCAATCGGTGCCCGCGTCAAGGTCCTGGTCCTTGGCATTCCATTGGAGGTCGAGCTGGGATCCGCCCGCCGATCGCTTCATGGTGCCGGAAACCAGGATGCCGCAGAGTTCACCCCGAGCGATGCCGATGTCCATTCGGTCGCGATGAAAAGTGACGGTTGCATCCAGCGGTTGCCACAAGCGCTCGCCATAGCGCAGCGACCCGGTCTCGATCTGGATCTTTCCGCGAAACGGCAATTCCCAGGGTTTGCCGTCAGGGGTTGGGTCAGGCTCTTCCACGCTGCCCTCCCCGGCTTTCTTCCAGAGGTGCTCCAGCCTGTTCCAGTCAAGACTCGGAGACCGCAACCGCAGATCCAGGCGGTAGATGGGGACAGCCAGTTCGACTTTGCCGCTCAGTTCCATGGTGTTGTCTTCGACGGTCACGGATGCCGAGGCCGCACGCTACCTCTCGGCCGGAAGCGGTCAGGGAGGCATTGTCGATGCGAAATGGCACCGCAGTCCACCAGGGGACAGTCAAGCCTTCCAGTTGCAGTGCCCCCCGAACGCTGGCCGGCCGGTCCCGGCCGAAATCCAGATGAAGCCTGGTTTTCCCGCTAACCCAGCCGCTCAGAAAGGGGTTGCTTTCGAGGAGCCGATCAACGGCCGCACTGGTGATCGTTCCCTGATAATCCAGGTCCAGGGTGTTCTTGTTCCAAGACAGGGAGGCAGTGGCGTCGCTTCCCGATCCTTGGATGTGGAGATCCTTAATGATCAGTTCTCCCGGCGCATGGGTCAAGGCGAGTGAAAGCTGCGGCCCGTTAGCTGGACTGAGCGCGCCGGATAACTGCAGTTGGTCGGGGTTCAACCATCTGATTCGGATGTCTGCGAGCTGCAGGGGCGTTTTCAACCGCAGGGCCGCGGGTAGCCCCAGGACGTCTCCAACCCAGCGGGCACTGTCGGTTCCCATCGTTCCCTGGCCGACAAAATCGATGCCGATTTTGTCGCTGAAAGGGTCGCGAAGGGTTGCTGTACCTTCCAGATTGCCATCGACCAGGCGCAATTGGCAGCCACCAATGGCGATCTGTTCGCGGGTGGCCAGCACCGTAGCGCGGTCAATTTGGAGTGGGGCCGGCAGGCGGGGGGTCTGGATCTTGATCTGCTCCAATTCACCCTTGATCTGAAAACGCCATGGATCCTTGCCGTTCAGTGGGGCATCCAGGTCGGTTTCGGTCACCGAGAAAACACCTTGCAATGCCTGCATTTCCGGTAAGGAAGTTTTCCGGGCGCGGATAGGTCAGGAGCCAGGAATGGGTTTCGGGTACCGAAATCTTGCCGGTCAGAGAGAAGATTCTGAGAAGCGGCTGGCTTCCGCAGCCGATCCAGGCATTAAGTCCGCTGAAGGCGCTATTGCCGATGTTGCCGGCGAGCTGTTCCACCTCAACCCGATCATCTCCGAAGTGGAATTGGCCGCGTTGGATGGTTATCGGGTAGGGGACCCGTTGGTAACGTCCATTGAGGTGGAAATCGTCGACATCCACCCATGCCCCCATGTTCTTGGTGCTTTCCCCCAGGACCATGCGGCCGGTCGCCCGGCCTTGGATTTCCGCGATTTGGATCATTTCGCTGTGAAAAGCCGGATGAGAGATCTCGCGCCGCAGGATATCGTGGAGTTCACTGAGATCGGCATCCATCTGTATGTCCAGGTGAAAGGCACGCGTCACCTCCCTTGAGGCCCACCAGCAAGCTGCCGTCCCATGCCCCAGGTCCGTTCCGTTCGCGCTGCCAACGCTTCGCCGACAAGAACCCCGTCAACGATCTGTACTCGACCCTGAGCATCCTTTGCCAGCAGATCGATGCCTGGTATTAGGATGCTCCCGTGTTCCATGGCGCCGGTGATGATGTGTGGCGTCGCCGTTGTCAACTCGCCCGGTGGCCCCTGGGCATCCCATGTGATCCAGGGGACGGTGCCGCCCTGGACGATGGTAAAAACCTTCTGGTTGGTAGTCGAATCCTTCAGCAACTCCAGGGCCGTCTGCCGCAAAGCGGAAGCGTCCAGATCCCACCCCCGAAAAGCCAGTTGGACTTGCTGGGCCTGCTGATCCAGCAGCAGCCATCCCGAGCCGTGCACCCGGGGCGCATCGAGTGTCAGGGAATCCAGGGAGATCAGCAACCGCTGATCCTCGCTGTGGAACTGCAAACTCAGTTGCCCGCCCTGGATCTTTGCCGGTGCATCGGCGGCGTTCAGCGCGAGCGTCGGGCATGAGCCCTGAAAAGAAGCCGACCATGTCTGGGGGCCGTGGAGAGCCCAGGAAAAGCGCCCACTGACTTGGGAGTCGGCAAAACGCACCGGTCGCAGGGGAAAGATCAGAGAACAGAGGTGTTGAAGCTGGACATCATGGAACGTGAGCGTTCCCTCCCCGGTCTGGTTGCGCAGGTTGAGGCGGGATGCCAAGGTAAAGGTTTCCTGTCGATCTGAGACGAAGGACAAATCCATCTGCGCTTGATTGCCAGACAGATCCACCACACCGGTCAAGCCCCGAAGGCTAAGACGAGCTTCGCCGCCAATCTCGGCAGGAATGATCAGTTCCCCTCGACTGAGCGCCATGCGCACCCCGGGTACGGTTGCTGTCCAGGCGGTGATCGACGGAGCCAGGAGGGTGGGCAGTTGGTTGATGACAGCGGCCAGGCGCTCGATGTCGAAGTTGCGGTCTGGATCTTCAGCCGGCTTGGTTGGAGAGGTCATGCCTACCGGTCCGAACCAGTGCATCACCGGCCGGTCGATTCGCACTTCGGCAATCTCCAGCTTTCCTCTCAAAAGCGGCAACAGGCGTGGGGTGATCACCATCTGTTCCACCGTAAGCCAGATATGCCCCGGGAGTTGCCATTGCACATATCGGACTGCTATCCGTGGGACCGGCAGCCGTCGAAGGATTACCTTGGCAAAGGTCAGGTTGCCGGGAAACAGGCGGGGGGCTTCGGCTAGAAGCTTCTGGTGAATCGCTTCCGGGTGAATGAGAAGCAATGCCGAGAGGGCCAATGCCACACAGAGAAACAACACGACAGCACCAGCCAGCAGCAGTCGCCGCCATCTTCTGCGGCGCCGGTCCGTGGTCGTTGCCTGGCCATGAGCTTTAACTCCGGATATTTCTAGAAACATGAGAACGGCTGGTTCCTTGTTCCGCCTGCGAAGGGTTTGGGTTACGGCCGTCATCGAATGCCCTTGGCCGGATACTTCCACCGCAGGACCCTATCACGGTGCTGGCGCAGCTTACAAGCTGCAATGCCGTAACGATGGAACTTCTCAATAACTCCGGGTGGATGAATGCGGGTGCCGTTGACCTTCACCGGCAAGCTTCGTGCAGCCGGTGGCATCGATCAATTGAACGTTATTGACTTCCCCCGGTGGTGGAGAATAGAACTCCACGCGCGGGCCAGAATCGAAGCGTGTGCGCCCGCGGTTCGATGTGCCTGGGTGGTGTTCTCGATGGTCATGGCCGGCGATAATAGGGAGCTTGGATCGTTTTCCGATACGGCCTGAGATGACAAGAGGATCTGAAGCTGGTATGAGGAAAGGGCCAAACCCTTATAAAAACCGAGGTTCGTTGAGAATGAACATGTCCCGCTGGCAACGATTTCAATATCTTCCAATGTGTCTGGCAGGCATTTGGCTCCTGGTGGTCTGGGTGCAAATCCTTGTTCGTGAGCAACCCAATGATTTCTTCAACCACTGGTTATTCGGGCAGCGTTTTGCCGAGGGGACATTTATCTACGAACGTGGCCTGAACTATGTCTACCCGCCCTTGTGGGCGATGGTTCATGCGCCTTTGACGCTGTTCAGTCCCCATGTGGCCAAAGCGATCGTATTCCCCTTGGCGCCGTTATCCATTGCTGCGTTGATTTGGGTCCTTAGCCGGCTTTCCCGTGAACACCTCCCATGCGATTCGGGTCGTAGTTTCTGGGCTGCGGTGCTGGCGATCTTGTTGACCAGCCCGTTTCTTGCTCGCGACCTCCTGGATGTGGGTGCCAATACGGCGCTGGTGGCCCTTTCCTGGCTGGGGCTCTATTGCTGGCGGGAGCGCCGGGAGGTGTGGGGAGGGCTATTCCTGGGATATGCTGCGGCCTTGAAATGCACTCCACTCTTGTTCGTAGCCTGGTTCGTTTTCAGGCGCCAGTGGCGCATGGTGACCGCCACGATCCTGGCGACCGTGTTGTTCACCATGGCCCCACTTTCGGTGATGGGTCCTTCAACCTATTGGCAGACCATGCATATTTGGGTGGCAGGGGTCATCAGGGGGGTGGGAGATCCAGACCCATCGCGTGGACCGCTGGGGGAGGAAAAAGTCGAAAACATGGCACTGCGCCCGGCTTTGGCACGCTACCTGATGCATCTCCCCTACGGCCATCTGGGCCGGCCTGAGACCTCTGACGATCCGACGCGACCTAACGCTCCTCCCAATCGGTACTATCTGCAGTTTTTGGATCTTACGCCAAACCAGGCAGGTTGGGTGGTGCGTGCCGCCATGGTGGTGCTGTTGCTGCTGGTGATGTGCTGGTTTCGACGTATCCCTAAGGGTCGCGATGATCCCGCTCTGGTCTGGGAATGGGCAGCCATCTCGCTGCTCATCCTGCTCTACTCACCCATCACCTGGAAACAACACGGGGTGGGAGTTCTGCCGGCGCTCTATCTCATCTGTCGAGCGTCTCTGGCCGGTTTGCCGGTCCCTCGACCCGCGCACTATGCCGTGGGGGCGTATGCCGCCCTGGTGGTCGTGCTCAATCGGGCCGTTCTGGGGCGCGATCTTACCAAACTGTTGGACAGCTACCGGGTAAAAACCATTGCCATGTTGGTACTCCTGGCTGCGGTGTTTATGTGTTCGCGGGCTCTGTTTCGCCGGCCGCCGGCATCTGAGCGGCGGGAAGATAGACCCGTAGGGTAGCACCTTGGCCTGGGACGGATTGAACCTCGATATGGCCTCCGTGCTTCTTGACGATGGTGTAGGCGATTGTCAGTCCCAGCCCCATGCCCTTCTGAGTGCCGCGCTGCTTGCCGCTGACATACGGGTCAAAGATCCGAGGGAGTATGTCGGGTTGGACGCCCTGGCCGTGGTCGACCACCGAAATCTGCAGATAACGGCCGGCAGGAAGGGATGCCATGGCACCCGGGTCGAGTTCCACGTTTTTGGCCTCCACCTCGATCTGCCCTCCATCGGGTGAGGCTTCACATGCATTGAGCACCAGTTGCGCGACCACCTGCCGGATCTGATTGGGGTCACAAGAGGCCGGCCACAGATCTTGTTGCAGCACCAGATTACAGGTGACTTGGGAATTGGTCAGAGTAAACGCCACAGCGTCTCGGATCAGGTCGCCAAGGTCCATGGCCCGCTTGGATGGGGCCGCCCCGCGCGACAACGCGATCAGTTGTTGGATCAAATCGCGGGCCTGGAATGAAGCATTTTCCGCATTCACCAGGAGTTGATAAGACTGCTGGCTCGAATCCAGATAGGTCTGTGCCATGGAGATGTTGCCCAGAATGATAGCGAGCAGGTTGTTGAAGTCGTGGGCGAGGCCGCCAGCCAGCACACCAATGGATTCAAACTTCTGAACCCGGGCCAATTCATCTTCGAGGCGTCGGCGTTCGCCAATATCGCGGATGATTCCGGTGACATACCATTGATCCCTGATTTTGGTGGGTGAAACAGAGAATTCCACGGGGAATCGGTGGCCGCCCTTGCGAAGTGCAGTCCCTTCCAGTGTTTTTCGCCCATTGATGCCTTGGCCAGGGGTCTGTAATCGGGTCAAGGCACTGTTAAAATCCACCACGTATTCTTCCGGAACCAACAGGGTTTGCGCCTGCCGGCCCATGGCTTCTTCCGGGTCAAAGCCAAACATCCGGGTCGCCGCCGGGTTCCAGTAGGAGATTACCCCCCGTTGGTCAACCAGAACCACGGCATCCATCGCTGAGCAGGTAATGGCCTGCAATCGCTCCTCGCTTTCCCGCAAGGACATCTCAACCCGCCGGCGTTCCACAATATCTCGTTGCAGCTGATCATTGGCATCTTCCAGCTGGGTGGTTCGTTCCTTGACCCGCGATTCCAGTTCCTGGGTGTATTTTCGCAGCTCACCATGGGTTCTGTTGAGATCATCGACCATCTCGTTGAAGGCGACACCGAGTTGGCCGAATTCGGCTGCGGATTCTATCTGTACGTGCTGGTAGGAGTCCGTACCTCGCTTCCTGATGTCGAGGATGGCGGCTACCAGTCTGGCCAGAGGGCGGTTGACCGAGATGTTTAGCACTACGACGAGTAAAAGGGTTGCCATCAAGAGACAACCACCGGCAATGAGAAGAGAGTATTGTACGATGATGTGGGTTTTCTGGGAGATGACCTTGTCGGGGAAGCTCACCCGCACCATGGCAACGTATTCAGAATACTTGTCAAACACCGGGAGAAAAATGTCGTAGACGTCATCGCCGGCGCTGAGTGAAGTCTCAATGAATTCTCGGCCGTGTTTCAGGGCATCTTTGGTTTCCTGGTCGGTCATGACCTTTCCTTGTTGGGCAGGATCATTATGGAAAAGGATCTTGCCCTCAGGGTTGAGGACCATGGCAGAGACAATGCCCTCATTCCTGGACACGATTTCCTGGCATTGCTTTTCAAAGCCAACCAGCTCATCGATGGCGATCCCAAGGCGCAACAGACGGTCCAACTGTTGTTTCAGACTCTGGGCGAGGACTGTGGCTTGAGAAATGAGCGCCCTGGAATATATCTTGGTGAACAGGTAACTGCTGGTAGCAGTGACCGCAGCAACGGCGATTACTAGAATGCCCACGGCAATGACGATAATCTTGGTTCGCGCGCTAAGGGTCATTTATTACTCCCATTGGAAGTTGCTGATGATTGTGGCGGTGAGGAGTAGCTCGCTGCTCACAGGTATGCCGAGCTTCTTGGCTCTGGCCAGGCTAATGATGGGTTCGCCTTTGACCGTGGGCACCATCGGGAGACTGGCTGGGCTCTTGCCTTCGACCAAAATTTGGCGAGCCAGTCGGCCGGCAGTTCGACCCTGTTCATAGCCGGATACGTAGACGGCACAAAGGGTCCCGTACTGGATACGGTCCTTCCAGAAGGTAAAATCGGGGATCCGGCTGTTTTCGGTGGTCCATCGTAAGCACATCCTGCCAGGGCACGTTGGCACCCTGATCGTTCTTAAAACCGTGGATTCCCAGGAGTGCCAGGGCGTCGACCTTGTTCTGGCAGTCCAGTGACCTTGCTCTTGATATTCCTCGAAAGTGCGGATCACGTCCCAACTGACAAACTGGCAGTCGGGGAGCTGCGTTGCCGCTTTTTCCTTCATCCGGCGGATGACTCCGGTCCAGGTGGGGTCATCATCCACAATCACGGCGATGCGAGCGACCTTTGGCAGCATGTCCTTGAGGAGCCTCACGGTCTCGACAAAATGTTCTTGTTCCAGCACCCCCGTGTGGTTGCGGGTGCCGACCAAGCCGTAATCCTTGGGATCGCCGTTGACGCCACTGAACACGAAGGGGATTTCGCCTTCGAGATAGTGTCTCGCCACATACTTCTGAGCGTTGTCGTCGGTGGTGTAGACCAAATCGGGTTTCCAGGTGTCGATCAACTCACGAGCCTCGCGTCCCACCTTCTGTTGCCAGTCTTCAGAGCTGTTGCGTTTGGTATCCATCTGGAAAACTGCGGTACTCCACATCCAGCCCCTTGAGCCCTTCCTTGAATCCGCGCAGCTGATCATCGGTCCATTCCCACGGTGAGTGATAGCTCATGATGTGCAGGATCTTCCAATGCTTCTTGGGGTTCTGGCTGAATGCTCGCGAATCGGTTTTTGTTGCTTCACGCGCTGAGGGCGGCTGATCATTCGCGGCTTGGCACCAGGCAACCGGGGCCACCAAAGTCAGAGCCAGAAACACTGCCGCCACCAGTTGAAACCCCAAATTGTGGGCACTCCGTCGGTCCATTGGACATCTCCCCTGCTGCTTCGTAAGCTTCTTGTTCGGCTGCCTGTGGATCAAGGGATTATGGTGGAAGCCGGGTGAGGTATCAGTATAACCATGGGAACCTCAATCATGGAATGTTCAAGAAACCATTTCCTGGAGGATATACTCTCTGGGACCGGAAGTGACCGGTTATGCTCAGCTCCAATGGTGGCCCCACGAGAGCTGTGCCACAGCCTTGACACTTGCCCTCCCTTCCAGTATAAAATGACTTGTATCACTGTGTTACAAGCTGAGGCTGAGTTTTACTGAGACGAGGTAACGCTAGCGGGGTGTATGTCTATGAACATGGGAAAAATTGATTCGACAGCGATTACGGGTTCAGTGATGGTGGTTGGCGGTGGGATTGCGGGCATGCAGGCAGCGCTCGATCTGGCGGATTCCGGATACTACGTCTATCTCGTGGAAAAGGAGCCGTCCATTGGTGGGGTGATGGCTCAACTGGACAAGACCTTCCCCACCAATGACTGCGCGATGTGAATTATCTCGCCAAAACTGGTCGAGGTCGGCCGGCATCTAAATATTGAGTTGTTGACGTTGACAGACGTTCAGGAAGTGAGCGGGGCGCCCGGGAATTTCCAGGTGAAGCTGTTACAGCAACCGCGCTTCATCGATCTGGACAAGTGTACGGGCTGCGGGGAATGCGCCCAGGTGTGCCCCGTGGTCCGCAAGAACGAATACGACATGGCCATGAGCGAGCGCCGTGCGGCCTACCGCCGGTATGCCCAGGCGGTACCGGGGGCGTTCGCCATCGAAAAGATCGGCGCATCCCCTTGCCGAGTGGCCTGCCCCAACGAAGTGAACGCCCATGCCTACATTGCGCTGATCGCTGAAGGCAGATACCCTGAAGCCATGGAAGTGATCCTGCGCAACCTGCCACTTCCGGGGGTTATCGGGCGGATCTGTCCTCATCCCTGTGAAACCGCATGCCGCCGTGGCGAGGTGGACGAGCCTCTGTCCATCTGTGCGCTCAAACGCTTCGTCGCGGATCAGGTGGATATCGAAAGCCTCCCCATTCCGACCATGGAAAAACGTTCCGAAAAGGTGGCCATCATCGGTTCGGGACCGGCCGGTCTGAGCGCCGCCTATTTCCTGGCGCTGGAAGGCTTCCAGGTGACCATTCTTGAAGCCTTGCCCCAACCCGGTGGGATGCTGCGAGTGGGCATTCCCGATTACCGCCTGCCGCCCGCGGTGCTCGACAAGGAAATTCGGGCCATCACCCGTCTGGGTGTGGATCTGCAGTGCAATACCGCCCTCGGACGCGATGTCACCATCGATGGTTTGTTCGCCCAGGGTTACAAGGCGGTGTATCTGGCCATCGGGGCCCATAAGAGCCTGAAACTCAACATCCCCGGCGAAGACGCCGAAGGGGTGCTTCACGGTGTGGATCTGCTGCGCCGCGCCAACTTGGGCGAACTGAAGGAACTCAAGGGAAGGGTGCTGGTCGTCGGCGGCGGCGATGTGGCCATCGATGCCGCGCGTGTGGCGTTGCGCCTCGGGGCCTCGCAGGTGAGCATCGTCTATCGCAGGTCTTCCCAGGAGATGCCCGCGCGCGCCAACGAAGTGGCCGATGCCCTGGCTGAAGGGATCGATATCCAGTATCTGACGGCGCCGCAAAAGGTCATCACCCAGGACAACCGGGTGGTGGGGCTGGAGTGCGGCCGGATGGAACTGGGAGAACCGGACCCGTCCGGACGTCGCCGTCCGGTGCCGGTTGCCGGCAGCGATTTCATCATGGATTGCGATTGGGTGGTGCCGGCCATTGGGCAGACGCCGGATTCGG
>CAWHGA010000027.1:0-21977 GCA_963828705.1 uncultured delta proteobacterium
AAAAGGGTGCCCAAGGGAAGCAGTCTGACATCGCAGTCTCTTTCCCGACCCACGCACAAATCACCTCCGGACATTGCCAGGAGGCATTGCCTTGTTAGTTCCGCTTAATATGTTCCGTTGGACGCCAGCCGAACCTATAGCAGTCCCGGTTGAAAAAATGCACATGGATCTTCATCCATCAGCACATTAGGGTTCTTGACCCAAGTGGACCAGCCCAGCCTTGGCGAAGATGGGGTTTCCATCCCGAGAGTGCAGGGGGGGACTTCTTCGCGTTTGAGATAAATCCCCAGTTCGAATTCATATTCCGGCCCAGCCAGATATTTAACCAGGGCGAAGATAGGGCGGAGCATGTCACCCGAGGGCATGAACCGCAGAAACCGGCGGTAGGTCATAGGGCCCAGGTTGACCCGGAACTTGGTCTGGCATTCCCAGGCATGACTGCCACACACCGCGTTGACGCCCAGGTCGCCGTTGGCCATCCCGAGTTGGCTGCGGTCTTCGATATCCAGAGGGAGCAGCCGTTCGATAAACTGGTCGACCCACACCCGGGCATCGGCAAAGTACTCCACGGTGGCCTCGATGGCCGCAACCGAAGGAACGGGACGGGACAGAAGCCCGCTGTAGAAGAGCAAGGATTCGGCCGGAAGTCCCAGCCGCTCCAGAAGCTTCGGAGTACCCAGGCCGGTCAAAGACAGCATGTGTCTGGAAAGCTTATCTCGACCGCCAGGCTGGTAGCTTTCCGGAAAGCGGTGCCGCCTCCAGGCCAGATAGAAAAGCGAAATCAACCGATGGTGAAAAATATCCAGAAAGGTAGTTAAGCTGTAATCCCGCTTGCGGTGCCGTTCCATGGCCAGTTCGTTGTACCAGTGCGGCAACACCCCCGATGGCCCGACCAGGCCCAGAAAGGCCACCTCCATGGTGAGCGGTTTGCCGCTTTCACTATCGGTCAGGTTGACGATGTCGCTAGGCGGAAAGGACAGCCCCGGTTTGACGACAAAGCGCACCGCCTCGCCGGCCGGCGAGGCACTCTGCCCCAGAGGCTTCTTCTGGGGAAACATGGACTCCAAGAGATGGACCGCCTTATAGAATGAGAATTCAAAGAATTCTTCGATCAGGCGGTCTTTCAGAGGAGAATCCGATTGCCGTTCCGGGGAGGCCACTTCCTGAATGGTTCCTTTCTTTGCATAGTTTTGGCTACCAACTGGGAAAATGAGTTGACCGACACGTATTGTCCCAGAAACCTTTCCAAAACGCTGGCAAACAGGTACAGACCGGCACCCACGTACTTGTCCTCATCGAATTCGATGGTGATTTGCAGACCACGGCAAAAAGACTGGCCAATCCTTTTGGTCACATATCCGGACCTGAGCGACGCAATGCCGTTGATCTGCTGCCGAGTGGCAGGGGAATTATCGAAATCGTAGAGCTTGAGGATTTCCCGCAGGGCATCTTCGCCGCCATCGATCAGGGACATGTAATTGAGGGCCAGGTGCGAGATCAGGTGCCACTGCAGAGCGCCTCCCAGGGTCGGGCGGCGCGTTGCGCTGGGTTTGATCAAAGAGTTGATGCGGGCGATGGGAGCGGCCATTTCCATATTGAAATCCCCGGCCGGATTGCCGAATGGAAGGCGGGCGGGCAGGTCGCGATTGGTGCAGGTCACATGGATGGTAAGGATTTCCGCATCGGGATCGACCGGGTTGAAATCCAAATCGGCAAATGCCAGATAGACCTCGGTCCCGTCATCACCCTTCTTCCCCGAAGGCCGCCGCTGGATGTGCCAGAACCCGCTTCGTTTCAGGCGGCTTTCCTCATCCAAATGGTGCCGGATGGAATAGAAGGGACGGAATTCGAATTCTTTGCCGGGGGTCGAAGCTTCCGAGGCTGTGACCCGATCGATGGTGAAGATCTCCGTGGCCCCCTGGCGGCGAATGTCCGGGATGACATGGTATTCGGTGCGGAGATGTTCCACCCGGATCGGTTCGGCGATACGCCGAAACAGGTTGGCAGCCGGCGTGGCATGGAGACAGAAGGTGTGCGGATGAATGGCGATCGTCGTCTTGGCGCTGCGATCCAGATAGAACCTGATTTCCACGCTGTCCTTAACGTCGGTATGGTGGAGATGGTCCAGACCGCTTAGATCGAAAAACAGGAACTTCTCGGGAAAACAGAAATATTCGAACAGCAGCAGATAACCGGGAAAGGCCCGGCGCGGAAACGGCATCATCCCTTCGTCGGCGGCAAACCCTACCGGCTGGAGGCTTTCCGTGGGCAGTGCCAACTGCCGCGGTATGCCCTGCTTGTCGACAAAGGCCAGTTCCATATGGCAGACGTGGTTGAGCAGCAATTCATAGAGATGAAACACGTGCTGGTGGGGGCCGTTGAGAAAGAAACGCAGCGATTTCCAGGTGATGTCCGCCAGGCTCAGGTTGTTGAAGCTCTTCAATCCCACCACAACCATCTGCTGCGCGCCCCGGACCAAGCGCTGCGGCTCCTGGAGTTCGGCACTCACCACTTCCACCGGCCACAGCGTGACCGGGTAGCAGGTCGAAAACTGACACGGGAACCCGTCCACCGGCTGCGAATAGAGCGGCGAAGCTTTCTCGATGAGATAGCCGGCGCCGGTCAGGGCCTTCCTGGCCGGTTCAAACTGCACGATGGCCATGGATGGAATCGGATTGACGTAATGCGGATAGAGAATGTTCAGCAGGGATTCGGTGATTTCGGGAAAATCATCGTTGATTTTCTTATGAATGCGGCCACTGATGAAGGCAAAGGCCTCGATCAACCGCTCGGTATGCGGATCCTCGCACTTGTCCGTTTCGAGCAGCAGGCGGCCGGCGATCTTGGGGTATTTTTTGGCAAACTCAGCCCCCATCTCACGAACAAAGGTGAGCTCCCGCTCGTAGTATTCCAACAAAGAATCATCCATCTATTCTATCTAGTATCCGGATATCCAGCAACAAAGAGGCAGGCCTCTTGCCTGGAGGTGGGGGGCCGGTATTATCGACCCTGGTTGGATTCTTGGCCACACCAACTTCCGGCGGGCACAGAGCCTGCTCCGACAGCACGGGCTGCGGGTTTGTCGCAGGGCCGGGGTTCACTCCAGGTGCAACAGCAACTCATTGACAGACCCTAACCCCGGCCAGGGTTCCGCCTGAGCCCTACTTGGAAATGATATATTCGCCCCGGTTGGCGTCGAAGAAGGTGTCAAAGGTCACGGGTTCGGTCACGGGATCAACCACCAACAAGGCCGAAATGCGGAATCGGAGGTTGCGCTCGTTGACAGCCACGGCTTCGATCTGGACCGTCACGTTGCGCAATCTGGGTTCGAAACGCACCAGGGTCTGCTCGAGGTCCAGCCGCAGTTGTTGCTTGGCGGCCGGGCTCCGGGGATTCTGCGCGGTATAGTCCCGAACGCCATAAACAAACAAGGAGTTATTGAGCTCCTCGAAGGCGGCAGGCGGGACCACGATATTTCGCCGGGTGTTGAGCAGATTGTCCAAATCCCTGGTGACGGCCGCTTTGACCTGCCCAATGGTGAAATAGCGATACGGGACAGGCTCATGCGACAGTTCCGGTGCTTCGTCGATGAGCCTGTCCAGGATGGATGGTTGTAGGGTTTGTTGATCCTGGTTCATCTGCTTGCGATGCCCTAAGAGCCCTTGTTGGCCACCAGATCCCAATGGGCCTTGACATCGCCCGAGGGTTTGCCGGTCTTGTGATCCGTTGCCGTGTAGGTGCATTTCAATCTTGCCGAAACTGAAAGCGACTTCTTCCATCGGCAACGTTTCCCCTCCCCCAGCTGCCCCCCCTTTGCGGACGGAAGAAATGAGCACATCCCCCATCTTGTATTCCAGATACTTGCTTTTGTCCCCCGTCGCCCGACACAGCTCCAGCGTGATATCTTGGATGTGTTCGCCCTTGGCGCAGGCTATAAACAACTTCGGAGAAGCCTTATCCACGACTTTGACGATGGAAAAGTCCTGGAAATCAGCTCGCTGCGCCGAACGCGCTCCGCCGGTGCTGGAAGAGCCGGAACCGGCTTGACTGACGCCCCAACTGAAGGAAAGCACTTCGATCCAATCCTTGGTGCTTGTCATCAGTGCACTCACCAGGAACGGTTGTAACCTTGAGAAACGCATCAAATGGCATGGTTTGTTACCTCCTGTTAGTGGGTTTTGATCCAGCCTGAATCGATCATCTAGTGAAGCGCTATCCCTTGAGGGGCCATTCTCACCCACCCATGACACCCCATGCCCCTCACTTCAGGCTGATTTGAGAACCAACTCCATACTGCCCCCAGCGTGTCTAATGGATGAGAACCTCCTGTGTCGTCATTCCCGCGAACCGCTATGGCCTTAAGAGGGCCACAACGAACCAGGAAATTCGTCATTCCCGCGCAGGCGGGAATCCAGAAAAGTGGCCTGGATACCGGCTTTCGTCGGTATGACGAGTGGCCTTCATACTGAAGGCGGAATCCAGTTTTCCGTAGGTCCTCTGTGCCCCCGCCTTCGCGGGGGTGACATTCCACAGAACTTCTTTGACACGCTCCCAACCTCCCTATTTGGGGGAGGGTTGAACACCGACCAACCAACATGGGACAATACTACGATCTTGCCGGTGGCGGCAGATTCGCCACCAACCGCAGCGAAACGGTCAGTTCATCGAGCTGGTAATGCGGCCTCAGGAAACGCCACCGCCCGATAGGCGCCCGGTTTGCCGGGGATTTCAGCCACATCGATCCGCGCTTCCCGCAAGCGGATAACTGGCCTTGGTCTCCTGACCGGCGTTGTCATCCAGCAGGACGTAGTTGCGTGATCCAGCGGTTCAGGAAATCCTCGCAGTTCTTCCGGGTCATGAAGCTGCCGATCTTGTCGCGCATCATGGACTTCAGGTAGTGGGCGAAGCGTGACACCGCCAGGATGTACTGGAGCTGCGACGAGAGCCGGGCGTTGGCATTGGCCGCGTCGGTGTCGTACATCTTCGGCTTGTTGGCCGACTGGGTGCTGAAGAACGCCGCGTAGTCGGTGCCCTTGCAGTGGACCAGCGGAATGAAGCCGAGATCGGCCAGCTCCTTCTCGCGCCGGTCGGTGATGGCGATCTCGGTCGGGCACTTGAGCGCGACGTCGCCCTCGTCGGTCTGGAAGGTGTGCACCGGCAGACCCTGCACCAGGCCGCCGCCTTCGACGCCGCGGATGGCCGCAGCCAGTGGTACTTGGCGAAGGCATCGGTCAGCCGCGTGCCCAGGGCATAGGCGGCGTTGCCCCAGAGGTACTTGCTGTGGTCGGTGCCGTCGACGTCCTCTTCGAAGTTGAACGATCTCGACCGGAACGACTGCCCGCCCGTACGGCAGCCGCATCAGGATATGCGGCAGGGCAAGCGCCACGTAGCGGGAATCCTCCGATTCGCGGAAGGACTTCCACTTGGCGTACTCCACGGTCTGAAAGATCTTGGCCAGATCTCGCGGGCCGCCCAGCTCGGTGAAGCTTTCCAAGTTGAACAGCTGGGGAGAGGCCGCGGAGATGAACGGGGCATGAGCCGCGGCCGCCACCTGGGAGATCTTTTCGAGCAGCGCCAGATCCTGGGGGTGGTTGCCGAACTCGTAGTCGCCGATCAACGCGCCGTAGGACGCGCCGCCGAACATGCCGAACTCCTCTTCGTAGATCTTCTTGAACAGCGCGGACTGGTCGAATTCACTGGCCTTTTCCATGTCTTTGAGGAGGTCTTTCTTGGAGACATTCATGACCCTGATCTTGAGCTGCTCGCCGGTTTCCGTCTGGTACACCAGGTAGTGCAGACCCCGCCAGGACCCCTCCAGTTTCTGGAACTCGGGGTGGTGCATGACTTCGTTGAGCTGGGTCGAGATCAGTTTGTCGATCTGGGCGATCCGGGCATTGATCATGGCCTCGGTGTCCTTGGAAACCAGGATGGCCCCTTCCATGATCTGCTTGACAAACTCACCGATGAGATCCTTGGCCCATTCCTTCTGGCTCTCATCGCGGGCCAGGCGTCCTTCTTCAATGATCTGGTCCAACAGTGTTGGTTCTTCCTGAACCACCTCGGCCTGAGCGGTCTGGGTTGCAGTTCTTGTTCTTTGTCCGCCATAGCGCCCCTCCTTTCATCTATTGCTCTCGCTATCCGTGGCTCTTCACCCCGGCCTCTTTCCCAAGTTGCTCCAGGGACTCCGTGCTGCTGATGACCTCCTGCAGGAGTTCATCCAGCTCTGTCGTTGCCGTCCAGCTTGTTGAGCAGATCCGAAAGCCTCTGCCTGGCATCGAGCAGTTTGCGCAGCGGCTCGATCTGCTGGGCCACCCGTTCGGGATGGAAATCGTCCATGGACTTGAATCGAAGCTCCACCGCCATCTTGGTGTCGTCGTCGGTCAGCTTGTTGTCGACCTTGAAGGCCAGCCTGGGTTTCATGCCCTCGAGCACCTTGTCGAAGTTGTCCCGGTCGATTTCGACGAATTTCCTGTCCTTGAGTTGCGGCAGCGGCTCATCCGGCTTGCCGGACAGATCACCCAACACCCCGACCACAAAGGGGATCTCCTTCATCTCGATGGCATCGCCGATCTCCACGTCGTAGGTGATCTGGACCCGTGGGGACCTCACCCGGTCGAGCTTATGCTGCAGACTCTCTGTCTTCGGCATGTTTGACTCCTTGTCTTAAATGGCTCAGTACTTGTACATCATCGCCTTGGTGACATCGGTGGTGCAAAGCTTCCGGAACAGCGCCGTAGCTTTGCTCATATCCTCGTCGGAAGGCTCGCCCCAGGTTAGGCATTGATAGAGGGCATCGAGCACTTCGGCAATCCACCGGGGCGATTCCCAGCGCTCCAGTTGGAGTTCTTCGATGAGCGCGTGCAGTTGCTCCACTATCGGCCGTGCCAGATCCACTCGCCCGGCTTCCAGACAGAGTCTGGCCATGAGCAGCCGGTAGCGATTCCGTGCACGTACCGACGGCGCACTGTGGACCGCCGCCAGGAGCCGCCCCAGGGCCTTTTCCATACCGTCGGTTTCCATGGTTTCGAGGGCCGAGTTCCAGCGGGCGATCTCCAGGGATTCCGAATCGAAACCCAAGCCACCGGCACTCGCGGCACCCCAGTCAGTGGAATAACATCCGCCGCCATAGCCTCCCCCCAACAGCTCCCCCGAATCCTTCGCAGCAGGAGCAACCGCTCGTTTCTCAGGATTCCGCGCCGGCTTCCCCGGACTCCGTCCGGTGCCGTCCGAAACAACCTGCTGACAAAGCCTTCCGGCTTCCCCGGCTCCGCTCCCGGCTCCGGTTCCGCCTTGCTTTCTTTGGGCATCTTTTTGTCGATAATGCGCTTCAGGGTCTGCTGGCAATCTTCAATGGCACTACGGAAATTCGTAATGCTGGGCGCCTGGCGACCGAACTTGTCGTCCAGTTCGTTGCTGAGTACCCCAAGCTGTTCCTTGCAGTCGGACAAATCCTCTGCCAAGGCCCGGTAGAATGCTTCCGAGGACAGGGCCACGCCAATGTCAAAATCTTCGGGTCTGAGCTTACCGTCGGCGATTCTTTCCTCACGGGCCTTGCGCTTCTTCTCTTCAATGGTGCCGTCGGCACCGCGCAGCTCCGCTTCGTAGCCCACATCGCGGGCTTCCTTCCATTTCAACCAGGAATATCCACCGGTTATTCTGGGTTCCGTGATCGGCACCTGTTTGATGGCAAGCCAGAGTCGGTCGTCGAGGAATTCAATGGGGGCCGCCCGATACTCCAAGTCGCCGTCCTCCATGGCCGGATAGACCTGTTCCCAGAAGCCACTGAGCAACCCGTTCAAGATCCTGAGCCCGACCGCCAGCCCGGCGAAGCCTTCCCTGGTGGTCAAGGCTTCGGTGAGCCACACCGCGATCTGCAGATCTTTACTCTTGTCGGTTAGGGCCGCAACCGCAACCGAAATCACCTTGTCCCAGTCGGCTCTCTTGAGCTCCCGCCCCCAGTCCCCCTGCGGCAGGTCTTCATCGGCCCGGCGGGCCTCCTTGATTTCATCGTAAACCGGGCTGTAATGCAGGTCCTCACCGGCGGGATTGTCACCCGGGATGGGAGCCAGTATGGCATCAATGTCGATTTCTGTGTGCATTGTTATCAAACCACCATTAAGGGAAAGGGAGCCCTGATGAGATGGGTACCTTCTTACACAGCGTTCTCATCGCCGTTATACCGTCAAACAACATCCGTAATTTGAACTGGCACACTGGTTGTCTGTTTAGCCCAAGTCAATGTTTGCCACTAGGGTTAGTGTGCGCCACCAGGCCATATGCAAGTACCCCTGTATAACCGGCCATCCCTGAGAGGATGTCGTATAGGTAAAGATCATGCTGGTGTGATTCACCAGCCCCCATGCAAGCATCGAGCGGCAGATCAGGGGCTATCGGCAAGGTGTAATAGAGCTCGGGGTATTCTCTTAAAATTGTAGTTCAATATTTAGGCATGGTGTAGTTTCTCTCCCCTGCCAGTTCGGGGCGCATATATACCGCCATGCGCGCGATCTACTCTCACCGTCTTGTCCCATGATAGTCGGTTGCGGGCAGTTATCATAGTCTCCCCACGTTGGAAATGTTCTGATCCATCGATCGGTAGTTTTCCCATTCGACCGTCCAACTTCATGGTGCCGGCCGGGGTTGTCCGCTTTTTTCTTGTGTAGATCCCAGATCCTTTTTAAGAAATACTGGACTAGCAGAACATCATCTTCCGGGAAATTGTAACAACCACCGTATCCCACCGCGTAAGTCTACGTTATAGATATAGGGATACTCTTCCCTATACTCCTGAGGTATGTCCAATTCAGCTGTCAATGAATGCCAAATCGCTCTCCTTTTAAGGTGGTGGTTACCTCGCCCCAATGTCGTTTCTTCTCCAACTGGGACTGCACCCAAAACATCTGGTGAATTCGAGACTTTGGAATTGGGAACATCGATCTTGGCCTTTCACGTTCTCTCCTAATCCAAACCCATGCAAGAGCTCTCGTGACTACCTTAAGATCCCCCCAGATCTCTTCTCCCTCAAACCTTGGAATGTTCGGGCGGGGGTGTAAACGGTTGCATCCACTCCCCCCCCAATACTGTTGATGGATTGCGAGAAAGTCCTCTGGCCGGCTCGCATCCACTCGGTGGGAGGTGCGCTATAGGGACGCTTCTCAGATGCCCTAGGACGGCGACCCGAACAGGACTTCCCTCATATCCAAAATGCCGACTTCCTCTTCACCCACTTCGTAGACATGTTGCCCACAACCTCGGGCGAAATGGCCCCCCCAGCGCGATCCACTCGGTCATCCGCCCCATCTTCACCCGTTCGTCCTCGTGCTCGTGCGATTGCGGATAAACCACCGGCACATAACCCACCACACTGAGGCCATCGGCGGTGGTGATGCGGGTCTGGAGCCAGATGAGGTCAAACAACGTCTTGGGCGGCGACACCGTGAGTTCCCGCAGCGATTCAATCGGGACCCAGACGTAGTGGGCCTGGATGATGATCTCCAGGAAGCAGGACAAAAAGCTGTCGGTGTCGCTGAATCCGGTGAAACTCCGCCCGATCAATGGTGCCCGTCACCGCCGGCCGTTGGGCCTGGATCTGATCGAAAAGCTTGTCGGCCTCTTCAAACTGCTGAGCCACAACCTTGTCCCAGGCGGCAAAATACGCTTCGGTGTAGGACGGGGCCTGGGGATAAAAGGACGGCCGGCGCTTGAGCGTGGCCACTTCCAGCCTCTCCTGCTCGGCATGCACCAGATTGAGGTAGACCTGAACGCCCGTTTCCCTGCCCGGGTCCTGGGTGAGGATCACGTCTAGCTGCTTTTTGGCCTTGTCCCATTCACCACTAAAGGCCAGCACCTGAAACAGCAGGGTCCGCAATCCTAGATCAGCCGGGGCTGTTTTGACTGCTGTGGTCAGATATTGTCGAGCTTCCGAAAGCCGGCCCGCTCGGATGAGTTCCTTGGGTTCCATGTGCAATGTCATGAACATTCACCGCGTTCCGGTAGGGTTCCAAGACAGATCTTCAGCTCCGTGTTGCAGCGAGTGCCCAAGCAACCAGGCGCCGTCATGCTGCGAGTCAAAACGGCCTATGCGCTCAGAGCGGAAAGAATATCGACTCTACCTGCCCCCACCGACCCCTAGCTCCACAATCGCACAAAATCGTCGGCGGTGAGCGGCCTCTGAAGATGGCCAGCGAGACCTCCGCCGGGGTTCCACCCATGAACACCACATTGGGGGCGCCGGCTGCTGAGTCTTTAGCAGCGAGTGCCAGCAACCGACCACCGCCATTGGGTCAAACGGACGGCCACTGCTGCAAGGGAACATACAACTCGGTGGCGTTACCAAGGGATTGGGCCTGTTGTTCCATGGCGGCTACGGCCTCTTGAAACTGCTGGCTTTCGGAAGCGGTCTGAACCCCACACAACGCTTCCTTTTCCTTGGCGTATTCCAGCCACATCGGGGAAGGCGGCTGGATCCTCTGGAGTTCGCTTTCCATAGCTCCTCAAGGAATCATACATCTTCACCGTTGCCTGTTCCATCTGATTCCACAACCGTTCACAGGCGAACGGCAACAAGTCCCAATGGTCTTTCCAGCGGTTCAAGGACCCGCTCCCCAGGATCAGGAAGGGATACGACCGCCCGGCACCATCCCGGCTGTCCCGCAGAAGCCCGCAGGTGAGCGCATCGCCGCCGGCCCCTCCCGCCCAGAAGCGCCAGGAACAGTACCGAGGCGCGCCACCAGTCCGAGCACGAACCACCTCGAAGCCCTTGTCGATCCAGGTGGAAAGGGTCTTGACCAGCGGCAAATGATCGCCCAGGGAGACATAATCCCTGACCGTCGGATGCTTGCCGTAGGCCGCCCATTGCCAGTCGTTGACCGTCTTTACTGATCCCAGCACGTCACAATTCTCGTTGGTATGGTAAATGGTTGCGCCGGCGGCGGCCCCGTGGTTGTAGGCTTCTTTTCCTGCTCGCCGTGTTTGAGTGCCCCGCCGACAGCCCCACCAAATTCATATTTCACGGCAATGGTCCGGATTCCCACTCTTTCCAGCTCCATCTGCTGGTTACGAAAATCTCGGCTTTGGAAGGTCCGTTCACCCCTCATGAATTCCCTCAGGAAAGCCTGGAAGGCCTTGGGGCCGAAGTATCGCTTGCCAACCGTGACGCTCGGCATTTCGATTTGAAGCGTCACGTCGGTGCAGGTGTCGGGGGTCCAGTTGAACATCTTCTCTACGCGAAAGTTGTAGTTGACTAAACTTTGTACACCCTGCGCACAGTGAAGCTCCAAAGTGGTGATTTTGGGCTTCTCTCGCGCGTCGGCGTTGGCCCCCGTGGGATAGGCTACGATGAGGACCGGATAGCTGTCCTTGGGTGCCCCTCCTCCACCGCCGGCGGCAGCAGCGGCAGCGGCGGCGGCAGCGGCATTCGGCGGCGGCGGCTTCATCTCTTTTCGGAATCATTTTCCGTTCCAGGTCGGCCTTGTCAAGGAAAGGCATAAAGGCCGGATCAAAGGCGATGGGGGCACCTAGAGCTACCTTGGCGACGTAGCCTTGCAACGGATGGCTGATGAAGGGCATGCCCGTGCCGCTGTTGACGTACTTCCACACGAAACCCTTCTCAGGTGCCATAAGCACTCTGCTGATGTTGTCCCAGCCAGTCACCCCCTTCACTTCCACCAGGACCTTGGACTCCCATTCGCTCTGGAGGAAACACGCGGCTTCGTTGCGTACATACACCAGGAGAAAATCGCGCGGCCCAGCCACCAGTTTCCAGAAGAGCTCATCAGAGCCCCCGACGCTGGTAACCATGGTGGCTCGCAGACGGTCGAGGGCTGAATCGGCGGTAAAAAACGGCGATTTCCCCATGGTCGGGTCTTCCCCATAGATCTTGGTCGCCATTTCGTAGGCCAGTTTGCGTGAATTGGACACCGGTGTAATTTCAGCCAAAGCCCCTTGATACTCACCGTAGACCTTGGCCGCTCGGGTTTGGGCCTCAATGGCTTCCCCAGCCGCCTTGCCGGCGACATCAGCGGCCTTGCCGGCAATATCACCGGCCTTCCCCGCAATCCTTTTCAATTCTTGACCAGCCTTGTCGAGAACCCCCGGTACCACAGCGGCCTCTTTTCCCCCCAGCATCTTGAACGCCTTCCACTGGAATACCAGGTTGGCCCAAGTCGGCTTTTTATCGTCAGCGGCCCAGGGGGAGAGTTCCACCGCCATCCGATCGATGAGAGCAAAGTAGGGACACTGATCGCCGGCCATCTTCCCGGCCACGGGCTGCCATTCGGGTCGGCCCTTGAGCTTTTCCACCCCTTTGGGAAAGAATTCGGCGAAGGTTTGCCAGGAAGCCAGGTAGACTTTGCGATACCATTGAGTAAAATCCGCCTTCTTGGCCGCCATCATGGACTGGTCCTCCAGGGCCGCTTCGATTTCGGCCAGGAAACCGTCGATGTGTTCCTTGCCCTTGCGGGTGAAGGCGGGCGCCACTGACGGTTCGTTAGCCAGTGGCAGGCTTCCCGACCAGAACTGATCCAGGCTTACGACCACCGCTCCGTCTTCGCCGTTTTCCCAACCCACCAACCAGTGCAGATCCAACCCCGGCAGACTCACCATGCGCTGCAGCCAGGTCTGAAGTTGGGTTATTTCCTGGTTCAGCTGACCGGTATCTTGATTCCAGCTCAGATATTGGACGTTGGACCGCGAAAACTTGCCGTTGGCGTCGACCACCGCTTCCTTGTCGGTGACCGGAAGGAGAGGGCCATAGGGCGGCTGGAGCTTCTTGTGCAGGCTGTCGGCGGAATCTCCCCGCAGCCTGGCTTTGAGCAAATTGATGCGGCGCGTCAGGGGCAGGACGTATTCACCGATGGTGCGGCCGGGGGTGGCGGCGCTAAAACCGCTCATTTGCGCCGCCATGTTGCGGTCGAGCGACGTTAAAATCCCCTGCTGGAACTGCTTGCAGTACCTGAGTTTGAGCTCGGCCTCGACTCGCTGGCTTTCATGGAGCCCGAACCGGGGGATCCACCAGTGCCGGTTCACGTCCTCAACCGTGAATAATGTCCGCTGGAACCGATCCATGGTGGTCAGATCCGGCACCACATCCTGCGAGAGCACAATAGGTTTGGGGAATTCGTGGGAAAAGGTCCGGATGGTATTCAGGTTCTTGACAAATGAAAAGGTCAGCAACCCGCAGATGGCAATGCCCAGGATCACCCAGGCGGTGAGCCCCAGGTTGCGGGTGATCAGCCGCCACTGCACGGCATGCTGGGTGGGCGAAAACAGATAGCGGTCCTTGGGTAGGATGCGGCCAAAGAAGTCATGAAGAAACAGACCCTTGTCGGTGCCGGGCAGGACCTCCTTGGCATCGATCAGTCCCAGGGCCTTCAACAAATGGGAATAGGGCGTGCCTTCCTGACGGCCGCTGCTGAAATAGAGCCCCCGCAGCAGGGGTGTTTCCTGATAGGGATTCTCCTGAAAGGCACCGCGGATGAAGGCCGCAAGACCCGGCTTCAAGTTCTCGAATTCCTGCGGAAACAACACCAGCCCCGGCTCCAGCCCCTTGGATCGGGACTCATGGAGCAGCAACAACCTGATGTCACGCAAGCGCTCACCCATGGCGGGGAGGACCCGCTCGAGGAATCCCGCGACGTCCTTGGACAACCCTGGGTTGATCGCGCCCATGGCCTGGCCAAGGCTGGCTTCGGGGAGCTGATCGCTGTACTGTGTCATGCCTTGGATGAGGTCACACTTGGTGACCATCACGTAAACCGGGAACTTCGCCCCCAAAACCCGCATCAGTTCATCGACCCGCCGGCGAATGCTCTTCCCGTCCTGCTCCAGGACCTCCGGCGATTCCTGCAGACACTTGTCGGCGGCGAGGGTTACAATGAGGCCGTTCAGAGGTTCCTTTTTGCGGTATTTGGCCAACAGCGTCAGGAACTGTTGCCATTCGTCCTTGTCCCGGCCTTCGTCCACCGGGATCGCATAGCGACCGGCGGTATCGATAATGACGGCCTGTTCAAAAAACCACCAGTCGCAGTTCTTAGTCCCGGAAATGCCGGTGGCCTGCCGCAGGTCAGCAAAGGGTGAGGACAGACGGGCGCTGCGGATGGCCGTGGTCTTGCCGGTGCCGCTTTCGCCGATCAGCATATACCAGGGCAGCACATAAAGCGGGTTGCCGAGCCGCTTCAGGTGCGAGGATCGGAGCGCATCGATGGCTTCTTTCCAGCGGTCCTGAAGCTCCTTGCCCTGCTGTTTGTCCTGGTCCGACAGGTCCTTGATGCGGGCTTCATCCTGCTGCGACAATCTGTTCCACAAACCGCTGTTCCTTGCGATGCAGCCACAGCTTGCGCAAAAACAGAATACCGATCCACAACCCCAGAATTCCCACCAGGATGACCAACCCCACCCACTTGGGCCAGTCCAGGGTGAGTACCAGTCCGAAGACCAGCAGCACGATCAGCGCTACCAAGGCGAAAATCAAGAAGATCTTGAGGATTTTTCCTAGAAGGCTTTTCATTTCAGGATACCATCTTCAGGAAGTGATCGCCCACCCCCGCCAGGATGAAGCGATAAATCAGGTACAAAGCCCCATAGAGCAAGACCGGGCCGGCCAGGCACGTCATGATGAGCAACCCGGTGACGTGGAACCGCCGCTTCTGCGTGGTCACCGGGGCGCTTTCGGTGGGATAGGCATCCGGGAAGAGGTCACCGCGTTGCAGGGAGGGCAACCCCACCGAACTTCCCAAAAGAATCTTGAGATTCGATGATTTCACCTGATCCAGGAGATACTCGTCGCCCTTGCGAATATGCCGCCCGCCAAAACCCATCGCCAGGCACAGGTAGTAAACCTCCCGGACGTCTTTCTGATAAAAATCGATGGTATTGAGCCGATCGAAGAATTCCTCGCCGGCCTCGGTCGTGTGGTAGTAGAGGAGCTGCAGTTGATTTCCCTTCCAGCGATCTTTTTCCTGCCACGATGAGTTGAGGATCGCTTCGTCCACCCAGGCACACACCGCAAACCGGGCCATGTCGTATTGATCTTCGGGGAACAGGCCCTTTTTGACGAACTCCTCGCTGTGAGCCAGCGCCCGCAAGACATCGGCTTTCACCTGTTCGTAAGGTGGCTGGCGCTTCTCCACACCTTTCTGGAAATACAGCGTGTAGGCAATGAGTTCGGCAAAACAATCACTCAATCGCATGGCCAACTCCTCTCAGGCAGACTGCAAGACTCAAAAACCAAGACAGAAGCACCAGGCTGCAAACCCACCCGCTCTCACGCCCTGCCAAGCACCATGAATTCGACCTCCAAGTCCTCTGGTGACGTGTCCCAATAGAGCGCCAGATTGCGGGTCTTTTCCAACTGCAGCCACTGATCGGTGTGGTGATCGATCTGAAAATAGACGCAGAATACCCTCCGCGGCAGTTCCTGCGGCGGCACCGGCAGGTGTTCCAGTTTGATCCCGGGAAGGGCGCGGGCAATGAGGATCGGCAGGTGCTCGCGGGCGCTGAGCTTGGCGATGATGGTCAGGTTCTCGATCACCTGTTTCGGGTCCGCCTCGGTCCGAACCACCAGGTAGTAACGTTTGCGGGCATCGAAGACCGCCGGCGGCAGTTCGGCCGCGTAGTAGGTCCCGTCAAACACCAGCCGAATCACATATTCCGGACCAGCCGTGATTTCATCCAGCAGTTGAGCAATCACCAACTGGGCAGTGGCAAAGCACTCCCATAGATTGCGGTGGTCGTAGAGGGGCACCACCCGGTCCCCGTCCAGGGCTTCTCCCAGGACGTTGTATTTCTCTGAAAAGGAAGAAAGCTCCCCTATCAGCTGCCGCAACGCCCCGTAGACAGTCCAGGGGTGAACCTGGGGGGCTTCGGTGAGATGATGCAGCAGCGGCACATAACGGTTCAGCGACCGCAGTGCCAACAGATACACCATATCGCGGGCGCCGAATTCGGCCGTTTGGATACCGCGCTGCCGTTTGAACTGTTCCAGTTGACGGCTGCGCGCCCCCACCTGATCGCGGATATCCTTGATCAGCCGGAACAGTAGATCGGAGCTTGAAATCTGCAAAAGCGGCGGCAGGAACTGCTCCGACAGCCTCACCTCATCGCCCACCTTTTCCAGTTGCGCCACGGGCAGCAGCAGGTAATCGCCCAGCTGTTCTTTTTCGCGGTCCCAGAACAGCTTGAGCAGGTAATGAAGCTGCTTGACCTGCGCCGGCGGCCCGCCCTGGTGGAGGTCCTTGACCTCTTCGGCGTCGGCCAGGGTGACAAACCGGGTGGTGACTTCAAACAGGTTCTTGAAGGCCGGGAGCACGGTCACATTGGCGTCGGCATCATTCCATTTCTTCACACCGAGATACACCGTCAGCGGTTTGCCGCCCTCGATCCAGCCTTCATCAAAGGAACGGGCCTCCACCAGGGCGTTGCCGGGGAATTCGGCATAGCTTCCGTCCGGGAAAAGAAACTGGCCACCGGTCAGGTCCAGGACCCGATTTCCGAGTGCCGCTTTCTGGATTTCCAGGGCGCCGACTCCCCAAAAATGCGGCTGCACAAAGCTGTTGACAGGTATCTGCCAGTGATTGGGCATACCGGTCCAACAACTGGAAATGCTGCGGCTGCAGGAAAAGGCCCTGATGCCAAAAAAGCGGTCGCTCGATGTTCACTACCTATCTTCTCCCTGGCTGCTGACCTTCTAGAGGAACCACACCAACTTTTTCTATACTCCGGGAACCCAGGTAAACGTTCAACTCCATGCGTGCCGGCTTCGAAACCAGCATGTTGCCTTGCATCACTTGCACCACTGGAATGTCCACGAACTTAGTGGTACTTTCCTTGTTTATGGCGAAGTAGCCGACAACCAGGCCAACATACTTGGCGCCCTCGGCGCGGTCCAGCGTCAGGGTGACACTCTTGCCGGGCTCAACAAACTCACGCTTGTAATCCCCAACACTGGCATCGCCTTCCAGGAGTTTGGTCAGTCCTTGCTGGTCATCGGAAAGCTGATTGAACTTGTTGGGGTTGCTGAGCTGATAAACCCAAACCACCACCGTGTGAGAGGCCCGGTCATAGTAGTTCAAGTCGCGGTCCGCAGTCAGATTGACGCGAATGGCATTGCGCTCAAAGCCCCACTCAGTTGGTTTCGATTGCGGGGTGGGGGGTGGCGCAAGACGCCACCAGAAGACCGAGCATAAGCGCCAGTACGAATCGTATGCAGTTTCTCACGGTAACCCTCCTTGATCATTTGGACAGCTGCTGACACCTTTTCTCAAATTCCCTTAAAAACTCCTCCTGAAAACGCCCCGCAGTGAACCAGTCGAGGCATTGTTTGAACCGTTCCTGGTATATTTCAAAAAGCTCTGCTTTACGAAACGGGCCAAAACCCAGTCCGCTTCCTGAAGACTCGGCGGCCATCCGGTCCGGGCTCAGTTCCGAAAGGATCTGCATCACCTTGGCCTGAGCGGCTTCCTTGAAGGCTTGATGCACCACCAGAAAGGATTTCTTGATCTGCCCCAGGTAACTCTCCAAAGGCTGAAGGCCGCCTTCCTCCCCCAACCCGGACCCAATCACCGCCCGGATCGTCTCGATTTCCTCACCCTGGCTCGAAAGAGTCCGATGGATAACGCCGATGAGCTCGTTTAGACTGTCAAAAACCGTGTTCAAAGAATCCGCCAACCGTTCATGCAGCACCGAGACAGGAAGGTCCGTCTGGGCGATTTGTTTTCCCAGTACCAGAGTATAGAGCCGGGCAAACACGTCCTGTTCGAGCCGTACATCGGGCGGGGCCAAGTCCTGACCAAAGGTCGGGGGCGTTGCAGGGGTCTGTACACCATCGCCCCGCAGCTCCTGGATGACTCGGCCCAGAGCCGCAATTTGCTCCGCTGCAGAACGCCCCGCCAACCTTGCGGCTAGATGCTCTTCCATGAGCGTTTCGGCGCGAGAGGCATCCGTTCGATAGATGGCGCAGAGTTCCCGGGCCAGGCCCGTCGGAAAAAAGGATTCAGTCATGGGAACCTTTCGCGTCTTTCACCTTTGGCCGCGGTGGAACGATCAGTACGGTTTCAAGCAGGTCACCCTCGGAACCGGACTCGACATCGGCTCTGGGTGTTGCCTGATCATTCTGAGGTGTCGTTTGACCATTGCTTTGGTCACTACGCTGCAAACCCGGCGCTTCCATCTTCCCGCGCTTGCCCTGACCGGGTGCAAGCATGACGGTGGCCAGCAGGGAATCCTCTGCCGGCATCTCGGCCGGAGATAAGGCCTCTGGCTCGGGACCCGATTCCGGCTGGCGTTCGCGCTCAGCCGCTGGCTCGGGCTCGGACGCCGACATCTTGTCGTTCTTGACAGGGCCATCGGGTTGCTGCGGTGATGCACCGAGAAAAACAGTCTCCGCCATAACATCGGAAGTGTCAGGAGGAGCCCCCAAGACACCAAAACCTGCCAGACTGGTATCAACCTTCAACCCATTCGCCGGCTTCACGCGCCCCGCCACCAATGCCGCCAAGTCCCCCGGCGGTTTTTCCGAAGAAATGATTATGGTTTCCGTGATGACATCTTCAACAAAGGCAACCCTCTCCGAAGCCGCGGGTGGAACCGGGCCGATGCTGTTCAGGCAGCGGGGACTCAGCAACTCCCCGAAGCAACGAAGCAGCCAATGGCACTCCCGCTTCCGGGACGGCGGCCTCCGTTTCTGGCTCAGCCACTGGGCACCGCCGGCTCGGTTGGGACCACTGCAGCCGGCTCGATCGGCGCCGGCGCAGCCGCGGCAGCATTGGCCCATTTGTCGCGAATCCGCTCCAGGATGCGACTTATGGCTTCCACTTCCGATCTGCCCGCCGCCTCGGTTTCAGCCGATTGAACAGAGGCCTCCGATGCCGGTTCGGCAGCGAACATCCGATCCTTGACCTCGGCCCGCAATGTCTCAAGCCCCTCCAGCCATTCATCCCTGGACCAACCCCGATCTGGATAGGGGACATTCACCAGCAATGAAAAACCCATGCCCAGAGCCCTCTTCCACAGAGGCCACCAATCCTCACGGACCAGCCGGTCTGCCGGGTTCCAAAATAGGTTCACGGGGGCAAGCACCTGATCCAACTGATCCACTTCCGGCTCTTTCAGCAACCAGTCCCGAAGAACCTCGGGGCGCTTGATAACCCTTTTGATGATCGGGTAAATCACCGAGATGTCCTGCCGGCCATTGACCAGCAAAGCGAAGAACCAAACCAACCCCAGGAAGTGTCGATTACGCATGGGTAAAGCCGGAGGCTGCGCGCTGTTTTCCGCAGGACACCTCACCAGGTCGATGAGTTCCACCTTGAAGTTCCAGGTATAAGGAAGCCGCCGCCCATCAGCATCCAGAGCGAATCCAGACGGCATCCATCAACAGACCGATGGTATCGGGACCAAATTCCGCAGACTCCGAAAGCACAATGGTGGCAAGTTCAACCAGGAATGAAAGCTTAAGGTAGAACACCTCCAGGAAATTCCTGTCATTGCCTTCGAAAATGAAAGGCAAACCGGCAGCTTCATGACGATTGATGGCTCGAAGGCAGCCCAGCCTTCCCAGTTCGTTCTTCTTGACGAGCTGCTGTTCCAATGCAGCAAATGACGACCCTCCAGCAAGAGCCAGAAAATCGGAAGCATTCATCGACATCGCTTCGAAAATCAACATGTAGAACGAATAAAACGAAAACGGGACTAGTCTATCTACAACCAGATTATCCGGACTATAGCACTCTCGTTTGAATGTACAGTGCGCACATGGAAACGTCTCAAGATCTGGCCGCTCCTGTATCAATCGACCAAAATCGTTAATCATACCACTAAAATCTTTGATATTTAAGGGATCTGCACTGCCATACTTATACACATAGAACTGAGAATCACCAGTATCCACCCAACATGATGTGCAGAATAAATATCTATCAAGAGAAGTAGAATATCTATTCAGACCAGCTTTATCCAGAATTGAATCGTCATTACATTGATGTAGCGGATTGCCACACACTGCACATGGTGGATGAAAGTATTTCTGTGCAAATCTGCAGTAGAATATCGGTTCAAAAGGGATCAGATGGCCATCGTCGTTCAGCTGATTCTTCAGCACGATCAGGGTGCTGTTCCATTGCTGGTGGGAGAAGAAGGCAAAGGTATCCTGCCAGATTTTATCAACATCGCCATTGTTGGTTGGCCTCAGACTGTCTTTGGGGGAAGAATATCGATCCTTCTGTGTGAGGAAAAACACGTTTCCGACATTGCTCGCGGTATCGCTGAGCAACTGGGCGGCAAGCAATCGGCCGAACGGATTGGAATCAGATAGAGTCAAAAACGGATAGGCCGTTCTCACCAGCACAGCAGTCGTCTCGGGCGGCTGGCATGATCCGGAAGAAGAATTGGCCCGTTTCTTCCTTAAGGTAGGGCAAAAGCGACGAAATAGCGTCTGTCACAGTCGAATCCTTGCTAAGGAACCCCCGCGAAAGGACCTACCACGGCATCCCATCCCGATCCGCTACGGAACCACAACCCGCATGCAGTCAACACCCGGCAGAATGCAACGCAACCTTGTCCAACCTCGAGAATAATGTCTATCGGTTGACTTCACCGTTGTCGGCCATCTATCTCGAATCGAAAACTGATTCATTATCCCCCGCCACCGGCGCGTTATCCTCTCAGGCTGTTGCGCTTGGGGTGAGGGACTGATCATTTCAAACTGAACTGTGATCGTATCTTCTTGGCGTGCCATCCTCCAGGAACGGTCGGGAAAGATCCATTCCAGATGGATCGGAGCAGGGAAAGGTGTCTCAGAAATCGGACATAATCTATGATAATCCCTCTCAGCGAAGCCTCATGTTATGGAGGCCTTCAAGCCTTCCGAGGTTGGATGAGCAATATCATGATTCCGGGGTTCTTTCAAGAAATTCTGAAGACCCAGCAGCAATGCTCAGGCGCATTGGTATCACTGGGACTGTTGTTGTTCATCCCTCTTCGGGATTCATCGGCATCGGCGCTTAAGAAAGAGGATACTGCTTCTGTATTCCTTCGGATACGGGCTACCGGCTTATGAAAAGGTTAACTCCGTCTTTCTGTCGGTCATGAAAAATGCCGGTGTAAGCGCCGACGACCTGTTCTTTGAATACCTGGATCCATTGCGCAACCAGGACAAAGAACACCGCCAACACCTGCTCGACTTGTTCCGTCACAAATACGACGGGCACACATTCGACCTGATCATCACCGTACACGGACCGGCCCTGCATTTTCTCTTGAATGAAGGCAAGGAGATTTCCCCGAATGCGCCTGTCCTGTCCCTCCTGGCGCCAGAGACAATTGAGCTGGTGGGCACCGGGCGCCGCATTGTCCTCCTGCCGATCAGTCTGAACATGCGGGGACCTTGGAACGGGCCCTGGAGCTGTTCCCCGAAATCGCTCGCGTCGTGTTTGTGGGGGGGTTCTCCGAGGTCGATAGAAGATTTGAACGCGAAGCCCGAAGCGCTTTTGCACCCTGGCAGGACAAGCTGGAATTCGAGTACACCAGCGACCTTACCGTCGAGGAGATGCTGCAGCGGGTTGCCACCCTCCCTACCCGGACAATCGTTATTTACGCCAACATCTTCAACGACAAAACCGGCAGGACGTTTGTTCCCAGAGATGTCGGGGAGAATGGTGGCCAAGTCCGCCAACGCGCCGGTTTTCGGCCTTTATGATACGCTCCTCGGCACCGGTATCTTCGGCGGCTCCATGTTGAGCTTCGAGGCTGAAGGCGCACGGGTGGGAAAGCCGGCGCTTGATATCTTGAACGGGAAGCTTGACCTTGCAGAGCCGGTCACCATCCTCGCCGTCAGGAAAATGCCCATGTTTGATTGTTTCGTAAAAAGTCGGAAAACACCATTTATTGTCATTCCGGCGAAAGCCGGAATCCAGGAATTTTAATTAGTTATAGTTCCTCTGGACCCTGGCTTTCGCCGGGGTGACGATTTTTTGCGAAACCAT
>CAWHGA010000028.1:0-112679 GCA_963828705.1 uncultured delta proteobacterium
GTCATAGAGCGAGGTCTTGCTGGTCAGGTAAAGATCGTAAGCGGGTGCCTCCTGACTCGAATCCCTTTCCATCAGCACCGGGCTACTGACATTGTATTCGTCCAGGTATGACTCCCAATCGAAGTCATCCCTGTTTTTCTCGACGATTTCCACCTCCTGGAAAGGTTCCTCACTGATGGGTTCATTGGACTCTTCCCCACCGGCCTCCGAATCTTCTTGAACCTCTCCCGTGGATTCTTCCAGCAGTGGGTTGGTTTCCAACTCCTGATGGATGTTTTCCAGCAGTTCCAGCCGCGACAACTGCAGCAGCTTGATGGCCTGCTGCAACTGGGGAGTCATTACCAGCTGCTGTGTCAGTTTTAGGCTCTGCCTTAACTCCAGTGCCATGCCTTCCACCTAACTATGCCAAGTTGAAATGATCACCCAAGTAGGTACGCCGCGCCACATCGCTCTTGGCGATATTTTCCGGACTTCCCGCTTCAAGGATCTTGCCTTCGTGCATGATGTAGGCCCAGTCACAAACCTTCAAAGTCTCCCGGACGTTGTGGTCCGAAATCACCACCCCAATGCCGCGATCCTTGAGGGAACGGATGAGGCCCTGGATCTCGGCCACGGCAATCGGATCGATACCTGCAAACGGTTCATCCAAGAGAATGAACGCTGGTTGAGTCACCAATGCCCGGCATATTTCGACTCGACGGCGCTCACCCCCCAGACAGGATTGCTAGGCTTTGCTCCTTGCCAGATGACTAATGTTCAAATCGGCAAGTAATTCCCGCAAACGCTGCTGCTGCTCGTCTCTCCCGATATTCAAGGTCTCCAGTATGGCCAAAACGTTTTGCTCTACCGTGAGTTTTCTAAAAATAGACGATTCCTGTGGCAAATAGGTGATCCCTCGTCGAGCCCGCAAGTACACTGGATACTGGCCGATGTCCTCGCCGTTCAGGTACACTGCGCCGCCATCCGGCCGAATCAGGCCAATGACACAGTAAAACGTGGTCGACTTGCCCGCACCATTAGGACCAAGAAGGCCGACGATTTGCCCCTGCTCCACAAAGAGGCTGACCTGGTCGACAACCCGACGTTCCTGATAGATTTTCACCAGGTCTTCGACAACGAGTGTCTTTGGAGACACATCCACGAGATCAGTCTACCTTCTTGCCGTCTGGGTGAAGGGTTGCCTTAACCGGGTTTTGCCCACCCCCTTCGACAACACTCCGTTCTTCCAGAAGGTAGAGGGTAATCAGCTGTCCGTTGAGCACATCCTTACCCTGTGAAACCCGAGGGTTACCCGACAGGATGATTTTCTGATCCTGTCGGTAATAAACCGCTTTTTCGCAAGTGGCCAGCTTGTCGCCCTGGGTGATCTTGACATCACCAGAAAGCTCGATACGATCCAGGTGTTCGATCATGCCGGGTTTCTCTTCGGAACCTTGGGATGCTTTGGGTTTTTCCTTCATGGCGTAGACCACCAGCTTCCGGCCGGTCATAATCAGATTCTCCTGTTGCGCAACCACATGACCTTCAAAGACGATGGTCCCTTCCTTCTGACTCGCCTCCAGCTTGTCGCTGCTGATGTGGATGGGTTTGTCCTTATCCAGCACCTGCTGAAAATGGGGCAACCCCAGGCTTTTGGGCGGGTTGCGCCGCCACCGCCGAAACCATTAGCAGGAGCGATATCACCACCAGGCCCCAGGTACAAACAGCGGATTTGACGCGCTGCCGCCCAACTCTACCAAAATGCATCATTGCTGCTGAGCTTCCTATGGTTTAGACCCACTCCGCTGCCCAGTATTCGTGGCGTGAAGATGATCCGAGCCTTGATCCCCCCATCCACCACGCCTTCCTGTTGATCGACCATGAACTGCCATCGGCCACCATCCAAGAACAACTCCGGGCCCTCCACGTGAATACCGGAATCGGAATAGACCTTCCGCTCCTTGTGGTTGTAGTAGGCATAATCGGTATTCACTTGATAGGATTGAGCAACCGAAGCGTGAACCTGGCCAACCAGTTCCATGTCCTTGCTACCGGCATGGAGAATGCCGGTCTGACTACGAAGTTCCACTTCATCACCACTTCTCATGTACAAGACCAGGTGGACATCTTCCAGTTCCGTCTTCTGCCCCTCCTTGAAATAGCGTGCCTGCGTCGCCTTGAGAGTCCATTTTCGCTTCTCTTGTTCTATTTCGGTGAATTCGATGTTGGTCAGTACCATTTCTCCTGGGGATTCCACCAACGGCACAGTATCCACCCGCGAAGCGGGCTCTCGCCCTTTAACATAGACCGTGACCAGAACGCCTAACCCCAGCCCGAGGACTATCACGATCCATTTTCTTCTTAAGACAAAGCCACCCATGGCCACCTTCCAGCACTCGGTTTCTTCTCAATCTCGGCATTCAAAATAGCGGGCTGTCAATGCCTCCCACTGCCCTTGAACCTGCAGCAGCAGTTCACACACTTCGCGGCAGGCGCCGTTCCCACCAGAAGCCCGAGTGACATAGTGGGCATAAGGCAACACATGATGGCTGGCGTTGGGCACTGCTATCGCCAGGCCGACGCGGCGCATGACCGGGATGTCAATGAGATCATCTCCCATGTAGCCGATCTCCCGATCTTGCAGACCGGTTTCCCGCCGGATCTGTTCATAGGCTTCGAGCTTGTGGTGAATCCCCTGATAGACCCTGGCGATGCCGAGCCCAACGGCACGGTGTTCGACCGCCCGGCAGGTTCGCCCGGTGATCAGCGCGACATCGATGCCCGCCCGTTGCAGCAACTTGATGCCGTGACCATCCTGAACATCGAAGATCTTGGTTTCCGACCCATCATCATGAACGATGATCTGACCTTCGGTGAGGACCCCGTCCACATCAAATATCATCAACCGAATGGGCAGCATGCGATCGCGGATCTCCTCTTCCAGCAATCCGCTGGTGGTCTGCCCCACGGCAATACCTTCATGGCTTGGTTCCGTCCATCTATTTCTTCGGGAACCACTCATTGGTAACGTCCTGACTGTCCACCCGGGGCGCGCCTGGACCCGCCCGCGCCACCTGTAGATCGCGAGGAGCCTTTCCAGGAGCCCGGGAACCTCGTCGAGCGGCAAGGAATTGGGGCCATCGCAAAGGGCCCGATCCGGGTCTTCGTGGACCTCCAGGAAAACCCCATGGGCACCGGCAGCCACGGCCGCACAAGCCAGAGCGGGAACGATAGCGGCGATCGCCCCGGAGCAATCTCCCTTGCCACCGGGGAGCTGCACGCTGTGGGTGGCATCGAACACCACCGGACAGCCGTATTGGGCCATCACCTCGAAGGAACGCATGTCCACCACCAAATTATTATAACCGAACTGGGTGCCACGTTCCGTGAGCAATATTTTATTGTTGCCCGTGGCGCGGATTTTTTCAACCACTTGGCCCATATCCCAGGGGCTGAGGAACTGGGCCTTCTTTACATTGACCGGCTTGCCGGTCTTGCCGGCCGCCACCAAGAGATCGGTCTGGCGGGCCAGAAAGGCCGGGACTTGCAACACGTCTACCACCGCAGCCACCGTTTCAGCCTGGACGGGTTCATGAATGTCGGTGATCACCGGCACCTCCAAACTGGATCGCACCCTGGCCAGGATTTCAAGGCCGACCCTAAGCCCCGGTCCGCGATAAGACTTCCACGAAGTTCGGTTGGCCTTATCAAAGGAGCTCTTAAACAGATAGGGGATCCCCAGATCACCGCAAACCCGGCGCATGGTATCGGCAACCGCGAGCGCCAGGCGCTCGCTTTCGAGCACGCACGGACCCGCGATCACGAACAAACGCTCGGTCCCGATGGGCTGCCCCAAGACCTCAAATGACCCCATAACCTGCTAACCTCTGGTGATCAGCTCCGCGGCCCGGAGCCCCCCGGCTTTCTCCTGCCGCTCCTTGGCCCGCTCCAGGGCCTTGGCCACAAAGGCCTGGAACAAAGGGTGCGATTCCATGGGGCGGGATTTGAACTCCGGATGGAACTGGCATCCCAGAAACCAGGGATGATCCCCCAATTCAATGATTTCCACCAGATTGCGGTCGGGAGACAGTCCGGTGAAACGCATGCCCTTTTCGGCCAAGCGATCGCGGTAGTCGTTGTTGAACTCGAAACGATGGCGGTGCCGTTCCGAGATTTCCGTGGCACTGATAGGCCTGCATCGCCAGTGAATCAGGCTCCAGGATGCAGGGATAGGCCCCCAAGGCGCATGGTGCCCCCCAGATCGGATGTCTCATTGCGGCGAATCGTGCGAGTTGTTCTTGTAGTCAAACCATTCGCGCATCAGAAAAATGACCGGGTGCGGGCTGTGCTTGTCAAACTCCATGCTGTGCGCCTTCTCCAGCTGCGCCACGTGGCGGGCGAATTCCACCACCGCCAACTGCATCCCCAGACAGATCCCGAAGAAGGGGATCTTGTTCACTCGCGCATACTGAATGGCCTTGATTTTGCCGCCGACACCGCGGCTGCCGAAACCGCCCGGCACGAGAATGCCGTCGGCGTCGCCGAGCAGGGTTTCGCCGCCTTCTTTTTCCACGTTTTCCGAATCGACATAGTCCAGGATCATGCGGGCAGCGTTGGCGATGCCGGCGTGAATCAGGGCTTCGTTGAGGCTCTTGTAGGATTCCTTCGAGGTCGATGTATTTGCCGACGATGGCAATACGGACTTCATGGGCGGGATTGCGGACTCGATCCACCAGTGCCCACCAGTTGATCCAGAATGGGCGCCCGGGTCCAGATGTTGAGCAACCGCACGATTTTCTCGTCCAGACCTTCCTGGTGAAACATCAAGGGCACTTCGTAGATGCAGTCCACATCCTTGGCGGTGATCGACCGCATCGGCGTCGACATTGCAGAAGTGGCCGATCTTGGCCTTGATCTCGGGAGCCAGGAACTGCTCCGTACGGCACAGCAGGACGTCCGGCTGAATACCAATGCTGCGAAGTTCCTTGACGCTGTGCTGGGTGGGCTTGGTTTTCAGCTCGCCGGAGGCCTTCATGTACGGCACCAGGGTCACGTGGATGTAGATGACGTTTTCCCGTCCCACATCATTTCGAAACTGGCGGATCGCTTCCAGGAAAGGCAGGCTTTCGATGTCGCCCACGGTGCCGCCGATTTCCACGATCACCAGGTCGACGTCGTTGACGACGCTGCGGATGCAGTGCTTGATTTCATCGGTGACGTGGGGAATGACCTGCACCGTTCCGCCCAGATAGTCACCGCGTCGCTCCTTGGTGATGACCGAGTAGTAGATGCTTCCGGAGGTGAAATTGTTCTTCTTGCTCATGCGCGCATGGGTGAAGCGCTCATAATGGCCGAGATCCAGGTCGGTTTCGGCGCCATCATCGGTCACGTAGACTTCCCCGTGCTGGAACGGATTCATGGTGCCTGGATCCACGTTGATATAAGGATCCAGCTTCAGAAGCGTGACACGCAGTCCGCGGCTTTCCATCAAAGCACCAATGGATGCTGCCGCCAAGCCCTTGCCCAACGAGGATAACACCCCGCCCGTGATGAAGATGAATTTTGCCTGTCGCAAGATCGCCCTTTCCTGACCTAGCGCGTGTTCAAACACCCGCTGTCGGCTGAGTGAACCAGCCAGCCGGCCGCCGGGACGCCTTATCGATCTCCATGCGAGAGGGAGTAGGAAAGCCCAATTTCGGGAGCACCTACTGTCAACCGGAATCCAATATAGCAGGCAGGGTTCAAAAGTCAATCTTACCGGCTCCGGTGTGTCATGGATCCACTACCTGTCAGTCGACGATTCCGCGAAACAGAGCCAACACCTCAACTGGTTGTGCAGGGATAGCGAGATTTGACGAATTTCCCCTTGCATTATCGGCGGAAATGTACCTTAAGTGTTGGCGATGGGAATAGTACATTATTTCCCAATAGACTTACCGATCCATCATGTGGTCACGACTCCCTTTCGGCTCCCCTTGACAGGCAATCCGGCATAGGGATTGTTCATATGGTTGTACGTCATTGGATGACCCCCAGCGTGGTAACGATCACGAAAGATGCTTCCATCCAGGAGGCGCTGGCTACGATGCGGCAGCACTCCATCCGCCATCTGCCGGTGGTCGATGAGCGCCATCATCTGCAGGGATGGGTGAGTGATTCCGATTTGCGCGGCGCGCTGGTCGCTTCCATGCTGGAAGAATTGACCGTCGCCGATGTGATGATTCACCAACCCTACACGGCTTTCCCCGAGATGGCACTGGAGGAAGCCACCAAGCTCATCTTGGAAAAACGAATTGGTGGCCTGCCTGTGGTGGATAAGGGCAAGTTGGTTGGGATTATCACCGTGGTGGACATTCTGACCGCATTCATCACGATGATCGGAGTCCTCACCACTTCGGCGCGGCTGGATGTCCGGCTGCCGGATCAAAGCGATGCGCTGGATAAGATCACGCGCCTCATTCAGAACCACGATGGTGAGATATTGAGCATCTGCCACATGCCGTTTGCCAAGGATGAAGACCGCGTCTATTCCATCCGGATCGGCAACGTCGATGCGGAATCTATCGCCCAAGTCCTTAGGGACGAAGGTTTTGACGTGATCGCCACCAGTTAGAAAACTTCCCGAGGGACCCTGGACATATCCCCGCCAACGAACGGGGATTTCTGGCCGTTGAGGTTCTCAGGAAGGGACATAGGGTTCAGAGAGCAAGCAGAAGCCGCTTTACCGGGCGGTATGGGCGGCCTTAGAGGATTGGGCATAGCAATTGATAGAACTGCGAGAAGGCATTTGTCCCCATTGATCTACTCCACCCGCACGAATAGTCCGTGATTGCGTCACCCCTGTTTCCCCCGGCATCGGGTTTCAAGGGACGAGCGCCGAAAATTGGAACTCTTGCGCAAGCACTGCCGCATTGCACGTCTTCCCTGGATGTTTCGACATCTCCTGGCTCCATTGCACAGGATCGCCTCACAATCGCCGTTCGAAGCGTTGTGGTTCTCTCCCCGCAGAGGGTTGCCAGCTCCATTTGACGGCTCAGACCGGATTTTCCGCTGGCCTTTTCCAAGTGTGGACTCAGACTTGGGCATTAGATCGAAAGGAGGTGGTAAGCAGGGTCTTTTGAATAAGGGCAACCCTAACGAGGGTGTGCTTCAGTAGACAGTCTTGATTTGCTTAATTCGTTGGCACTCGAACAATCATCAACCTTTAAGGAGGGCATTGAGGATGGGCAAGATACCGGAAAAATACCTACCACCAAAAGACACCTGGCCAGAATATCTCGTTCCCGGAAGAATTTGCTAAAACCCCCATGGAGGTGAACCTCGCCGACTTCCTAATCGACCGTCACGTCAAGGAAGGCAGAGGGGACAATCCCGCCATCAAGTTCATGGACAAGACGATCACCTTTGCTCAGCTCCAACAGCAGGTCAACAAGTTCGGCAACGCCCTGAAGACCGTCGGCGTGGAACCACAGGACCGGGTGGGAATCCGCCTGGTGAACTCGCCCCAGGCCATTGTGGCTATCTTTGCCATTGAGAAGATCGGCGCCATCCCGGTGCCCACCTCCCCACTGTGGTCCGGTGAGGAAGTGGCGTTTGTGGCCAACGACGCCGAAATGAAGTTCTTCGTGGTCAACGCCCCGCTTATGGAAGGCGCGACCAAGGCCAAACCCGAGTTCAAACACGGCACCAAGATCATCGTGATTGGCGGCAATGCCGATCAAGTCAAGGCTGCCGGCGATTTTGTTTACGAGGAGATGCTGGAAAAGGGTTCTCCCAATCTCGATGCTACCATGCTGAAGGCCAATGACATCGGGATCATGCTGTATACGTCGGGTACCACGGGTATGCCCAAAGGCTGCATTCATTTCGCCCGACCCTCCATCATCGAAGCCCAGATCGTCAACAAGTACGTTTACAAGATGGGTCCGGGCGATACCCTGGGTGGAGCCGCTCCGGTATCCTTTGCCGCCGGGTTCGGAACCTTCACCTTGCTGCCCTTTGAAGGCGGCGCCGCCATTTCCCTCATTCCCAAATTCACGCCGCAGGAAATGATGGAACTCATCGGCAAGCACAAAATCACCGTGCTCACCGGGCTTCCCACCGCCTATCGCGGCCTGATGAAATATCCCGATTTCAAGAAGTACGACACCAGTTCCATCCGGATGTATACGTCCGGAGGCGACGCTCTTGGAGCGGAAACCCTGGAAGGTTGGACGAAATTGACCGGACTTCCCATTTGGGAAGGGTTGGGCGGCACCGAAATGCTCCACCTGGTCACTTCCAACACCATGAATCCAGCGCCGGTGCCCAACTCCATCGGCAAGCCGCTTCCCGGTGTGCAGGTGCGGGTCATCGACGCCGAAGGCAAAGACTGCAAACCTGGCGAAGTGGGCAGCATGATCCTCAAGGGGGCTTCCGGTTCCTTGTACTGGAAACCCTATGAGAATGATGAAAAGCTGCTCAAATCCCAGAAAAAGGGCGTGGTTAACGGCTGGAACCAGATGGGTGACGCCGTATTCATGAATGAGGACGGCAACATCTTTTTCGTGTCGCGCGAAGATGACATGATCAAGAGTTCCGGTTACCGCATTGGTCCTGCTGAAGTGGAGGACGCCATTGCGAAGCATCCTGCGGTTGCCGATGTCGGCGTGGTGGGTGTTCCAGATCCCGACAAGGGTCAGATCACCAAGGCCGTGTTGGTCCTCAAACCCGGTTTTGAAGCCGGCGACAAGCTCTATGACGAAATCAAGGAGTTCCTCAAGGAACACGTTGCCATCTACAAACTGCCGCGCGTGTTCGAAGTGTTGGACGTTTTGCCACGTACCCCCACCGGCAAGTTGTTGCGGCGGAAGCTGCGCTGATAGGGCGCGGCTCTCTCCTGTCGAACGTGTCTGGACCCCGCCCCTGCGTGGGCGGGGTTTCGCTTTGCATCTTGCCGGAGCCTGGTTGCCGAACCAATGGGTTTGCTCCCCACTGCAAAGGAAGAAAGTGCATTTCCAGGCGGGGATCAAGGACCCAGGCAGCATAAGGAGTTGGGAACAGGCCCTTGGACAGCGGGATGGGGTATTTGCCGGACACAGTTCACCCGGTCATGCGACCTTCTGTCCCCCGCCACGACGCGGGGGCTTTCTTTTCTTGTAAGCGTTCAGCGGTTAGCCGTTAGCCGTTAGCCATAACCGGAATTTCAATGGCTTATGATGCAGACCATGCCACCACGCAATGGTGCTCTTGCGCACAAGTGCCTGTTCTAGCTAAGAGCTAACACCTAATGGCTGAACGCTTACCTTTTCTTGAGGAGGAGATCGTGAGCACAAGGATCACAGTGTTGTGTGAAAATACCGTGCAGGTTCCCGGCCTGCTGGGTGAGCACGGTTTTGCCGCCTTGGTCGAAACCCCGGATACCACCATTCTATTTGACACTGGCCAGGGCTTCGGCTTGATCCAAAACGCCTTGCGCCTGCAGAAGGACCTGCGAAAGGTCTCCCAGCTAGCTCTCAGCCACGGCCATTTCGACCACACCGGGGGGTTGCTGGCTTTTCTCGGAGTCCATGGTCCCTGCCCCATTGTGGCTCACCCCGATGTGCTGGCAGAACGCTTTCGCTGGATGCCGGTGGGGCCGGAGGAAAAGCCCGTTTCTATAGGCATTCCCTGGCGGGAAGCCTACGTTACCAGCCGTGGTGCCCGTTTTCAGTGGCAGACCAGTTTTGCCGAAATCGCCCCCGATGTCTTCATCACCGGTGAAGTCCCGCGAAAATCTGCTTTCGAAACCGGAGACCCGAAGTTCGTAGTGCGCCAGAACGGCAACTGGGGTCCGGACCCCTTCCTGGATGATTATTCACTCGTCCTAAAGACCGCTAAGGGCCTGGTGGTCCTGCTGGGCTGCGCGCACGCCGGCCTCATCAATATTCTCGACCATGTGACGGCGCAAACTGGGATCGACCACATCCACGCCATCCTAGGCGGCACCCACCTGGGTTTTTCCCCCAAAGCGCAGCTCGACGCAACCATACAGGAATTGCGCCGGTTCCAGGTCGAGCACCTGGCGGTGAGCCACTGCACCGGGTTGAGCCCTATTGCTCGCCTTGCAGCCGAATTTGGTCTGGGCTTCACCTTTGCCCCGGTGGGATTCACCCTTGAGGCTTGACACGGGCACTTCTTAACGCTTGCACTTAGGCCATAACCACCATGCAGCCGCACTCGTTGAAGCAGCCACCCTCAACCCGGCGCCACCAGCGGCGATCTCTCACGCGCAAGAACTGGGCTGTCATCAACCTCCTGATACTGCTGGGTGTTGCGGCTGGTGCTGCCACCGCTCAGCCGACACACAACCCCATCCGTATCGGCGAAGTCAATCCCCTCAGTGGCAAGCTCGCCATGCACGGTCAGGAAATCCATCAGGGAATCGTCTACGCCGTCGAAGAGATCAACGCCGGGGGAGGACTGCAGGGGCGCCCGGTGGAACTCATCAGCCGCGACGATCAGAGCCAGCCCGATGTGGCCATCAATCAAACTCAGGAATTGATCCTTCGCGAAAGAGTGGTCGGGCTCGTGGGCGGCTATGTGGATTCCCTGGTGGGGCCCATCAGTGAAGTGGCCGCCACCCATCACACCCCGTACGTGGCATCGGCCAGCCTCCAAGGAGCTCTCACCCGAGAACGGCGAAACCCTTATTTTTTCCGGGTTTCTCGGCTCGATGGCGTGGTCATCCCGTTGTGCCAGTTCATCAAGACGGTACTGCGACCTCGACGCGCGGCCATCATTCACTCTTCCACACCGGGTTCCACGGAATTCGCCCGGGGACGTCAAAACCTGCCTGGAAGCTGCCGGAATTGCCGTGGTGGTGGACAAGTTCCGTCCCGGCGCCTCCGATTTCTCACCGCTGCTGTTGAAGCTCCGCATGGATACAGTGGATGTGGTGGTTTCCGGTGGTTTCTATCCAGACCATCTGGTACTCCTGCGGCAGTTGCGCGACCAGCACACCCCGTTCAAGGCCTATCTGGGGCCCTGGGGCATTGCCTACCAAAGCCTCATCGATGAGTTGGGTGATGTCAGTGAGCATGTCTTTGGCACCTGTGCGTGGAACCCGGGAATCACCACACCCGGGACTGAACAGGAATCGCAGGCGCTCGTGACAGGATTCCAGAAACGCTTTGGTCAGTTGCCCAACACCACCACCATGCATGGCTATAGTTCAGCCAGAGCCTTACTGACAGCCGTGAACCGAGTGCTGCAGCTATCATCAGATCCTACCGGCGATGCCATCCGGCGCGAACTGGCGCAGCTGGATTTGAACCTCCCCATGGAACGACTTCAATTCGATCAACAGGGAGACCCACTCAACTATCGCCAGGTGGTGGTCCAAATCCAGCATGGTCAGATGGTCGTGGTTTATCCTCCTGATCGAGCTACCGGGCAGGCGATTTATCCGGGGCGTTAGCACCTGCTGCAGAAGTAATTGACATAGACTGCGCCGTCAATCTGACAAAGGCAGGGGTCAGGCGGGGTTGTTGACTGGATTCCGGCTTCTGCTGGAATGACAAGCAATGATATTTACCCGACCCTTTGCCAGACCATCAAGAGTCGGATCGTTTCAGAACCGGTTCCTTGACCCACGGCTGTCCACCCAGGCCCTAGTGTGGACGTGTTCATGCGGATGGCACTGCAACTGCTCATCACTGGAATCTCTCTGGGATCGTTTTACACACTCATCGCCATGGGATTCTCCATCATCTTCGGGGTCACTCGCGCCTTCAATCTGGCCCATGGCGAGATGATCCTGCTTGGGGGATATCTGGCCTATACGCTTCACAAGTTTTGGCATCTCCCATTGCTCGCCACTCTGCCCATCTGCATGGCGGCTCTTTCTCTGGTAGCCATCGTGTTGCATGCTTTTCTGCGCAAACTGCACGAACCCTTCGAAATGAATAGCCTGGTAGTTACCTTCGGGCTGGCCCTGCTCTCACAGAACCTGCTCTTATTGGGTTTTTCTGCCGATTATCGTTTGATTCCGGTAGAAGGAGGCGATCTGCTTCACTTCCCGGCTCTGCAATTGGCCATTACCAAGTCGCAGGGCCTGCTCATGGGCCTGTCACTGGCCGCCACCGGGGCGGTCCACTTGCTGCTGCGCAAGACCTTTCTGGGCAAAGCCCTGCGCGCCACCATCCAGGACCGTGAAGCGGCTGCATTGGCCGGAATCGATGTAACCGCCATGAACCGGGTGGGATTTGGTTTCGGCGGATTGCTCATCGGCCTGGCCGGCCCATTGTTCGGCCAGATCACTTACCTTCACCCGGCAGGCGGCATCGAAGCCACGGTTATCGCCGTCGTGATCACCATCTTTGCGGGCGTGGGTCGCACCAGAACCATTCTGGTAGGAGGCTGGCTCCTTGGGATGGCGGAGTCGGCAGCCGCCTTTGGCCTGGGTTCAAATTGGCGGGAAGGGGTCAGCGCCTTGCTGCTCATCGGGCTGTTGATGTGGAAACCTCGGGGGATCCTTTCCCATGTTGCTGACCAGAGTTAGAATCCACATCCTCAGATTGTGGTCCACAAGCAGAAGTGATGGCTGATTATCTCCACCAACGTAATAGAGTTTTGCTGCCTGCGGTGATCCTGACTTGCATTCTGGGGTGCTGGCCTTTGCTGGTCAGCGACGCCCGCCTCTACTATCAGGTCCTGACCATGGCGTTTCTCTATGGCGCCCTGGCCCTCGCCTGGAATGTTTATGCTCTCACCGGCGCTATTTCCCTGGGACATGCCGCTTTCTTTGGCCTGGGCGCCTACGGCTCGGCCCTGCTGGGTCACTACTGGCGCTGGCCGGTTTGGCTAGCCATTTTAGTGGGATCGCTGGCCGGGGCCGGATATGGAGCCCTGTGGGGCATTGCCTTCCGCCGTCTACGGGGCCCCTATTTCGCCCTGGCCTCCCTGGCCGCGGTCGAAATCCCCAGGGTGGTGATCGACAACTGGGATTCCCTGACCTTTGGGTCACTTGGAATGGTCGGCATCAACAAGCTGCCCTCGGTCCATCTTGGCCGCTGGGGGCTGACTCTGGGTCGAGAACCCGGCGGGCAGTACTATCTCCTCCTGGGTATTGTGGCTCTCTTTGGCTGGGTCCATCGGGGTGCCCTTCGATCACGATGGGGTTGGGCCATTCGTGCCATCCGCGAAAATGAAGTGACCGCAGCAACCATTGGTATTGATGTGTTCCGGACCCGATTCCTGGCCCTGCTGGTGAGTTCTTACCTGACTGCTGTGTGTGGTGGTCTGTATGCCCATCTGGTGGGATTGATCGAACCAAGTCTGGTGTTCACCTTGCATTGGTCCGCGCTGCCACTGGTTCTTACCATGTTTGGCGGGCGTTGCCATGCTTGGGGACCGGTATTGGGCACCCTAATACTATACCCGCTGGACCAGTTGGTGTTTCATCCATGGCTGCCGGCTGGGCATTTGGCCCTTTACGGTCTGGCGATCCTTGTCACCGTTTTCTTTTTCCCTCAAGGCGTGGCCACATGGTTGCAACAACGTCTCCGCTCTGCCTCGAATTGAATCAAGTTTCCATATCCTTTGGCAGACACCGCGTACTGAAGGATTTCAGCCTCGCCGTCGGCGAAAAGGAAATCGTCGGCATCGTAGGTCCCAATGGCGCCGGCAAGACCACGCTGTTTAACGTCATTGCCGGGCAGCTTAGACCATCTCGAGGCGCTATTCGATACTATCGTGAAGACATCAGTGGCTGGCCACCACACAGGATCTGTCATGCCGGTATTGGCAGGACTTTTCAGATCGCCCGTTGTTTCCCCGAAATGACCGCCATGGAAAACGTGATGATGGCGCTGTGGTTTGGGAAAACCGAGCCACGGCCGGCGCTGGAATGCCGTGATGAAGCCCAGGATCTGTTGCGGATGGTGGGTTTGGAACCCAAGATAACGACCCGCGCCCGGGAGCTGACCCTGTCCGAATTGCGTCGTCTGGAAGTGGCGCGGGCGCTGGGCACCCGACCGCGCCTGCTGCTGCTGGACGAGATTGCAGCCGGTCTCAGCCCGCAGGCGGTCAAACAGTCCGTGGAACTGGTGGAGTCACTCCGAAACCGTGGCCTTACCATGCTCATTACCGACCATTTCCTCAACCTAACGGTTAAGGTATCGGATCGTTTGGTAGCCCTCGATCAGGGCGATAAAATCGCGGAAGGCTCACCATACGAAGTCATGGCCCACCCCAATGTGGTGTCTGCTTACCTGGGAGAGCGGCAAAAAGATGAAGGTGAAGAGGAGGTGGAACAGCCTCGATGAAAATGGGCGAAGACCCCCAAGACTTGCTGAATATTGAGCAATTGTCGGTGGGATATCGATCTCTGCCGGTCTTAGAAGACCTTTCCTTGACTGTTGGCAAACAGCGCATTGTGGCCGTAGTGGGTCCCAACGGCGCCGGCAAAACCACCCTGCTCAAGGCCGTCGGTGGCTTGATCCGCCCGGTGGAAGGGCGGATTCGGTTCGCCGGCGAAGCCATCGAAACCCTGCCGGTCCAGGATATCGTGCGGCGCGGCATTATTTACGTACCCGAAGGGATGAAGGTATTTCCGCAGATGACCGTCCTGGAAAACCTTGAAATCGGCGGCTACTTGAACCGCTCACGGATTCGGGCCGGCTTGGAACTGGTTTTTGGGCTCTTTCCGGAGCTTCGCGACAGGCTTCGGGAGCAGGCCGGGGTCCTGAGCGGCGGTCAGCAACGGATGGTGACCCTCGGCCGCGGATTGATGGCTGAGTCCCGATTACTCCTCCTGGATGACCCGTTCATCGGCCTAAGCCCTAAATTCGTCAAGATTTTCTGCAGCACCTTTCGATCCCTGAGGCAAAATGGTATGACCCTGCTGATAGCCGGGCAACACGTTCGCCGCATTCTCAACGTCGCCGATGCGGCCTTTCTGATGGAAGACGGCACCATCACCCTGACCGGTTCCGGCCCGGGCATTCTCCACCATCACCACCTCCAGCAAATCCTGTTCGGAGTTGACCCCTGAACAGATATGGCTGCTGCGCAAGTCTTTACGATGAATATAAGAACATCCTTTGAGGCACATGTTCCGCTTTTGGGCGCAAACAGATGGATTACACTTTGTTAGGCGCCTACGCTCTTGTGGCTGGCTATCCCCGAACGAGGCAGGGCCTGGATTTTCTGGTCAGCACCCTGTAGGGGCGCCTTATCCGCAAATAACTCATGGAACCGCATTTCAGGTTCTTGCCATGAAGCTACTTGGAAGTTCTGGGTAAGAAAAGCCGGTGAGCTTCGCCAAGGCACAAGGGTGATCTTGGTCTGCCCACAAACGAAGGGGGAGTGCCTACCGGCACCCCCCTGGGATCCAATCGGCCGCCCGGTGATGCGAACCGCAGCGCGCTCACCGGGCGTTCGGCACAACTAGACGATATCCCGCTTCTTCCATTCGGACAGCGTTTCCTTACCGATTCCGAGGTATCTCTGGTAGAGGTACTCGTTGTCGGCACCCACCGGGCGGCAGACCCATTTGGTACGGCCCGGGGTCAGGGTCATTTTCCAGACCGAGGCCTGGAGCGCCACTTCGCCGTAGTAGGGATCGGTGCCCTTGTCGAAGACCCCACGTTCCCACCAGTTTTCGTCTTCAAAACAGTCCTTGATATCGGCCATTTTTGCCGTGGCCACCACACCCGGACCAAGCCGATTAATGCTGTAGTCCTGGACCATTTCCAGGATTTCATCGGAAGTGTAGTTCACGGACCACTTCTCGATTTCTTGATGCATGGCAGGCTGATTGTCCTTGTTGAGCCGATCGAAAATGGTGGGGTAGCGCTGCCGGAACTCAGGATTCTTCATGATGTTGGTAAGACCTTCCCAGTTGACGTCACTGAAACCGGCGATAAAGCTGTAACCATCCTTGGTCTTGACGATGGTGTAGGGAAACACCGCACTGTCATAAGCGCCGACCAGACCACGCAACTTGCCTGTGGTATGGTAGTACTGAATGTGATAATCGGCAAAGCGCAGTTCCGCTTCCGGGGGAGCCACATCGACCATCTGTCCCTCACCCGTCTTCTCTCGATGATGCAGCGCCGTCAGGATGCCAAACGCCAGCCAGGAGCCACCGGCATACCATCCCATCCAGGTACCTTCCTTGGTCGGCACGTTCCAGGGCTTCGGCCCTGAACCATCTTCCGGCTCCCCGGTAAGTGCCATCACGCCAGACAGGGCCTGGTTGCAGATGTCATAATCCGGTTTGCCGCAGCCCGCTTCCGGGCCAAAGTGACCATAGGTGTAGAGCGCACCATAGATCAGGCGGGGGTTGATGTCTTTGAGATGGCGGTAACTCAACCCATACCCGTCCATCACTCCTGGTTTGGAAGTCTCAATGACCACATCGGCCTGAGCTGCAAGACGACGGAACGCCTCCTGGCCTTCTGCGGTCTTCAAATTGAGGGTCATATGCATCTTGTTGCGACCTTCCACCAGGTAGCCCAGTCCGGTACCCTTGTGCTGATAGCCGAAGGGGCTGAAATACCGGGCCAGGTCGCCCTCCGGGGGCTCGATGCGAATCACATCGGCGCCGAACTCAGCCAGTATGGATGAGGCAAACAGGCCGCCAATGTTCCCATAGCTCACGTCCAGAACCATCAGGTCATCGAGGGCTTCGGGTTTCAGGTGGTTGGTCTTGGGATCATCGGCTTCACGGATCCAGTCGACCCACGTGCGGTCGGATTCAACAGCAAAGTCTTCATAAGGCAGGGTGGTGGTGATTTTCGGCAAGGACATGGATTTTGCTCCTTTCGCATGCAAAGCAACGGGCTGGAGAACTTCTTACATAATCACGCCGGCTTTTCCATCCCAGTCACTGGGAGGTTTGCGGCCCGGAGGATTCTCCACCCACTTGCCGATGATCTTCTTTTCAGCCAGCGCCTCGATCTGGTAAGTGCGCAGGCTCAAGAACTTGCGCAGCACAAACTCGTTGTCCAAGCCCACCGGTTTGTTGGCCCACTTGAGGCGTCCCGGGGTTTTGGAGAGTTTGGCCGGCGAACCCACTTCCACCATCTTCCCGTACATGGGATCGTCATATTCGAACATGGTTGCCCGGGCGCGCAGGTGAGCCGATTCATACTGATCCTTGGCATTCACGACGGGGCTTGAGGCAAACCCATACTCGCCCCCCAAACGGTCCACTTCCGCAACTGTTCTTCCCTTGGCCCATTCGCGAATGATATCCAGCAAAGCCGTGGCATTTTCATCTTTGAGCCGGCTCAAAATTTGCGCAAAGCTAGGATTGTCAGCCAATTCCGGCTTCCCCATGGCTTGACAGAGGCTGCGGAACTCGGCGTCGCTCCCGGCAGCCAGCGCCACGAAACCATCCTTGCACTGGAACATATCCGACGGACAGATGGCCAGGTCGCGATTCCCGGTTTGGGGCCGGTTGTATTTCTCAAGGTAGTAGTAGATCCAACTCCAATCCAACACCCGCATCAGCCCCTCGCCCTGGGAAAACTCTATGAATTGACCCTTCCCGGTACGATCCCGATAATGGAGCGCCGCCAACACGCCCAGGGACCCCAGGTGGGCACCGAAGTAATCGCCGATGAAAACGCCGGTCTTGAGGGGCAACCGCCCGGGAAAACCAGTGGTCGCCAGTAGACCGCTCACCGTCTGGGCCACCGCGTCGTAGGAAGCTCGTCCAACGGAATACTCACCCCACTGACCAAAGCCGTTCAAAGCGATGTAAATGAGTCCCGGGTTCATTTCGCTCAGTTGCTTGTATCCGATCCCCCAGCGATCCATGGTCCCGGCACGGAGGTTTTCCACGACGACGTCGCACTTCTGTGCGAGACGTCGAAAAATTTCGGCGCCCGTCGAGGTTCTCACATCCAACGCCAGATGATATTTATTGTGGTTTTGCGGCATCTGACCTAATGGAAGCATTCTTCCAAAAAGTCCCATAGGGTGTCACCGAGCGCATGGTGTCGCCTGCCCCGGGCAGTTCCACCTTGATGACCTCAGCCCCAAATTCACCTAGATAGTCGGGTACTGCCGGCCCCAAAATGAGTGTACACAACTCCAGGATGCGGATTCCGCGCAGCGCTTCAGGTTTCGCAAAAATCTTAGATTTATCGAATTCTTGGTTAGTCCAGGCCAAATAGTCCTCGCGACTCATGTCTTCTCCTTGTCCAGTAGATGAGGCGGTGGTCTTGCGCTAAAGAACATTTCAACGACTACATTCGGTTATCCTCCCACCTCCTTTCCAGCAGCCAAGGGGCCACCAAGGATGGTCCGCAGGGACCATAAAGTCAGATCCGTACCCGAACAGCACCCGCACAGCTCTGCCGGAACACCACGAAACCGAGGATTGCCAGACAGAAATGACAACGCTGAGCCGAAACTGGAGTACCAGTCCGAACATAGCATTGTTAACCTTGCCGGTGGCGGCTGTGCGAGTCACTTCGCTTATCGATGCGATGGGCCCCCAGGTGGGTCAACAACGGCCGTTTAGCAGGGAAAGCACGAACGGTTCACGTCACGAGAAGAGGAGATCGCGAACGAAGAGCACTGGCAGAATATGCCAAAATCAGCGAGAATTAAGAGATCGAACACATCGAGAACTTCGAACAATAAACCACAATCTTGCCCATATAGCGGCGGCTGTTAGCAGAAACTCCTGAGTCGGTCAAGTCACTTCGTGAAAACTAACACTCTTTGGAAATTGGTAGTCGCCAGCAGATAGTGTGGCTTGCAGGTGATCCGCTTGTTGTGAGGCGCTTCGCGCCGAGTCAACATGCGGACAAATCCGAGCGCATGGTGCCGGCGCGAGCGTCCGGCAACAAGGGTTTCTCCAACGCAAAACAAATGATTTATTGGATCCACGAGGTCTTCGGAGGACGTCATTCTCGAGCCGGTGCATATGCGCAAGCTCCAGGATTTGGCTCCAGGCAACAATTTCCACTCAAGGCCTATCCATAAATAACTGTTGCCGGCGGGGACAAGCCCCAATCCTACCACAAGCACACGGCCCGTGCTGTCGGAGTGGGCTTTAAGGCCCGCCTGCTGATCGGCGCAGATCGAGATACCTATGGATGGACACCCCTTACCAAAATGGGGGAGGAAAGAACTCACCGCTCATGGCTGCAAGCCTGGCAACCATGAGCCCCGGCGAGGACGGATCGGGGCGGTTGCAGCGAGGCCCTCAGGACAAAGCTGCGACCGCTCCCGCGATGCGATTGAAACCCTCGGTCAGTTCCTCCATGGAAATGGCATAGGAAAAGCGCAAACAGGAGTCCTCGCCAAAAGCGCTGCCAGGGACCACAGCCACATTGGCTTGTTCCATCAGGTAGTCCGCCAGTTCCAAAGAACCGTTGATGACCCGACCATCGAAGCTTTTCCCAAAGGTACAGCTGAAATTGGGAAACACGTAGAATGCCCCTTCGGGCCGGTGACAAGTTACCCCAGGGATTTCAGCCAAACGCTTTAACACATAGCGGCAGCGGTCCTGGAAGACTTTCACCATTTCGGTAACGGATTCCTGCGGCCCTTTGAGTGCCGCAACGCTGGCCCACTGGGCAATGGAACAGGGATTACTGGTAGACTGGCTCTGGATCTTCGACGCCGCCGAAAGCACAGCAGCATCGCCCACCAGATAGCCGATCCGCCAACCTGTCATGCAGTAACTCTTACTCACACCGTTGGCGATAAAGGTCCGCTCCTTCAGCCGTTCACCGAGCATGGCCATATTGATCCATTCATGGCGGTCAAACAGGATGCGGTAGTAAATGTCATCCGAGAGCACCAGAAGATCATGCTTGAGGATCAGTTCCGCCAGTGCTTTCAGTTCATCTCGGCGGTAATGGGCACCCGTGGGGTTGGATGGACTGTTGAGAATGACCATCCGAGTCTTTGGCGTCAGCGCCTGTTCCAGCTGCTCCGGGCGCAGTTTGAAACCATCGGCTTCGCGGGTGGATACTGACACCGCCGTAGCCCCGGTCAGCTCCACCATGTCCGGATAGGAAACCCAGTAGGGTGCCGGAATGATCACTTCATCACCGGGATCGAGCAAAGCCTGAAAGAGATTGTAGAGCGCATGCTTGCCGCCACAGCTTACCAGCACGTTTTCCCTATGGTAGGTGAGGCCGTAGTCCTTCTCCACAACATCCACAATGGCATCCTTGAGTTCATTGATGCCGCTTACCGCTGTGTAGCGCGTGTGGCCATCGCGGATAGCCTGTATGGCGGCTTCCTGAATGTGCAGCGGGGTATCAAAGTCCGGTTCTCCCACGCCAAAACTAATGATCTCCACCCCTCGTCGCTTCAGTGCCTTGGCTTTGGCATTGATGGTCAAAGTGGCCGAAGGCTTGATCCGGATTGCACGTTGCGCGAGTCTCATGTTGGTTCTCCTCACCTATTAGGAATGCCAATAATATCAACTGTGTCGACCGCTATGGGTGACATCTGCAACCGCACGTGGCCGGCCCGGAGCATGGAAACGCTGTTATCAGCCCTAACCGTACCACCGAGCACATAGAGGACACGGAGAATGCCATTCCTATGTCGGCTGTCCGAATTCGTTAGGTAAATTCACGTTGTCCCGCACCGTCACCCCGGCGAGAGCCGGGGTCCAGGAGTGTTGGAAAAGGCTGGATTCCGGCTTTCGCCGGAATGACGAACAGGGGCTCCCACATTAAGGTCAGAGGGGCTTAAATGAACAGCATTGTCGTTAGCCGCTGGTTGCTGCCAAAGGCCGCGCTATGCCCTCTTGGGGTAATCGTTACAGACCTTCCGGCAACATTGCAAGACCTCCTGACGAAGACCGCTCATCTTCGTTGGCGGCCTGCGGCTGATCCTGATATTCCACCCGCACCAGGCAGAGGCCGCGGGCCGGGGCGGTCATACCTGCCTGACGACGGTCACCACTCATCCGAATCCTATGGAAGTCCTCAGGTGAAAGCCGTCCCTTACCTACGTCGACGATGGTCCCCACAAGGTTCCGCACCATCTGGCGGAGAAAACCGTTGCCGACGAAGACAAACAGAAGGTGCTCGGCATCCGGGACCTGGAGTTCGGCTCGGTAAAGGCACCTCACCGTAGAAGTGACCTTGCTGCCGGAGGCCATGAAGGCTGCGAAATCGCACTCCCCCCGAATCTGCTGCAGACACTCCCGCATCGGGACCAGCGCCAGCGGCCGACGGATGTGCCAGACGCGATGCCGTTCCAGGGCGGACCGGACGGCGCGGTTCAGGATCCGATACTCGTAAGTCTTGGTGCGTGCGCTGAATCGCGCATGAAACGAATCATCAACTTCGGCGGCGGCAAGGGCCACAATATCGTCGGGGAGCAGCGCGTTGAGTCCGCGCTGCATTTCACCTGGCTGCAGCCGGGTGCGGGCGTAAAAGTTGACTTCCTGCGCCCGCGCATGGACCCCCGCATCGGTGCGCCCCGATGCCCGCACCTTAATCGGCGTTCCCAGCATGATTTCCAGGCGGGATTCCACCACTTCCTGGACAGTCAGCATCCCCTGCTGCCGCTGCCAGCCATGGTAATTGGTCCCATCGTATTCCAGAACCAGGCGAAAATTGCGTTTGGCTTGAATATCCACCGTTGGATAGCAGACCTTCAGGGTTGCCACGGGGCCTGGTTGAGTCCCCAGGTTTCAGGCCAACCGTTCATCAGGTTCATATTGCAGATTGCCTGACCTGAAGCCCCCCGGGTGAGGTTGTCGATCACCGAGATCACGATCAATCGGCCGGTACGTTTATCGACCCGCCATCCCAGATCACAGTAATTGCTGCCGCGCACCTGCAAGGTGGTGGGCAGGGTTCCCGAACCGCACAGGCGGACAAATGGCGCCTGGCGATAGAAGCCGGCATAGGCCTGGTCGATGGCCTCCTGAGTTGCGCCCGCAGCCAGAGTGGCATAAACCGTGCTGAGAATACCACGGCTCATGGGAACCAGATGGGGAGTAAAGGTGACTTGGATGCTTCGCCCCGCCAACCTGCTCAGTTCCTGCTCGATCTCAGGAGTATGGCGATGTTCAGTCACCTTGTACGCCTTGAAACCGTCATTGACCTCACAGTAATGGCTGGTAACGGCCAGGCCCCGCCCAGCCCCAGTCACCCCCGACTTGGAATCGGCGATGACGCTTTCGGGCATGATCAATCCGCCCACCAGCATCGGCGCCAGCGCCAGAATGACACTAGTGGGATAGCACCCCGGATTGGCCACCAGCCGAGCCGCGGCGATCTGTTCGCGGTAGAGCTCGGGCAAACCGTAGACGGCTTCGGCCAGCAACTCCGGATTTTGGTGCGGCTGGTACCAGGCTCCATAAACCTCGGCATCACGCAGGCGGTAATCGGCGCTCAAATCAACCACCTTGACCCCGCGGGCGAGCAGCTCCGGAACCAACTCCATGGCAGCCTGATGCGGCAAGGCAGTAAACACCAGATCGGCGTGGGACACCAGAACATCCGGCTCCGGGGCTTGAAAGACCAGATTACAGTGTCCCCGCAAAGCCGGATAGACGTCATCCAGACGTGAGCCTTCGTAGCCTCGAGAGGAAATGGTGGTCAGTTCCACTTCGGGATGAGCGCCCAACAGTCGAATCAACTCAAAACCGGTATAGCCTGAAGCTCCTGCAATGGCCACGCGAATCATGGGTATCTCCTCGTTCGTCCTTTGGATGACAGCCGGCCACCGGAACATTCCTGGCAGGGTCCAGGGTTCATCCCCAGCCGCAAGCGGTTTCTTGCCAGACGAGTTCGGAGAGCCTGCTGCTCCCGCCCCCCCCCAAAAAAAAGAGAACCCACCAGGGGCCCTCTTCAATTGGCAAAAGTCGTGCTGAAAAAATGGAACTGTTACCGTTTGGAATATTGAAAACGGGCACGGGCTCCGGGCTGGCCGTATTTCTTGCGCTCTTTCACCCGCGAGTCGCGAGTCAGGAAGCCGGCGCGTTTGAGCACTTCCCGGAATTCCGGATTATATTCCAGCAGGGCTTTGGAAATCCCATGCTTAATGGCGCCGGCCTGGCCGGAAATTCCACCACCATGCACCGTGACCATGACATCCATCTTGCCGAAGGTGCCCGTCAGGGCTAGCGGTTGGAAGACCACCATCTTGCTGGTTTCCCGATCGATGTACTGATCAATCGGCTTACGGTTGATAACCACATGACCCGTGCCTGGCTTCAACCAAACCCGAGCTATTGCTGATTTTCGTTTTCCCGTTGCATAGAAACGCTGTTCCGCCATCCGAATGTCTCCTGCTGTACCTTTTCGCCTTACAGAGCCAGCGTCAGCGGCTGCTGGGCTTCATGGGGGTGCTCCGCACCGCGGTAAATTTTGAGCTTTTTCAATAAACTGCGCCCCAACCGATTCTTGGGCAGCATGCCACGCACTGCCAGCCTGATCAGATCCTCGGGCTTGGCCTGATTCATCTTGCGTGCACTGGTGCTTTTCATCCCACCTATGTAGCCGCTGTATCGGTAGTAGGTCTTCTGTTCCCATTTCCTACCGGTCAGCTGGATCTTTTCAGCGTTGATGATCACCACAAAATCACCCAAATCCACATGAGGCGTGAAGGTTGGCAGATGCTTGCCACGTAGACGCATGGCCACCTGGGTGGCAAGACGCCCCAATACCTGGTTGCCAGCATCGACCACGATCCACTTCCGCGCATTCGATTCGAATTTCGCACTCATCGTTTTCATTTCAGGAACTCCACTCCCCGGAAAAATCGACCACACATGAAGTTGTACTCTATAAAAGATGGCATCGGGCTTTGTCAAGGGAAATATCCCAACGCTTCAGGGTCTTTGTACCATCGAGAGAGCTGCCGGATCCCGGCGAGATACCGGCGCCAAGATTTCCCAGCCCCAGGAGGTTAAAGGTGAAATACACCTGCTGATCGTTGCCTTCTTCTCGATACGCAAGGGTAAGCGCCCAGCACCCGTGCTGGTAGGTAAGCCCATACGCCTGATTAAACGCCTGGTCCTTGGCAAAGGAGTAGTCATAGAGGCTGGTGAAGAACACATTGGACGTCAGCTTGAGGCGCACCTGGCCGATCAGTTCATTGATATCTCGATCTGTCGCGGGTGCGGTAATCTACGATCAGGGTGTGGCCAAGGGTGCTGTCCAGCAGTCAGCATCAGATCTCTGCCTGTTTCTGAGCCATCATAGGGCGACACGAATGAATCATAAGACAACGTGAGATAGCGTGCGGGTTTGAAATCCAGCTCGAAACTGATATCGGACAGGTGATCCTTGGAAGAACGATACGACGGCGCAGGCATCACACCGCTAAGCAGGCTGTCGAAACGCAGGTTGACGGGATCCAAAGGCGGACCGCCGTTGAGACTGTAGGCCTGAGTAACCCGTAATCGTGCCCCTTCCGTATAATTGGTCTGCTGATTACCCTGTTGATCCTCTCGCACCCGCTTGGACGTCAGATAAGTGGAAAAGCCATAGCGAATATCGTGAAGCTCATTGAATTGGTCCAGTGAATCGAAAAACGGCAGGTGTCGCTGGCCATAATCGGGAATATATTCGTAGACAAATTCGGGCCGAAACACATGCTGAACCCCTTTCAGGTCCCCCCAATCCATCGAATACACCCGACTGAGGCTGCTGCTCAGTTCCATCCGCACATCGGGCAGCACCCGGCCCTGTAAGGAGCTATGCCCAACTCCACGGGGATCGTCACCCCAATCAACGGCATAGGCGGTGGCCCGCACCCCGACCGACGGTTCCAGATCCAGATAGGGCCGCAAATGGAGCGGGTAAGACAGACGTGGGTGAACGTCCAGGCGGCCACCACTGGAGAGCTCCTCTCGCCAGTAATTGACCGCGGAACTAGTCAGCGAATAGGTCAGCGGCAGCCCATCCATGGCGGTGGGTGCCACGTCAAAGAACAACCTGGGCATTTGTTTTAGGGTGAACTGATCCTGTCCCGGTTCCAGATTGTCCCAGTAGTGAGAGTCCAGCCCGATGTTAGAATTTTCTTCGCGATGATTCAAATATAGAATGGATTCACGGGTAGTGATGTTTTTATCGTTGATGAGCCCTCGGCCGAAGAACTGGCCGAACATCTGGTTGGTGTGGTCCCAGGCGGTGGAACCCATGGTGAATTCCTTCAGGTAGTTCCGATCACTGACCAGATCCAGGTCCAGCCGACCTTCGATATCATAGGGAAGGGTAAAGTTGTGCCGTGATCGCAGCCAGTAGCGATTTTTGCCTTCAAAAGTGTAACCATGCTCGGCGAGTTCATCTTTGCCCATCTGGTCCGCCAGGTAGTTGAAAAGCCAGATGCCTTCACCCCAGGTCTGATTGGCAACGCGGTATTCGACGCCACCCATGAATCCACGCTTCTCCATGTATTGCGCGAAGAAGGTGGCATCCATATCGGGTCGCATGGCCCAATAAAACGGGATTTCGGCCCCAACCCCGTTGAGCTTCGATGTCCCGCCCGCCGGGAACAGAATACCCGATTGCCGATCACGGTTGGCAGGGAAAACGAGAATCGGTGAATAGGCCGTAGGCACCGTCCCCACCCAGAAAGACGTGTCGCGAGCCCAACCCAGCCCCTCGACATCCACCTTCATGTGCTTAAAACGGATCGACCAATCCGGACGCCCCGGATCACAACTGGTAATCACACCATCGTCGATTTCGTACTCGTTTTCGCTTACCTTTGCCAGGTGTTTGCCCTGCACATAGAAATGGTTCTTGGCAAAGAAGACCAAGCCATGCTCCAGGTTGCCGGTGTGGCTGTCCACGTTCCACAGCGCGTATTCACCCTTCACCCAGTCCTGCCCGTAACGGATAAAAACCCCACCGCGCAGTTCCGCTTCGCGCTTGCGCGTATCAAACTTCGCCCATTCTGCCCGCAAAGACCGTTCTCCGGAATGGATGTGGACATCCCCTTCGGCTTCATACACCCCGTTTTTCTGGTCATAGGCGAGCTTCTGGGCATCGACTTTCCAGGGTTCGCGGCTCCCCTTCACCAATTCCTCGGGGGACCACCCCTTGAGAGCGATTCCTCCCTGCGCGTCTCGGGCGGCACCGAAAAATGCAATGCAAACCAGCACCAGTGCACCGATACAAAGCCTGACAATACCCATCATGAACCGTGCCCGAAGTCTCATAGTCCACCTGTGACTAGAAGGATGTGGGCTCTCCGAAAAGTTCCTTGACTTCGCCGGCAAAATAGAGCGAACCCGTAATGCAGATCAAGTCATCCGGTTCGGCCAACATCCTGGCCTTTTGAATGGCTGAGGCCACCTCTGGAATAACATAATACTCTTGTATGTAGGCACTTGCCAGATCTTTAAGCTGTTCAGGATCGGCCGCCCGCTCATACCGTGGTCGGGTGAAGGTAACCGTATCGGCAATGGGCAGCAAGCGTCGCAGGATCCCGCGCATGTCCTTGTCCTTCATCACCCCGAACACCAGGTGCAGACGCCGGTAGGTGAATTCCCGTTTCAGAGCATCCCGCAGACACTCGGCACCCTGCGGGTTGTGGGCCCCATCCAGAAGAATCATCGGATGCTGCTGCAAGACCTCCAACCGCGCCGGCCAATGCACCCCCTGCAACCCACGATAAACGGCGCTATCATCCAGGTCAATCTCCCCGTTCATCGCCAGCACGTCCAGGGTCGCCAGCGCCACCGCTGCATTGTTCAACTGGTGTGCCCCATCCAGGTTGAGCCGCAATCCTGACCAACTTCTCTGCATCCCCTGATAATGGAAGGAACCATCAGGCAGTTGACGCACCCGGAAATCCGCTCCCAAACGAAATAGTGCCGCATGGCGTTTGAAACAGGTGGTCTTGACTACGCCCTGCACGGCAGGTTGCCGCGCACCACAGACAACCGGCACAGATTCTTTAATGATACCAGCCTTCTCGCGGGCAATTGAAGTCAGCGTCGCCCCGAGGAACTCCTGATGATCGAAGGAAATGTTGGTGATCACGCAGGCCCGCGGCAGAATCACGTTGGTCGCGTCCAACCGTCCGCCCAAACCCACCTCGACCACCGCCCAATCGACATTCTCCTGGGCGAAATAGAGCAACCCTACAGCCGTCACCACTTCAAAGAACGTGGGTGGCTCCCGCTCATCCAGAACCGCACGGACCTGGTCAAAAACCTCCAAGATCCTTTCAGGCTCGACCTCTGCTTCGCAAATTCGAAATCGTTCGGTGAAACGTACCAGGTGAGGCGACGTATACAACCCAACGCGGTAACCTTGCTCTTTGAGGGTCGCGGCCAACATGGCAGCTGTTGACCCTTTGCCGTTGGTCCCGGCAATATGTATACAACGCAACCGTCGGTGAGGGTTGCCCAATTTTTCCAGCAGGGCCTCGGTGCGATTCAGACCAAACTTGATGCCGTACTTCTGTAGACCAAAAAGGTAGTCAATGGAATCCTGATACCGCCTCAGCAAAACGCCCTCCTGCCTCATCCCGACACCTGACCCCCAACCACTTCTGGATCTGATCCTTGCCCTACCTTGGTCTTCACCCACAAGGCAGCTATCGGGACGATCAGGCGGCCGGTATTTCCCCTAGCCTGTTGGCTAAAATCCGGCAGCAGCAGGGGAACTCACACGGTTCCTGCCATTTCTAGCACATCTTGTGGGTTCGACAAAACCGAAATATAGCCGCGCATGAAGGGGCCGGCGGCATTTTGCCAGTCATCCCCACGGCCTCTTCGGACTGTCCAAAAACAACATGACAGCGGTCTCATGGCCCAAGACCACGAGCTGCAATCGGCCTCGACCTCTCCCTGACCCAAAACTGTCCGTTGGTCAGTCCTGGGATGAACGCAGATCCTCAATCAGCGCCGGAGTGGCAGGATGATCGAAAGAACCCCTTTCCTTCAGCCGGATACTCACCGGCACCCCGAGTTCCTGGCTTAGTTCGCCCCGCAGATCGCCGATGATTCTTTCCATCATTTTGATCTCATCCGAAAACATCTGATCATCCACGCACAGCCAGACCTCCAGGGAATCTTCGAATTCACGCCGAACCACGCGCAGTCGGTGACGCGCCGGCACGAACCCCAGCCCCCGCTCGATTAGCAGCAAGATGTGACGATGCTGAAGCTTTACGCCACGGACCACCACCATGTCGTCGGTCCGTTGAGGAAACCACTCCAGACGCCTCAAAGTCCGTCCACACGGACATGGACTCGTTCAACAGCCGGGCCCGGTCGCCGGTGCGCCAACGTACCAGCGGAAAAGCCCTGGTGGTCAAAGTGGTCAGGATCAGCTCACCCTCAGCGCCTGCGGGCACAAGTTCCCCGGTGCCGGGGTCCACGATCTCCGGATAGAAATGGTCCTCACTGACATGCAGTCCCTGGCGGCATTCGCATTCAAACGCCAGCGCCGGTCCCGGGACTTCACTCAAACCGTAATGCATCCAAGTCTGCACATGTAACTGCTCGGTCAACTGCGCACGAATTGACGAAGCAGCCGGTTCCCCCACCAGAATGAGCGTTTTTAAGGCCAGCACATTGGGGTTGAGGTTGGCCCGGAACAGCAACTGCAGCAGCTCGAGTGCTGCCGAAGGGGTCGTAATCAGCACCGACGTCCGGTAATCGCACAGGATCATCAACTGTTTTTCGGGCGGCAGCACCGTCAGGGGAATCACGCTGGCTTCCACCGCCTCAGCGCCGTCCTTGTAACCCCTTCCCCAGTTGGCCAGGCCGGGATCGAGCACAATCTGCAGCACATCGCTGGCGGTAACCCCTGATGCTACCAGCGAGCGGGCCACCAGCTCTCGCCAGATGACCAGGTCCTGTTTGGCATAGCCACTCACCGTAGGTTTCAAGCCGCTTCCTGGAGCACTGTGGATGCGGACGATGTCTCGCAACGGCACGGCGAACAACCCATAGGGGTAATGGTCGCTCAGATGGTCGCGTTCGGTGAAGGGAATCCGTGCGAGATCGGCAAAGGATTCCACCTGGGCTGGATCAAAACCCTGTTCCTGGAAACGATTGCGATAAAAAGGCACGCTGCGATTGGCACGATTGAGGCTACTCTGCAGTCGTTCCAGTTGCTGCTGGCCGCGCTCCTCCACATTCAGGCATTCCACCCTGGGATTCGCAATAGCCATATCAATCCCTTCCCTCAGAGAACTCATGACGATCACGCCCTCGCGTCCTCACAGTTACTAGTCTCTTCCTTCACAAAATTCTCGGTAATCCTTGCCCAGATACGCCCGCTTCAGATCGCGGTCGGCCAGTAGATCCGCCGCACTACCCTCCAGCACCATCCGCCCGGTTTCCAGCACGTAGCCCCGGTCCGCCACCTGCAGAGCGGCCCGGGCATTCTGCTCCACCAGCAAGATGGTCAGCCCCTGGTCGCGCAATTGCACCAGCGTCTCAAGGATGCGCTGCACCAACATCGGCGCCAGCCCCATCGACGGTTCATCCAACAGCAAAAGCCTGGGACGAGCCATGAGCGCACGGGCAATGGCCAGCATCTGCTGCTCACCGCCCGATAGCGTTCCCGCCTGTTGCCGAGCCCGCTCCTTGAGCACCGGGAACAGTTCCCAGATGGTCTCCAGGTCTTCTTCCACCGCCGCTCGTTCTTTGCGTCGATAACGCAGATAGGCCCCCAAACGAAGATTGTCGATCACGCTGAGGGGTGGGAAGATCAGCCGGCCTTCAGGCACCAGACTGATGCCTCGCTGAACAATGTGCGGTGGTGTCAGGCCCTGAAGTGGCTGTTTGTTGAACTGAATCTCCCCCTTCCAGCCGGGCATCAAACCACAGATGGCCTGCAGTAGAGTGGTCTTGCCCGCCCCATTGGCCCCAATCAGGGCAATGAGTTCCCCGGTCGCACCGACAGGCTCACTCCGTTAATGGCCTGAATCCGGCCATAGTAACATTTCAGATTGCGAATCCGCAGCATGGTTTCTTCCCGCCGGCGCCAGCGGGATGACTGCCTCAGTTCTTCCCCAGATAGGCCGCCATCACCTTTTCATCGGCTTGAATTTCCTTCGGTGTGCCTTCTGCTAGTTTCCTTCCCTGATCAAGCACCAAAATCCGGTCGGAGATTTCCATGGTGAGACTCATGTCGTGCTCCACCAGCAGCACCGTAATCCCTTGCGCCTGAATCTGCTGAATGAGCTGCCCCAGGTGCTGGGTTTCCACCGCGTTGAGCCCAGCCGCCGGTTCGTCCAGCAAGAGCAGGCGAGGCTGGGCAGCCAAGGCCCGCGCAATTTCCAGCAGACGTTGCCAGCCAAAGGGCAGATCACTGCTGCGTTGGCTCGCCTGATCCTGCAATCCCACAAATTCCAACAGAGCCATAGCGTGTTCGCGCGACTCTCGTTCTTCCCGTTGCACCCATGGCCACCGCCCGATCGCCCCCCAGAATCCACAGCGGGTGCGCACATACTGACCGACCAGGACATTTTCCTGAACCGTCAGGCTTTCGAAAAGCTCCACGTTCTGGAACGTGCGGGCAATTCCCCGGGCCACCAGTTGCGGCATGTGGCGCCCCTGGATTTCGCTTTGTTCAAACAGGATCTGGCCGCTGTCAGGCGCGTAGACTCCGGTCACCAGGTTGAAAAAGGTGGTCTTGCCGGCACCGTTGGGGCCAATGACTGCATGGATGGTCTCGGCTTGCACCGCAAAAGAAATGTCGTAGAGGGCCTGGAGTCCACCAAAAGCCTTTGAAAGGGAGCGCACTTCGAGGATGCCGTTATCGGCAGCCTCAACGCTACCTAATGCTCCAGCAGTGGTCACGTTCACGGAAATCATCCAATCCTTCGAGATTCTTGCATGGCTCCGTTTTCACCCCCATTGAAAAGCTCACAACAAATTTCGATACCTCAGGGCGAACAGCTGCAGTGAGCTGTGACGAGCCGAAATTCCATTCGTGGGGCAGCATCGAACCGTCAGCGGGTGAACGGTGATAGTGTTGCACCAAACGCCTTGGCGAAATCCCGGCGCCCCGTTCATGCCGCTTTGCCTTTGGTGCCCGTGGCGCGGGCCTGCCGCGAGCATTCGTAAAGGTCAATCAGTCCACGAGTCAAGCCCTGGGGCAGGAAGATCATGATCACCATGAGGATCAACCCGTATACTATCATTTCATAGTCAGCAAACACGTGCAGCCATTCAGGCAGCAGCGTCAAGACCGATGCCCCCAGGAGCGATCCCCAGACACTGGCCATCCCGCCCACGGCAACCATGGTAACCAGTCGAACTGACATGATAAAATCAAAGGAACTAGGACTGATGAAACTCACCAGGTGCGCATACAGAAAACCCGCCAAGGCCGCCATCACAGCGCTCAAAACGAAAACCATCAATTTGAGCCGCGCCGTGTCCACCCCCACCGCCAGTGGCCGCCCGTTCGCTGTCGTGAATGGCGCGCAAAGCCCGTCCCACTCGGGATTCAACCATTCGTCGGCATAGCCCGAAAAACAGCAGATTGGTGAACCAGACCAGATAGAAATACCCCGCACCGCTGGCAAGCATCACCCCGCCAAGGCTAAGCGGGGCAATCCCCACCAAGCCCGAAGCCCCCCCGGTCACCCCACTCCACTCCCGGAACACCACATACACGATCATGCCGAAGCCCAGCGTCCCCATCCCCAGATAATAACCGGAAAGCTTCAGGGTCGGGCACACCGACAACGAAAGCCACGATCGCCGCCAGAAGCAGCACCAGGGGCAGCACCAGCCAGGGCGAGCACTGCCAGTGCCCGCTCAGTATGGCGCTGGCGTAGGCGCCGAGGCCAAAGAAACGCCGCATGCCCCAGCGAAATCTGGCCAGCATAACCCATCAGCATGTTGAGACCCAGGGTGAGCAGCGTATTGATCCCAATAAAGGTGAAAAGCTGCAGGTAATAGCGATTGGAGACTATCAGGCCAACCACAACGATGACCAGGAAGAAGACAACAAATGGGATACTACCGGCTAACGTCAGTTTCTCTGGTCTCACGGTCTTTTCCCTGGAATGTCATTGGCTTCCCGGCCGCATCAGAACCGGTGGACGGATTTCGCTCCCAAAATACCACCAGGTCGAAAATACAGAATCAACAGCAGGAGCAGAAAAGCCATGGCATCCTTGAGACTCGATGAAAAAAAACCGGTCCCGAGGGACTCCAGAATTCCCAGGAGGAAACCACCCAGCACCGCTCCCATGGAGCTGCCCAAGCCGCCGAGCATGGCCGCGCAAAAACCTTTGAGCCCTAGCAGCGTGCCCATGTCGTAGCTGCACATGGTGATCGGGGCAATGATCATGCCCCCCACCGCCCCCATGGCGGCACTAATGGCGAAGGCAAACAGCACCATGCGTTCACTGGGAATGCCCAACAGTGACGCGGCCTTCTTGTTGATGGCACAGGCCTGCATAGCCTTGCCAGTCAGGGTGCGTTTGAAGAAGACCTGCAGACCCAACACGACGATCAGCACAATCCCGATGATCCACAAGCTCTGCGGCAGAAGGCTGGCGCCGGCGATCCGCAGCGGGGCGTGTTTGGAAAAAGAGGCGACGCTATAGGCGTCTTTTCCCCAACCCAACATGGCCACACCACGCAGAAAAATGGACACCCCCACGGTAATGATCACCAGTACAATGGGGTGGGGCCGCCGTACCGTGCGGATCGCCAACCGTTCGAAGACCATTCCCAACAGCGCCACGCCCACCACGGTTATGGCGAAAGCCACCGCCAGCGGCAGATGGCAGCCACTCCACAGGGTCACGAAGCTCAATGCGCCCAGCATGACAAATTCACCCTGGGCAAAATTGATCAGGTCCGTGGCGCTGTAGAGCATGGTGAAACCCAAAGCGATGATGGCGTAGATCGCTCCGTTGGTCACACCGGCAAACAGATATTGCAGGATTTCTTCCATAAAATCAAAACACCGAAACCAAGACACAACACGCATGCAACGGAACACGATAGCACTTCCGTTCATGGCTCGATACCTCTCCACGAACGGAGATACAGCACGGTGCGGATGCAGAAATCCGTTGCCCCAAGGCATCGAATGGGGTGAAAAGGACTTCTGCAAGAGGCTCTATTGTGCGGCTCTGTACCAGGCAAGGTCCAGACCTGTGCAACCGTCAGGTCTGGACCTTGGCCTAGCCAGCCAACAGCTTCGGCTCAGGGCAGGATCGCCCAGGCGCCCTTCTGGATGCGGACCATCACGAAAGCATCTTCCCCCAGGCCGTTGTGATCCTTGGCTGAGAAATTGAAAGTGCCGCTGACTCCCAGGTAGCCGGTGAGCTTTTCGATGTTGTCGCGAATCTTGTCGCGATTGCCGGCTGGTTCCCTTGAGCGCTTTGGCCAGGATGCCCATGGCGTCATAGGCATAGCCGCCGAAGCCGGAGACCGGCATCTTGTAACGGCCTTCGAAATCCTTGCTGTACTGCAGGAGCACCGGCCGGTGCACGTCGGTTTCCGGAAGCAGGTTGGCCACCAGGATCTTACCGGTGGGCAGGATGATCCCTTCGGCGGCATCACCAGCCAGTTCGATGAACTTGGGCGAAGCCACACCGTGGCTCTGATACAGTGGGATGGTGATGCTCAACTGCTGCATGTTCTTGGCCACCACCGCCGGCCCAGGATTGGTTCCCCAGCAGATGATCGCGTCCGGCTGAGCCTTGCGGATCTTGGTCAACTGCGCGGTCATGTCGGTGTCTTTGGCATCGAAGCTTTCGGCCTGGACGATCTCCATCTTAAAGGCGGCGGCCTGGGCCAGCAGCTGTTCCTTGCCGCTTTCACCGAAGGCGTTGGCCACGGTAATGATGCCGATCTTCTTGATGTTTTGCTTCTGCATGTACTTGTAGATGGCGGCCACCGCCAGCACGTCGCTTTGGGCGGTCTTGAACACCTAGGGCTTCACCGGATCGGTGATCTTGATCCCGGCCGCACAGCTGATCAGGGGCACCTTGGCCTGTTCCAGGACGGGCACAATGGCCAGAGTGGTCGGCGTGAGGCTGGGACCAATGACGGCCAGCACGTTGTCCTTGCTGATCAGTTTATTGGCAGCCAGATTCGCTTTGGTGGGATCGCCTTCGTCATCATAGATGACCGCTTCCAGCAGATGCCCGTCGATGCCGCCCTGGGCGTTGATGGCGTCAACCACCATTTCCATGCTCTTCTTTTCGGGATCACCCAGGAAGGATTGGGGGCCGGTCACCGAAAAGATCCCCCCGATCTTGTAAGGTTCCGCACTCCAGCCACGACCGGAACCAACAGCCCCAGGCACACCAGCGCCCAAATCAGAGTTACCCCTGACCTTCCAGCCATTGCGTCTTCAGGATGTTTCATGTTTTCCTCCTTGTTGGCTTCTGCTTGCCCGATCAATCACCAACCGACATCACCCTACATGGTGTACACCTTGCTCCCATTGATCACGGTCACGCCATTGGCCGTCAGCACTTTCACCGCTTCGTCCAGGTTGTCAAACCGGAAGATGATCACCGCGTTGTCGCCGCTCTGCTGAACAAACGCGTACATGTACTCCACATTGACGTTGGCCCGGAAGAGCACATCCAGGATCTTGTGCAGACCACCCGGCCGGTCTTCCACTTCCACCGCCACCACGTCGGTTTTGCCCACGGTAAAACCTTGTTGGACAGGACTTCCTTGGCTTTGTCGTTGTCGTTGACGATCAGCCGCAGGATGCCAAAATCGGAGGTGTCCGCCAGGGACAGGGCGCGGATGTTGATCCCCGCTTCCGACAGAATCCGGGCCACTTCCGCCAGTCGCCCCGCCTTGTTTTCCAAAAAGACCGAAATCTGTTCTACTCGCATCGTTGTCCTCCCTCTGATACTGCCAGGTTGCCGATCACACAATCCTGCCCTGCCCGGTGAGCATACCAGAGCAATGGCTGCTTAGATCTTGCGGTTGTCGATCACCCGCTTGGCCTTTCCCTTCGCTGCGCGCGATGGTTTTCGGCTCCACCAGCTTCACCTTGGCCGAAACTCCCAGATATTCCTTGATGTTCTTGGAAATCTTGCTTTCCAGGTTCTGCAGCTTTTTCACCTCATCGGAAAAGGTCTGCTCACCGAGCTCCACCAGGACCGTCAGGATATCCAGGTTTTCCTCACGGTCCACCACCAGCTGGTAGTGCGGCTCGACCCCTTCCATTTCCATGAGCACGCTTTCGATCTGCGACGGGAACACGTTGACCCCGCGAATGATGAGCATGTCGTCGGTGCGCCCGCTCACCCGGTTCATCCGGAGATGCGTGCGCCCGCAGATGCAGGGTTCCGGATTGAGCGAGGTGATGTCGCGCGTGCGATAGCGGATCACCGGAAAGGCTTCCTTGGTGATGGAGGTGAACACCAGTTCCCCGGTTTCGCCCGTAGGGAAGGACTTCACCGGTTTCGGGATTGATGATTTCCGGGATGAAATGGTCTTCGAAGACGTGCAGCCCGTTCTTGGCTTCGACACATTCCACGGCCACCCCCGGCCCCATCACTTCACTCAGACCGTAGATGTCGATGGCATCGAGATGGAGTTTGCGTTCGATCTCTTCCCGCATCTTCTCCGACCAGGGTTCGGCTCCGAACAGACCCGATTTGAACTTCAGGTCGCTGAAGCCAATACCCATTTCGACGGCCACCTCTGCCAGGTAGAGGGCATAGGAGGGGGTACAGGTGAGGATCGTCGGGCCAAAGTCCTTCATGATCATGATCTGCCGTTTGGTGTTGCCGCCGGATATGGGAATGACCGAGGCCCCCAGCCGTTCTGCACCGTAGTGGACGCCGAGGCCACCGGTGAACAGTCCGTAGCCGTAGGCATTGTGGATGATGTCGCCCGCGGGTGGCGCCGCCGGCAGCCAGAGCCCGGGCCATGCAGCTCCGACCAGGTCTCGATGTCCCGTGCGGTGTAGCCCACCACGGTCGGTTTGCCGGTGGTGCCCGACGAGGCGTGGATGCGCACCACGTTGTCCATGGGCACGGCAAACATGCCGAACGGATAATTGTCTCGCAGGTCCTGCTTGGTGGTGAACGGCACCCGCTGGAGGTCCTTCAGGGATTTGATGTCAGCCGGGGTGATCCCGGCTTCCTGGAATTTGTTGCGATAGAACGGCACCATGGCGTAGACTCGCTCGAGGGTCGCCTGCAGCCGCCGCAATTGAATGGCTTCCAAAGCCTCACGCGGCAAGGTTTCAAATTCCACGTTGTAGATCATGCGTTCTACCTCCTGCCTCAAGAATTGAATTTACCAGCGTCAGCGTACACTGCAGCCGAAAACCGTCGTGTCCAGAATGACGACCATCCCTAGAATCCAGGCGGCCATCCCCGGCACAGTCGGTTATGGACTCGGCAGGTTGCGCGCACACGCTTCAGTGCATAAGTAAAGAGCCGCGGGGTTGGTCCCCGCGGCTCTCAAAAAACACGAAGACCATGGAGCCCGTCTTGCGTCTACCCATGGTCTTTTTGGCTTCAGGTGTGGTCTAGGCTATCTCCCCGCGACCTGGCTCCCATGGGTAGACTTCTTAAAGAAGAAGTACCAGGAAAACCCACAAAAGCAAAAATGACGGGGATAGCGCATTATCCTTACTTCCGCCTCGTAGTGCAGTCACCTGCGGTCGTCACACCTACAAGTTTCTCGGATAGCGAATCAGACCACTGCTGTCAAGGAAAAACCGGCCTATTGCGGGGAATTCTGGGCTGGGGCCGGCCCCGGCGAGTGGCCGATCAGTCCCACCTGGGCTAGCCCTGCCTGAATGATACCATCAGCAGGGTAGGTGCCTTCCTGTTCCAAGGCTTTGTGGAAGTGCTCAGCAGCCTTGGCGAAGTCATGTTTAGCAGCGAAAAGCTGCCCCAATTGCCATTGGACCTCACGGGCCAAAGCCGGCCCTGCCGCTTTCTCCAACGCCGCACACTGGGTCAACGCTTCGTCCAACTGGTTCAAGGCCCGGTAACTCATCACCAGTCGCCGGCGAACCAACGCCTGGGCCGCAGGAGTGGCTTTGAAGTTATGAAGGTTCTTCTGATCCCAGACGATGGCCTGATCATACTGTCCCGTCTGGAAATACGCCTGAGCCAGGTCCACCTGAGCCGTCCGCGCTGCCCGCGTTCCGCGGTATTGTTCACAAAGACTCTTGAGCTCCGAAATCAGCGGGCCCCACGCCGGAACATCGGGATTCTGCTGGTTAGCAAGCTTGCCGAGGGTATGAGCATACTGCATTTGAGCACGCCGTTCGCGTACCTGCTCGTAAGACGTATACCCCCAAACCAGCACTATGGCCACCAACAACCCAATGCCACCGCCGATGAACCAATGTTGTCGAGCCCGAATCCAACTCACCGCCTGTTCGGGGACCATAATGAGGTCTCCCCCCCTGCGAACTTCCTTCTGGACATCCTTGGGGTTTGACTTGATTTTTTGCTTGGCCAAACTCGCTACTCCTTCATGCTCTACCTGGGACAGGTCCCAGATTGTCTTAGAGCTTGTTTGAGAATTGCCCTTTTTGGCTGGGGCTCCCCCCGTACTTGGAAGATAGTGTGCAAGCGCATTCAAGGCCGGCTTTGTAACAGCCCGCCAGCCATCCTTTGCAGAGAGCTTAGGATCCTCAGACACGCTCTTGGAGGCTACCTCAATACCCGCCACTCACATGACACGCCAGACATGTGCGCGCATTGAACTTCCCACGGGCTCACCTGGGGTCCTTGGGTCTTGGCGTGAAGGTAGACTATTGAGATTGGCACCAAGTCACATCTCGTTTTTTGCCGCTCCGATCCCATAACACGCCAGCACACGCTCGATGACATCCGTAGTGGAAACACCCTCCACCAAGGGCACCTGCACAACCCGCCCACCTAGAGATTCAACAAAATCCGCACCAATAATCCGTTCACGAGGCCAATCTGCACCTTTGGCTAAAACATCGGGCTGGAGTTGCTCGATGATGGCCAGCGGGTCCGGTTCGGCAAAAATGACCACGACATCCACACAATGCAACGCTGCCAGGACTTCACTGCGTTCCTCCTGACTGACCACTGGGCGGCTCGACCCCTTGATCCGACGCACCGATAGATCGCTGTTGATGCCCACCACCAGCATCTCGCCCAACTCGCGGGCCTCCTCCAAATAGCGCACATGCCCACGATGGAGCAAGTCAAAGCAGCCGTTGGTGAACACCACCCGGCGCCCTTCCTGCCGAGCTGCCTGGCACAGGGCTTGTGCTTCTCGAATTGATTTGATTTTGTCTCTGGCTTTCATGCGGGTGGAAGGATACCTGCGGGAATTGACCGTTTTCCAAACAACGGTCCACAAACCACAGGGACTACCTCAGAGGGGTGAATCACACCACCGACCGTTGGCCATTCACAGTTGATGATGCCAGAGTTAGCCATTACGGCCGAGGGGCCGCTCCATGAGTCGTCCAATAACCACATCCAATTCTGCATCGAGCATATGCGGGTGCAGGGAGAATTGATCGCTGTCCAAGGCATCAATCAAACCTTCGCGGTACATTTGTGCCCAAAAAAGAAGACTTTCCTCGTTGACATTCTTGACCCGGATGATCCCCGGGTCTTCTACGTAGAGTTCGCCACCAAAAATCTTCCTGAGAAGTTGCAGCGCCCGTCGCCCTTCTCCCAGTCGTTTCGCCCCCGTAATCTGCACATGGTAAAGCGTGATCTCCTTGGTTCCTTGCTCTGATAAGGACAGACTCAATTCGCCTCGAAAACAGCCGGGCTTTTCAAAGGCCAGGATCTCCATAGGTCCAAAGCCTTTGAGAATGGTCAACAGCTCTTTGACTGTCAGATCATTATACGCAGCCTTCCAGATGATTCCTTTCCACTCGATCTCCGCCACTTATCCATTCTCCGCTTCTCTGCCCACATAGTTTTCTGCCCCTATGCTTCACAGGTTTGTCCGCGGTTTTCATCTTTCGCTTTGCTTCTGAAACCGCGCGCAGCAAATCCAACTCCCAGTTATCACGCGATCCCTGAATTACCGGCGTTGCATCACGGGCACAACGAATGCGAAAAGAACTGAGAGGGGGTTCACTCTGAAAGCAGTCCCTGCTTTCGAAAAAGACCACTCAGTAGCGGCTCCCTTTCCCCAGGACCACTGGGAAGAGCCCCAAATGATTGATTTCTGGGCAGATCTCATATAGCTTGGCTAGCACGGTCTCTTTGGTCAACAAGGTTGTCGTCATCCGCATGATCCCAGCTTTCTGAACCTGTTGGTCTCAACCTGTGAACATCGTAACGCCTGGTACTCCTTGCATTCGCATTGATTATGGGCGGGCACTCCTGTTTATCGGCAAATCAGCAGCATGGCCACAGCTTGATATCAGTTGCCGGTTGGCTTCAAACAGGGCAATCCCTACTGCGGTAGAAAGATTCAGACTCCGAACGCGACTCCAATCAATGGGCAAATGCACCACATTGCTCCCAGTGGGTTGCCAGCAACTCATGGGGCAACCCAAGCGTTTCGGAACCGAAAACCAAACAGTCCCCTTGGTGAAACCGGTACTGGTGATAAGGAAGCTCGCCACGGGTGGAAAAGAAAACAAAACGACACCCTGCCAGGCGCTCGCACAGAGCGCCCCACCCTGGGTGCACTTCCAGTTGCACATGGGGCCAATAGTCCAGGCCGGCGCGTTTGAGGTGGCGGTCGGAGAGCTGGAACCCTAGCGGTTCAACCAAATGGAGCGGGGTGTGAGTCGCCGCGCACGTTCGTGCTACATTGCCGGTATTCTGGGGAATTTCTGGCTGATAGAGCACCACTTGGAGCGACCTTCCGATAAACTTCGGACCGCCTTCGTAGGCACCATCCTTTTGCAGAGTCACAGCCAGCATTGGTTCGTCTCTCGGACCACGACCCAGGCGTCTGCTGTGCTTCGCTGAACCGCCCGGATCGGCTGCCGCTAGACAGACCGAACTGCGCGCACAAAATAGTTAGCGTAGTTTTCTTCGACGATATACACATCACCGTAATAGAAATCCACGTAGCAGGCCCTATGGTTCTTGTGGTCTACTTCCGTGGAGGTCCAAAAACATCGTTGCGGACCAAATACGGGGTCGGCATAAATCCCGCTGTTCCGGTTTTCATCCGCCAAAATCAGCGTCGCCATCTCTTCCTTGGTGGGGTAGCGCCAGTCGCGATGACCTGCGTGGCTTTCCTTGTTCAACCTCTCGATGTAGCCAAAACCTTCCTTCCAAACCAATCGATCCTGCGAGGACATCCGCTGCCACATCAGTCCGGTTTCCCGATCGAGTATGACCGATTCCCCTTGCACGACAAAGCGCTCGCTCATGACCCTTCCTCCAGATTGAGAAATAGTGATATTGCACCCGCGCTGGTTTGTTCCTTACGATAACCTGCGGACAATGCGATTTACAATAATTTCAAGAGGTTAAGCTATCATACCGGATTAGCTGGCCTAATCCACGCTCTATTTATCACAAAACGAATCTGAAAAGAACTCCTAAATTTGAAGTCCAAATTATGGGTCTGATGAAAGTGATGATCCTTCAACACCACAATTCACCTTTCTTTCATTGAAATGCGTAGAAATTCATGGGTTCCAACAGTATACTTATTCGCGGCTCGTATTCTTCACACCCCCTCCTGCCCTGGCATCGAAAGGACCCCATGAACGCCACCCAGCATTCTCTTCTGGCCTCTACCGTTGCCCATTTTCAGGAAGTCGCACGGCAGAATCGTTTTCCCGAGAACAATCAAGTTGCCCACGACGACGATCAGTGCGTAATCTGTCATCCGGAATTGCTTCCCCAGGATCCGTTCGCCACCTATCTGGAGGTGGTCGCGCAATCGGTCAAGGTCCGCCGTCCGGTATGGGATGACGACCTGGTTGCCGCCATTAATGGCGATCGCGAATTGCTTGGTCTGCCGCCCAATGTGACCCTGGAATCTCTGCAAACCAGCGACTCTGAGGCCTTGGGGGTATTGCGCGGGTGGCTGCAAGACGCCGTCAGCACCGGCATGGACCTCCTCGCCATTCACAGCCCCACCAGTCGAGAGTTTTCCTTGGATGAGGCAACCAACCCCGATCTGCGCGCTCTGGTTGCCACAAAGATCGACGATATCATCCGCTATCAGCAGGAGCGCTCCCAGGCAACATAGAGCCCGGCCAAGGACAGACAACTCAATTCAAGGGTCCGGGCCGGCTAAACCAGTGCCAGCGTCAGCCAGCTTCGCAGTACCTCACCGTACACCATATCGGTGATCACTACCCTTGCTCTGCCGCCGGTTTCACGGTGTACCTGCAGTTGCCCCTGCGCGACCCAGTTGAGGCATTGCGCGTACATTGCGTATTCGATCTGCAGGCCACGCCGGCGGACGGTTTCAACGTCGTCAGCGGGCCATATGGGATAGACGGCCTGGGCAATGATGGGGCCGGAATCCTCACCCTCGTCGGCAAAATGGATGGTCACACCGCCCCATTTGCAGCCGTAGGCGAACGTGTCCTCATAACCGTGCTGCCCGGGGAAAGCCGGCAGGAGGGCCGGATGGATGTTGATCACCCGGTAGTCGTCACCCCGGTTGTAATGGCCGAGAAAATAAGGCGTAAGGAGTCGCATGAAACCAGCCAGGCAAACATAGTCCGGCCGGTAACGGTCCAGCAATTGGATCAAGGCATGCTCCGCCAGAACCAGTCGCGCCAGACGTTCCCGGCGGCGGTTGGGATCGGCGTTACGCAGGATCCGCTGGCGTTCATCCAGCACCATGATATCCACGGAGCATTCGCTGCAACACCTGTTCGCGCAGGGCCGCCACCTCGCCCTCGCTCCCATGAAAGGCATGATAATCCACCACGTGAGTCGGGATACCGGCCATTCTTGCCCGCATCAACCCATAGGCATCGGCTCGATCACTGGCCACCACCACCACTTCGGCGGCCAATTCTCCAGTGGCAGCCCGGTCCAGCATGGCTTGCAGGTTGGTACCACCGCCCGAAAGGAGAACTGCCAGCCGGAGCTTCCTCTCTGTCTGTGACATATACCACCCCTGAGGTGGTAGGCGGGAAGTCCCTCCACCCTATCCACTGGGTTACTTGCCAGTATTCTACGGCATTCCGAAACAACTGAATCCCGGCACCTTCGCTGGGACAAGGTTGGCCTCCACGCCGATATTGCTCGCGGAGATAGGTCCAGTCAGGGTGATTGGTCCAGTGGTTGAACGCCTCGGGATGAGGCATCAAGCCAAAAATGCGCCCGGAAGGGTCGCAGATTCCAGCAATATCCTGAATGGAACCATTGGGATTGGCGGGAAAAAGACCTTCCGCCGGGCGGCCATCGGCCCTGGCATAGCGAAGCACCACCTGCCCTTGGTCGATGAGGCGATGGAGCACCGCGTTCTCAGCGTAGAACTTGCCCTCGCCATGGCGCACCGGCAATTCGATGTGATCAATACCACGGGTAAAGACGCACGGGGAATTGGAGTTGACGGTCAGATGCACCCACTGGTCGCGAAAACCGCCGCAGTCGTTATGGATGAGTGCCACATCACGCCGGAAATGGCGAGGTTCAAACATAGGAAGCAGCCCGAGGTTGACCAGCACCTGAAAACCATTGCAGATTCCCAGCACTAAGTTGCCATGCTCGACAAAGTTCAGCAGGTCATCCTGCAATCGATGCCGCAACCGCATCGCCAGGATCACCCCGGCACCATGATCATCGCCCCAGGAAAAACCACCACCGACGACAAAAATCTGGTAGTCCGACAGGGTCTTCTCACCAGCGATCAGGCTGTTGAGGTGAACTCGTTCGGGCCTGGCGCCAGCCACTTCCAGGGCATAGGCCGTTTCTTCATCGCAGTTCAACCCAAATCCGGTCAACACCAGCGCTTTCATCGGGTTCATCAACCAAGACGCCTCCCATCCCCACCGCGAACTCAATTTCAACCCTGTTGCCAGGAACTTTTCAAGGCCGCAACCGGTTCATCCATCAAGATTCGGCCATGTTGACCCACCACCACGAACTTCTGCTCGGCGGTAACTTCTCCCACGCAGGCGCAGGGCAAACCGGCGAAGCACTGTTCGAAGGCCTGGCGATCCGCAGGACAGACGGTCACCAGGAACCGGCCGCAGGATTCGCTGAACAGGACCTGATCGTCACGCAGCACCTTCCCGCCCGTGGGTACTCGGGTGAGATCCAGACCGCATCCCCAGTTGGCCGGCAAACGCCATCATGGCGGCATGCACCGCCAGTCCACCGCGGTAGAGACCGTGGCAGGAAGCCACCAGACCTTCCGCAATGGCCTGCTGCAGGCCCTGGTAGAGCGGCTTGGTGGACTCCGGCCGCAACTGAGGCACATGGCTCCCCACATAGCCGAAGAGATCATAGTATTCGGAACCACCCAGTTCGTTTCCAGTATCCCCGAGCACATAGACCAAGTCCCCGCCGATCTTGGCTTCCATGGTCTGACAACGGCCTACATCCGGCACCACCGTGGTGGCCGTGAACTGCATGGTGGGCAACCCGGAAATCTTGTGGCGCTCACCAAAGGCCCCGGCCACATGGCCATCCACGTACATGCTGTCCTTGCCGGAAAGGAGCGGAATGCCGTAGGCCAGGCAGACATCGCGCAACGCCCAGTTGGCCCGCACCAGCTGGGCGGCCTTGAAGCGGCCGTCGGGATTTTGCTCCGGATCGTACTGGATGTTGGGCCAGCAGAAATTGTCCACCCCGCCGATTTCGTCCAGCTCACCGCCGACCGCCAGCACGCGCCGCACGGCCTCATCGATGGTGGCCGCCACCATGTGGTAGGCATCGATGACCGCGTAGGTGGGCTGCAGCGCCTGACTCACCGCCAAGCCCCGCAGGCTGTTCAAGACGGGACGCAGCACCACGGCATCGTTGGGCACATCGCGATCACGCCCGACCATGAACTTGATGGCGCTGGCCCCCTGGACTTCGTGGTCGTACTGGCGCTGAATCCATTCCCGCGAGCAGATGTTGGGGCGCCCCAGGAGCGCATGCAACAGGCGGCCGTAATCCCTGGGTTCGGAGAGCACCGGTTCAAACAGGCCGCGCGCTTCGGGCGAAAGCCAGTGCGCATCGAATTCCCACTGGGGAAAGTCTTCGTTGATGAAAGACAGATCCAGATAGGCGGTGGTTTTGCCCTTGATAGTCCAGATGGAGTCTTCCACTGGCTTCGTAGCGCCCGATCACCGTGCTTTCCACTTCGTGTTTGCGGGAAAGCTCCAGGAAGCGCTCCAGATGTTCGGGCTTGATGGCCACCGTCATGCGTTCCTGGGATTCCGACACCCAGATTTCCCAAACATCCAGACCATCGTATTTGAGCGGCACGTGGTCGAGATCCACCCGGGCGCCGCCGGCAAACCGGGCCGACTCACCGACCGACGACGACAACCCCCCGCCACCGTTGTCGGTGATGAAAGCAATGAGCCCCTGATCGCGGGCTTCCAGCAGGAAATCGTGCATTTTCTTCTGCGTGTAGGGGTCGCCGATCTGCACGTGCCCCGCCGGGGTGTGTTCGCTGTAGATCTCGCTGGAAGCAGTAACACCGTGGATGCCGTCTTTTCCGACGCGCCCGCCGCACATCACGATGAGATCCCCATCCTGGGTGCGTTTCTGTTCGGCCGGTTCCCCCAGGATGGTTCGCGGCATGATCCCCAGCGCAGCCACAAACACCAGACACTTACCCAGGTAGGAGGGATGGTAAAAGAGGTTCCCGAAGGGCGTGGGCACACCATGTTTGTTGCCGCCGTCGCGCACCCCTTCGACCACTCCGTCCAGCAGCCGGCGTGGGTGCAGGTGTGGGCGCAGCGGCCCGGCGTAATCGCGGGGACCGACGCAGAACCCATAGAGCCCAGCGATCAGGCGGGCGCCCTTGCCGGTCCCAGCGGATCGCGGTAGACCCCCACAATGCCGGTCAGTGCCCCACCGTAGGCTTCCATATTGGACGGGCTGTTGTGGGTTTCGCCGGTGATCACATAGAGATGCTCGTCATCGAAACGGGCGACGCCGGCATTGTCCCACAGCACCGAAACCACCCAGTCCTTCTGCTGCTTGATCTCCAGCGTGGGCGCTTCGATGCAGGTCTTGAACAGATTGTCCACCACCTGCCGTCTCGCCGGTTTGCAGGTCACGATAAAAGAACTTGCCGCGGAAGGTGTTGTGATTGCAGTGATCGCTGCGCATCTGGGAGATGGCTTCCAGCTCCACATCGGTGGGGGCGGCCAGCCCCACGGCACGACGCGCCGCCAGGACTTCCGGACGCAGAAAGTAGTCGCGGATGACCGGAATGTCCTGGGGATTGAGGGCCAGGTTGCGTTCCTGGCTCAAGACGCAGCAGAGCCTCATCCGAAGGGATGGGGATTTCCGCGACCGCCGGCGTGTGCGCCAGCACCACTTTGGGCAGAACGATCCCTGATGCCCTCTTGTGGGTCCCAATCCTGGGGAGAATAGATGCGCCATTGCTGAATAATGTCATTGGCCAGCAATTCCGTGGCTATGGTTTCCACCTGGCTGCGATCCAACCGGGCATCCTGGAATACGTACAGCTTGGAGGTATACGCGGCCTCATCTGCGTCGAGCTGCCTTTCCAGGAAATCGCCGATGGCTTCAATGGCAACGCTCCCGGCGGTATCGCGAACTCCAGGACGGAATCCCACCCATACGGCCCAGTCGAAATCCCGTGCCAAAGGAGCTGAAACTCGATATCTGCGTAACCGGGTTGGTAAAGATCTCCTGCCGTATGGCTTCGATTTCCGCAGGAGATAGTCGGGTGTCCAGGGTGAGGATCTGAATGACCCGTGCCTGCCCGACGTGCCACCCGAAATAGCGTTCGATCTTACGGCACAGGCTAGCTCCCTCTGCATCAAAAAGATGGGGCTTGAGCGTGATTTCTAGGCGTGCAGGCATGGTTGACCGGTTCGCTTTTTGGAAGTGAGCAACACCCCTAAAAAAACGATGCCACGCCGGCCAGGGAAAGCTTGCAGCACAACGTGACGGGGCGTGCGGCACCAGGGACGAAGGGTTGTGCCCAGGGCCGTGGGTTTAAGAATAGTAACACATGTAGCGGTGGCCGTGCTCAGCATACTGCGTGGACAACTGGCCGATGACACGCATGATCAGAGGGTCAGGGCTGATGAAACGGATCCCCATACCGCGCGGAGAAATGCGGTCATTGGGGCCGTGCCGATTGCTCCATACCACTTCCCCTTGCACTTCCAGAACCGCATGTGAGTTGGGAAATTCCAGGCTGAAGATTGAGTTTGGTCTGCAATGGCGGCGGATCCTGACACAGAACCAGCATCCCCGTCTCGCTGAAATCGAAGGTGTAACCTTCGCACGTCTTGCCCTCATAAATATACCCCACATGACACGGGCGAAGACTCTCGGTTTGGGGTCCTGCAGGTCCACTTGGTTTCTTTGCGTCCATTAATCATTTCCTCCCTGGCATAGGCATTTCCCCACTTCACCCGTACAGCGAATAAGGGGCCAGGAAAAATTCCGCTCCCAAGAATCGATGGATATCTACCAAAGCACAACCTGCCGATGGCCACAGAGAGCGAAGGCAGCAGCTTCATCAGCCCGAGCGAAGGGCCGGCTTTCCTCTGCTTCCGGACCAGGCTATCAAGGCGGCCGCTGGTCGGCGATCACCCCTGTCCTGTTATGACTGCCTAACGGCGGGACACCTTCACCGTGCATGATAACCAATATTCACCCTGATGTCACCGGTCAACCCTACAGCCGCAGAGTTAACCCGAATCTCGCTGGAGCGCTTTCAGGATCTCACAGAGCTCATGATGGATTTCTGCCAGAAAGGCGTCCTCGATCACAGTTCGTCTGCTGCCTACGGACAAGCCGGCCCGCTCCTGACGAAGGTGTTTCTTAGCTCCGGCAATGGTGTATTTCTCCTCGTGGAGGAGCTGCTTAATGCGGAGCAGCATCTCCACATCCTTACGTTTGTAGAGGCGCTGCTTAGAAACCACTCGGGATGGCTTCAGGAAAGGGAATTCCGACTCCCAGTAGCGGAGCACATGCGGCTCTACGCCAACAATCCGGCTCACTTCGCCGATGCGGTAATAGAGCTTATCGGGAATACCCTTGTCTTTGCCGATTTCGTCCGTCACGCCATCCTTGCCCGATCATGTTGCACCGCGGCCGCCCTCACCAAGGGTTTGGCTATCATCGGTGTTCCAAACCGAATAATTGCAGAACATGCCATACCCATTCCCTGACTAACGCAACACCGCCTGGAACGCCTCAAGGACCTTCTGCACCAGGCCGTCATGGATAACGTTCACCTCTTCATCCGTCATGCTGCGGTCGGGAGCACGATACACCAACCGGTAACCGATGCTCTTCTTGCCTTCACCTAATTGGGGATTCCGATAAAGATCGAAGGTTTCCAACTGCTCCAGCAACGGCTGGCGCTGGTCGACGATAAAGTCAATGGGATCCTGGACGGAAAGATAGTCATCCACCACCAGCGCCATGTCTCTGGTAACCGACGGGAATTTGGGCAAGGCCTGGTAAAATGGTCGATCCCCGCGCAACCTAAAGAGCCGGTCAAAGTCCAACTCGAACAGGAACACCGGCACCTTAAGATCGCAATTCCCTTCCACCTCGGGATGCAAACGCCCCAGGGTGCCCAGACGTTGATCGCCGTGGAACACGGCCGCAGCCATCCATGAATCGAGGTAGGGTTGCAGCGGCTCTTGCCGGAAACGGCAGTCACGTAAGTGGAACAGTCCCATCAAGGTTTCCACCACCCCCTTGACGTCGCTGTAGTCAATCTTGTCATCACCGCCATAGAGGCGCTGGGGATGGCGCAAACCGGTCATGAGCCCAGCCAGGTGATAGTGTTCCTCCGGCAGTTCATCCGCAGTTGTAAGAAACACCTTGCTCAACTCGTAGATCCGAAGGTCCATGTTGCGATGATCAAAATTGCGCCGAGCCGTGGCCAGTAATCCAGGAACCAGGCTAGTCCGCATCACTGCCTGATCTTCGCTGAGCGGGTTCTGCAATTTCAGGGTGCGAATACGGCGGTCATCCTCAGGCAAACGCAACTGTTCCAAGGAGACCTGGGAAATAAACGAGTAGGTGATGGTTTCGGCAAACCCAAAACCGGCCAGGACATCTCGGACGTTCTCGCGAGTGGTCAAATGGACGTCCGGAATTCCCGCATGGACACTGGCTTCGGGGTAGGTACTGGAGATAGTGTCATAACCAGCGAGACGGGCAATTTCTTCCATGAGATCCACTTCGCGGCTGACATCTTGCCGAAAGGTCGGGGGTACCACCTGGAGCTGGTTGTCATCCTGAGACTCCACCTGCATCTCAATGCTGGCAAGGATTTTCGCCATCTGTGCCGCCGTGAGCCGGGTCCCCAGGAAACGGTTGGTGCGGTCCACGCGCAGAGCTATGGTGGGTTGCCGGATGGGTGTCGGATAGACATCGATACGACCCGCCGCCAGACGACCTCCCCCGACTTCCAACATGAGCTGGGCTGCACGATCCAGGGCCCGGATCACCCCTTCGTGGTCCACCCCCCGCTCAAAACGATAGCTGGATTCGGTGCGCAGGCCCAGCTTCTTGCTGGTCCGGCGAATTCCCTGCGGCTGGAAATAGGCACTTTCGATGAGCACCCGAGTGGTTTCCGGGGTGATTTCAGAATTCAACCCGCCCATCACCCCGGCAATGGCCACGGGCCGGTGGCCGTCACAGATCAGCAGGGTGTCCTGGCAGAGGTCCCGCTCTACCCCATCGAGCGTGGTGAAGCGCTCTCCGGCGTGAGCCCGCCGCACCTCGATGCGGTGCTCGGCCAATTGGTCAAAATCAAAAGCGTGGAGTGGTTGTCCCAGTTCCAACAGAACGAAGTTGGTGACATCGACGACATTATTGATGGACCGGATACCGGCGGTTTCCAGGCGGCTTCGCAGCCATTCCGGTGATGCTCCGATGTGGATCCCATCAATGATCCGCCCCGCATACCGGGGGCAACCCGCCGGATCGTCAATGGTCACGGCCCCCAAGGAGTCCACCGGGGGACCGGTTTCGTTACAGATGATCTGAGGATACCGGAGTGGCATTCCACAAATGGCGGCAACTTCACGTGCGATTCCCACCACAGAGAGACAGTCGGACCGGTTGGGCGTGATGGAAATGTCAAGAACCGTATCGCTGATCCCCAGAGCATCGGCCAGCGGTATCCCGACCCGGGTTTCGGGCGGCAATAACCATATCCCACCGGCATCGTCACCCAACCCCAATTCCCGCTGGGAACACAGCATCCCCTGGGAATGCTCACCACGGATCGTGGTTTCTTGGATGATGAGCCCGCCCGGCAGGGTGGCTCCTGGCAAAGCCAGCGCAACCACAGCTGACGCGGCCACATTGGGGGCACCACACACCACCCGACAGGTCCGATTTCCGGTGGACACGTCACACAGGTGCAACCGATCCGCCCGCGGGTGCTTGCTGACTGTTTCTATCCTTGCCGTAATAACCTGCTGCAAGGCCGCAGGCCGCTCCTCCAAACCCTCAAGCTCCAGTCCCACCATGGTAAGCCGCTGACCCAATTCCGCCACCGACATCGGAAAGTCTACGTAGTCCCTCAGCCATTTCACACTAACAAGCATGCTCACGTCCTCGCATCTCACCTTCTCGCCGCAACTTCAGCCAGGATGATCCTGTCGGTGCTGCCGGCCGGCTCATCCGCTCTGGAAGATAGAATTTCTCTATCCCTTCTGTGGTGTTAGGATATAAATTATCACTTTACCTGCTATGCCCAGGCTTCACAAGCCCAAAAACGGATTGGCGATGGGTGAGGGACGGCCAACTGCGGTGTGACAGAAGTGGCGAGGACAATTCTGCGGCAAGGTATTTCCTGGGGAGGCCAGTGGCGTGCACAGCCACACAAGAAGGTCCCCCTCACTGCCACCAGAACGCCGGCCGAAATCAGAACTGACTTAGAAAACGCAGATCGTTCTCATAGAACAGACGCAGATCATCAATCCCGTACTTCAGCATGGCAATCCGCTCGATCCCCATGCCGAAGGCGAAACCGGTTATTTGTTCAGGATCGTAGCCCACCATCCTGAAAACTTCCGGATCCACCATACCCGAACCCAGAATCTCCAACCAACCGGTCTGGGAGCAAACCCTGCAACCAGCTCCTCGGCACATGACGCACTGGATATCCACTTCGGCGCTGGGTTCGGTGAAAGGAAAGAAGCTGGGGCGGAAACGCAGCCCCACATCAGGACCAAACATCTGATGAACGAAGATGGTAAGAATCCCTTTGAGGTCAGCAAAGGAGATGTTCTCCCCCACCATCAACCCTTCCACTTGATGAAACATGGGCGTGTGGGTCACGTCCGAATCGCAGCGGTAGGCCTTTCCCGGGGCGATGATGCGGATGGGCGGGCGGCGCTTTTCCATAACCCGCACCTGAATTGGGGAGGTATGGGTCCTAAGCAGAACATTATCGGAGAAATAGAAGGTGTCCTGCATATCACGGGCAGGGTGATCTTTGGGAATATTGAGCGCCTCGAAGTTGTAGTAATCCAGCTCCACTTCCGGACCTTCCACGGTCTCAAAGCCGAGCCGCTGAAAGATCTGGGATATCTCACGGGCCACCCGGGTGATGGGGTGAAAGCGCCCCTGCAAAGGCACGCGGCCGGGGACCGTCACATCAAAATGCTCGACAGCTCGCAACGCCTGTGCCCGCGCCCGCTCCAGAGCCGCATTCAAAGCCGCCTCGACCTGTTGTTTGGCGTCGTTCAGCAGCTGCCCGAGCTGCGGGCGTTCTTCCGCCGGCGACTGAGCCAGTTCTTTGAAGCAGCGACTGAACTCCCCTTTACGCCCCAGATAGCGAACCCGCAGAGCCTCCAGCGCCCGTGCATCGGCCCCGGCAGCATCCACATCGAGCCCGGCAGCGTGAAGAATGGCCTGAATGCTTTTCTTCATGCCCGGATACTACGCGCTCTGCTGGGCTAATTGAGCAAGCCGGGCGAACGCTTCGGCATTGTGGACTGCCAGCTCTGCCAGGCTCTTGCGATCCAGCGTCACATTGGCCTTCTTGAGACCATTCATGAAGCGCGAATAGCTCAAACCGTGCTCTCGAGCCGCGGCATTGATGCGCATGATCCACAGGCTGCGAAAATCGCGCTTGCGGGTGCGGCGGTCGCGATAAGCAAACTTGAGCGCCCGATCGACTGTTTCCATCGCGGTCCGCAGCAGCCGGCCTCGGCCCCCGCGGTATCCGCTCGCCAACTTCAACACTTTCTTGCGGCGTTCCCGTGATTTAACCGCTTTCCTTACCCTTGACATAAATACCTACTCCTCAATCATTCAATAGCTGGCAACCGGCCGGGGTCAGCATCCCGCTCGCCTGTGGCGGCCAGCAAATCCAAATCCACCATGAAGGCCTCAACTGGCAGCATCCAATGGCGGATTGCTGCGACAAATACCGGTACGCCCTGGAAGCCTAGAGGTAAGGAAGCATGCGTTTCAACAACTTCACATTGGCGCTATCCACGTCCGTCCCCTGGCGTAGCCGACGTTTTCTCTTGGTACTTTTCTTGGTCAGAATATGGCTCTTGTAGGCCCGAGCGCGCACCAGCTTGCCGCTACCGGTAGTCTTGAAGCGTTTGGCCGCACCTCGATTGGTCTTGATCTTCGGCATGGAATCCTCCGTCCTGGCTTGTATGCAACGATTTCCGCTGCGGGATAGCATTGTGTGCGCTGAGCACGATCGAGGCACGCAATTTATTGAGGTTGCTTGCACCTGTCAAGCACTTTCCCTGAACAAACCGCTTACTTCTCGGGGAAACACGGCACTAAGGCTGACGATCTCAGGACTTGGGGGCCAACACCATGACCAGATTGCGGCCCTCCATCTTGGGTCTCTGTTCCACCACGGCCTCGTCCTGAAGTGCCTCCAGCACCCGATCCAGAATTTTCATGCCCAGATCTGAATAGACAATTTCACGACCGCGAAACAGCATGGTCACCTTGGCTTTGTCCTTTTGGGCAAGAAAACGACGGATGTGGCGTATCTTGAATTCCAGGTCGTGGTCATCCGTCTTGGGTCGGATCTTGACTTCTTTGACCTGAATCACCGAAGCCTTTTTCTTGGCTTCCTGGGAACGCTTGTTCTGTTGGTATTTGAACTTCCCGTAATCCATGATCTTGCAGACAGGAGGATCCGCATTAGGAGCCACCTCAACCAGATCAGAATGGGCTTCTGCCGCAAACTGCAGCGCCCTTTCGATGGGAAGAATCCCCAACTGGCTTCCATCTGCTCCAATCACCCGAACCTGCGGTGCCCGGATCTTTTCGTTGATGTTTTCCTGTTTTGCCAGAGCGCCAACCTCCTTTCCAAAGATGTTTCAGAAACGGCCGCCAATCATGGCTACAGAGCCAGGATCCATGGCCCAAAACTCCGAACAAAAGACTCGATATTCGCTGCTCGAAACCCCACCAAGCCTAGACGATACCCAAGCCAATACGGCCACCAGTGGCCTCCCGGCATTCTTGCTCCACCAACCGGATAAAATCGTCCGCGGTCATGAGGTCCAGCTGCCGGCCGTCGCGAAGTCGCGGGCAGATGCCGTTGGCTTCCACTTCCCGGTCCCCGACCACCAGCATGTAGGGGATCTTTTGCAGCTGCGCTTCGCGGATCTTGAAACCGAGTTTCTCATTGCGCTGGTCCAGTTCCACTCGCATCCCGGCCTCCTGAAGCTGCTGCTGGATGATGCGGGCAAAATCCAACTGCCGGTCGGTCACCGTCACCAGGATCGCCTGAACCGGCGCCAGCCAAGCGGGAAACGCACCGGCAAAATGTTCGATGAGCACCCCCATGAAGCGTTCGATGGCGCCCAGAATGACGCGATGCACCATCACCGGTCGATGCTTAGCCCCGTCAGGGCCAATGTAGGTCAAGTCGAACCGTTCCGGCAAAGTGAAATCGCACTGGATGGTAGCACATTGCCAGCGACGGTCCAGCGCATCATGGAGCTTGACATCGATCTTCGGCCCATAAAACGCCCCGTCGCCAGCGCAGATCTGGTATGCAATCCCTTTGTCCTGCAGCGCAGCTATGAGGGCATTGGTAGCACGATCCCAGTCGGCGTCGCTGCCTATGGATTTCTCAGGGCGCGTGCTGATTTCCATTTCGTAAGTAAAACCGAACATACCCATCACTTCAATAACGAAATCAATGATGTCCTTGATTTCCTGATGGAGCTGATCGGGGGTACACAGAATGTGAGCATCGTCCTGGGTGAACTGTCGCACCCGCAGCAATCCGTGCAGGACCCCGGATTTTTCGTGCCGATGGACGGTGCCCAGCTCAAAGAGGCGCAGGGGCAAATCACGATAGCTGCGCAGTTTGGATTTGTAGATGAGCATGTGGGACAGGCAGTTCATGGGCTTGATCCCATAGGACTGTTCATCGATTTCGGTAAAGTACATGTTCTCCCGGTAGTGGTCGAAATGGCCTGAACGCTGCCACAGTTCGGTCTTGAGCAGCGTCGGTCCGATTACAATATGATAGCCGCGGCGCAAGTGCTCACGCTTTTCGAAAGTCTTCCAGAATCTGGCGAAGCAGGGCCCCCTTGGGATGGTAGATCACCATGCCAGCCCCGACTTCATCGCTAAAACTGAAAAGGTCCAACTCCCGCCCCAAGCGGCGGTGATCGCGCCGCTGGGCCTCTTCAAGGAATTTTAAGTACTTCTTAAGCGCCCCCGTATCGGCAAAAGCGGTGCCGTAGATACGCTGCAGCATGGGGTTGCGTTCATCACCCCGCCAGTAGGCCCCGGCAACACTGATCAGCTTGAAAGCCTTGAGTGCCCCGGTGTGGGGAAGGTGCGGCCCACGGCACAGGTCCACGAAATCACCCTGCTGGTAGAACGAAACCGTTGGGGCCTGGAGCTCCCGGAGAAGCTCAACCTTGTATGGTTCTCCCTGTTGCTCAAAAAAGCGTACCGCTTCCTCACGGGACATTTCCGCGCGCCGGAAGGCCAATTTCTGGGCGATAATTTTGGCCATTTCCGCTTCGATCTGTTCCAGGTCTTCCTGGGTGAACGGGCGCGCCACATCAAAATCATAATAGAAACCGTTTTCGATGGCGGGCCCGATGGCGATCTTGGCCTCCGGGAAAATCGTCTTGACCGCCTGCGCCATGATGTGCGAGGCGCTGTGCCGCAATATCTCCAAACCCTGGTCGCTATCCGAGCGAATGCCTTCAATGGTCACATCAACCTGTAACGGCGCGGTCAAGTCCAGCAGCTGCCCATCGGCTCGAACCGCTACGAAATGAAGACGGTCCGCGTTCAATACCGACAGCACCTCCTCAACCAGCGTTCCCGCTGGGAATTGAGCGGTTCCCCCGCCCACCAGAGTTACGTGGATATGATCAGAGGTCATGTTCTTTTCCAATCCTGCACCAGGAGTCCAATGAAGCTTAGATCAGCGGGTGGAGCCATTCGGCCGCACCCGTGCAGATGAAAAAAGGCACCTTCCCTGGTCGCAAAGGGGAAGATGCCCATAGATACATCTCGGCAGTATGTGCGCCTCCAGAGAAGCTCCGAAAATCTCCCTCCCGTGTGTGGAACCGATCCAGGTCAAGCGACAGCGAGCCTTACGTCTGGGTGCGTTTATCCCTCTGCAGCAATGCACATATCAAAATACTTTATGGTAGGCACGGGCGGTTTCGAACCGCCGACTTCTACCGCGTCAAGGTAGCGCTCTCCCCCTGAGCTACGTGCCTGCTTTGCTTGGTCCTAATAGCGGATCACCAGAACTCATGTCAAGCAAAATGAATGCTTGAACGGGCAACCCAGCGGCTGTCACGGCGTCAATCCATCATGATCGCTGTTCCGTTGCCCCTCCCAAAGCTGAATCCCGGTCAGCATGTAATGCAGGCCGCTGGCCACAGTGGCGGCCGCAGTGACAGCAAACATGATAACATATCCCCACCGCGGCAACTTCATATATGCGGAAGACAACATGACCAAGACCGTCAGCAATTGCATGAGTGTCGTGAGTTTGCTCAACACTGAAGGCCTGATATGCACTCGAATCTGATGCAACATTAGGGTGGCGATCCCCAGGAGGATGATAGCGTCCCGACTCACGGCAACGACCACCAGCCAGTTGGGAAGAAGCTGCAACCGGCCCAGGAGGATGAAACAACTGACCAACAAGAGCTTGTCGGCCAGAGGGTCAAGATAAGCCCCCAGTCGGCTCTTTTGGTGAAAAACTCGTGCGATCAAACCATCGAGAGCATCGGTAAGACCGGCCAGGATAAAGACCAACAAGGCCTGACTCAAACGGCGATCCAGCAGGAGCCAGATGATCACCGGCGTAAGTAGTATGCGCAGAAGCGTCAAACAGTTGGGAACAGTCATAATTTCATCACTGCGTCGAGCTTTGGGGAATGAATGAAAGATGGATCGTCCGATTCACCGCATCCTCCTCCTGGATCTCGATGCGCCATGCCGCTAGCTGAAACTCCCGAAAGACAGCCGGAAGATTATCCCCCACCTTTTCCAGCTGAACCCTGGCAGACCCCGCACTATACTCCAACCCTGCGATTTCCATGTCCTCAAAGCGCTGCCGCAAGAATTGTTCCAGTGCTTGCCATTGTGCCAGACTGTTCATGCCCCGGATCATGAGGACCCATCCGTAAACACGGGGCTCTCGACCAGGGGTCTCCACGGGCTTCCTGGTGGATTGGCGGGCACCATCGTCTCCTTTTTCGGCAAGCCCGGTTCGCACCAACCGATCCAGCTCAGGCGTAATCCAGGCTGCCAGCTTGATGATTTCCTCAGCATAGTCACCTGGGTTGGCCATCGGCCCCAAGGGGAGTTCACGATGCACTTCTCCAACCCGCTCACCCGACACCCCATCGAGCAGATTCAAATCGGCCACCAGGCTCACGCTGCCATCGGCATGACGCCGCTGGGTCGCAGTCCCAATCACTATGACTCCGGCGCTCTTGCCCTTGCCCCGACTTAGAGCTTGGTCCACGGGAAAGTTCTTTTCGACATCGAGATCCTGTTCGAGAACTTCCAAGCTGGCATCGGGCAGGGAGAGGGTCCATGGCATCGTTTGAGCTTCCTGGCGGACGCTGCCGGCGAACAAAGCCTGAACCACCGTGCCCAGTTCATCCATCGACGGAATATGCCACGGGCTGGTTTGCTCCCACCTTTCCGCCACCGACCAAAACACCACAGTTTTTTTTGCGGGTTGGGTAGATATCACCGGTGGTGATTGCTGTGCGTCTCTCTCGGTTGCTTGGTCCCCAACTGAGTTCTCTTTCTCTTCGGAGTCAACCTCTTCGTCGGTCTGATCGTCGGCTGCCTTTCCTTGCTCGGGGGTCACAGTCGGCCCAGCCGCATCGGTGTGGCTTGGGGTCTGATCGTCGATGGCAGCTGAAGCCGTCACTTTCAAACCCAGCTCGCCCAGGCTGCGGCTGAGTTCATCGATCTTTACAGTCACCTGTCCGGCAAGTCGAAGCTTACCATTTTCGATTTCCTGTGCAACGATTCTGCAGGCCTTGCAGATAGCGATCCGGAGTCTTCATAATCAGATTTTGAATGTCGGCTTTTTTCTTCGACAAGGCTTCTTCTTCGACCAGGTTCTCGATCGCCTGTCGCAAGACCTCCGCCTTTAGATCTGCAATGGCCTCGTTGCGGCTCTTGCCCGGATTGCGACTATCGTAGGGCGCTTGTCCCTGATTGTAAAACATCTCCTCGCCCTGAGCCGCCCATGCGGGAAGACTCACCGTCACACAAAAAAGCATACAGAGCACCGCAATCGTCGTGCGGACGCAATCACCGCGGCCGATCATCGAGTTTCCCTCCGTGAGCGGAACTACCCCATTCTTGGACGGCCAGAATCGAACCTGCGCCAGATCGCTTCTCACTCAGGACCAAACCTTTCAATACTACCAACCCGCAGGTCAATACCCAGCAGGTATTTGCTAGCATAGGTCGCAACCGAACAACAAGGAATATTCTACCGCTATCCGCTTTGGGCGTAACATCTCAGTACCTGAAGGGCCAACAAGCCTGGTCGCCTGCACGGGAATGATGCCAGCAAATCCTTCCAGAGAGCATTTCGGTAGGATTTGATCGTTCCGACCTTTTCAGGTTTGTATTATCCGTCCGGTAGGTGCTATTGAATCAACTACAACAGGTCCGGCCGGATGCGTCATCTTTTTTTTTGAGCTTCATCCTTTCACAGTACACCAATGGATTTTGGGACCTTGCTTGACACGACCCCCAAATATTGCTTTGTGCGGCAGTTGCTTATCCGTCCGAGAGAAATCCACTTCCTCCGCTTTATCCTGGAGGCCTATGAAGGACTTGCCACGGTCACCACCCTGCAGTCGCAACTGGGGCTGGTGCAGGTGAGCATCGCTCCGGGCTGTGAAGACGATGTCGAGAGAATCCTCGAAGGCGAGCAGGATCGTCTTCAATGTCGTTTCACGATTGCCTCCGAAAACGGATGAAATCCGCCTGAGACCTTCACCCAGGTGTCTTGCCCGCCAGTATTCACTTGAAAATCAGGTGCGAACCCGCTAGGATTCTGATGGTACGATTAGTGTCTTGCGGCGTCCTCTCGAGTTTGTTCTGACCCCGCAACGTCACCCAGGCGTGATGGATCAAATGACAAGCGAGAAGCGCACTCCATGGCCCCGCGTCAGCATGATCGCAAGCCGTTGCAAGGCACCGTGGTTCCAGCCTGAGACACTTGACACTCCGTCTGTAACATGTAAGAAGACCAAAAGAACCCTGTTATCGGGGTCTCACATTTCTTTGGGCGACCGGATACAAAGCTTGGAGCAACCCAAGAGCAACTCTTTGGCAAGGGATGGATCACCACGATAGGATTACCCATGGATGATCATACAGGCTCGGCGATATCGCCTGAGGAACTGAATTCCTCGGTGCATGCCCAGGAAGTCCGAAGTTTCCGATATGGCGAATACATCGTGGAAGAGGGAGGTATCAGCAATCAGTTTGCGGCCATTCTCAGTGGCCAGGTGCTGGTCCAGTTCCGCGGCAAGAAGGTCCGTGTGTTGGGCGAGCACGATGTCTTGGGTTTGGAGAGTCTATTCTTCAAGAAACCCTCGGCAATAAGTGCCATGGCTTTGACTTCCTGCCGGGTCGCTTTTTACGGGCCAGAGGCTCTGTACCATTTTTTACGAAATGACGCACGCATGAGCGACAGGTTGATCAAGTCCTTGGTGCAACAACTCGTTCAGACAACCCAGCGGATCGTGGACAGGGACCGCGAGTTCTCCCTGGACGATGCCAAGATGCGTTTCTTCAACAACGCAGAAGTAGTCATCGAGGAAGGCTCGCACCTCATAGAGTTCTACAAGTTGGTCTCCACCGAAGGCGGTTTACTCGTCACTATTCAAGGCAAGGAGATCGCACGCCTCAGCAAGCCGGGCGAGTTTTTTGGAGAAATGGAAGCCCTGCTGAGCTTGCCCAGCCAGGCCACGGTGACTAGCAGCGGCCAGAGCGTTGTGCAGGTTTATCCCAGTAATCAGCTGCCGATGATGGTGGAGCTTTATCCGGATGTAGCTCTGCAGATGATACGTAATCTGGCGTCACGGCTGTTGGATATCAATCGTCGATTCGTTGCCGAAACCGCTTGAGCATCCGATGTCTTTCACACCCATGTCGCAGCCTCACCCACAACCGACCCTGTCGCCCAAGCTTCTTTACATCCAGACCTTCGGCTGCCAGATGAATGAATACGATTCCGCTCGGGTGGAACGCATGCTCGCGGCGCAGGGTTACTCCTTGACCACTGAAATCGAGCAAGCGGACGTCCTCTTTATCAACACCTGTGCGGTGCGCGAAAAAGCGGAGCAGAAGGTCTTTTCCTTTGTGGGGCGACTGCGTCGGTTGAAGACCCGCAACCCACAGCTTAAGATCCTGATCGGCGGATGCGTAGCGCAACAGTTGGGACAGACCCTGCTGGAGCGCTTCGAACACCTCGATTTGGTTCTGGGAACGCGAAGTTTGGCGGCCCTTCCCAGGCTTTTTCAAGCGGTCCAGGAACAGCATGTGCGACTGGCGCACCTGGCCGAAGAATCCGACCCCCATGACCCGAACACCGGTGAAATCAGGACCGCTGTTCGAGGGGTGACCGCGCCGGTTACCATCATGCAGGGCTGCGACAACTATTGCAGCTACTGCATCGTGCCCTACGTGAGAGGGCCGGAGAGAAGTCGACCCAGCAGGGATATCCTGAATGAAATCCAAGCATTGGTTGCTGCAGGGGTTTGTGACGTCACCCTGTTGGGACAGAATGTGAACTCCTTTGGCAAGAAATCCACTGCGGAAGCATCCTTTCCTGAGCTGCTGCACAGAATTCAAGCGGAGACGGCCCTTAAGCGTTTGCGTTTCACGACCTCCCATCCCAAAGACCTGACCGAGGAACTCATGCGGTGCTTCGCCGTTCTCGATTGTCTATGCAAGAACCTCCATCTGCCGGTGCAGGCCGGCTCAGATCGCCTGCTCAAACGGATGAATCGCGGCTATAGCGCCTCCCAGTATCTACAAAAAATTGAGAAACTCCGACAGGTCTGTCCCGACATCGCCTTATCAACCGATGTCATGGTGGGTTTCCCCGGAGAGACCGAAGCAGATTTTCGAGATACCCTGAAGCTGTTGGAACAGGTCCAGTTCGATATGCTTTTTTCCTTTCGTTACTCCGATCGTCCGTATGCCAAAGCCGCCCAGTTCCCGGACAAGATTGGAGAAGAAGACAAAGCCCGCCGACTGGTGGAACTGCAAGCACTCCAAGCCGAGATCACGCTCCGCAAGAACCAGACCGAGGTTGGCCAGGTGCGTGAGATCCTTGTGGAAGGTCCCAGCAGATCTGGCGGTAACCAGTGGATGGGGCGCACTCAGCAGAACCGCATTGTCAATTTTGAATCATCAGTGGATTTGACCGGACAGCTGATTCCCGTTAGGATTCAAGCTGCATATTCCCATTCTTTACGCGGAGAATGGATATTAAGGGGATAGTGTGCGAAGCCTGAATCTCCAGATACACCGGCAAACTAGTCTGGTGCCAGCGGGGATCAGGTTGCCACTACGAGGAGAGAGAATGTTCCGTCGAATGGAAGTGTCCGGCTTGGCCATGGACCCCAACACCAACACCCCCATCCTGATCCTCAAGGATCCGGATGGAGACATGTCCCTGCCCATCTGGATTGGTCTCCTGGAAGCCACCTCAATCGCCACCGAGCTCGAGCACATCCGCTTTCCACGTCCCATGACGCATGATCTCATCAAGACGCTCTTTGACCATCTTAACGTCAAGGTGGAAAAGGTTGAGGTGTACGATCTGCGAGAAAACACTTACTATGCGATTATCCATCTGCGCGACAAAGCCCAGATGATCCCTATCGATGCTCGCCCCAGCGATGCCATCGCCATCGCGCTCCGCACCAACTCGCCGATCTTCGTCAAGGAATCGGTCCTGATCAAATCCCAGCGAGCTGATGACGGCACCCAGCCGGTTTTCAACCGCGAGGAAGCGGAGAAATGGTCTGAGATCCTGGATAGCCTCGATCCTGAAGATTTCAGCAAATACAAGATGTAACGTGAGCTGTCGGACTCCCGGCACTCCGTACAAGGGAGTTCGGCCATGAAATTGGATAGCATGCTCCTTCAGGAGCTTCTTGAGGTTGCCCGTGGCGTTCGACCTGCGGACTTGCTCCTGCGCGGCGGACAAGTGGTCAACGTTTTTTCCGGGCGGCTTGACCAGGTGGATCTGGCGATCCATCGCGGTTTTGTGGTGGGATCCGGCCCCTATGCCGCACGCGAGACCGTGGAACTGGACGGCGCCTATGTTTGCCCCGGCTTCATTGACGGTCACCTCCACATGGAAAGCACCCTGCTCAGTCCCGCCCAGTTTTGTGCCGCGGTCCTACCCCATGGCACCAGCGCGGTGGTGGCCGATCCCCACGAAATCGCCAATGTGCTGGGTTTGGAGGGCATCCGCTACTTTCTGGATGCCACCGAACATCTGCCGCTTGATGCTTTCTTCAATCTGCCCAGCTGCGTTCCGGCTTCACCTTTGGAAACGTCCGGAGCGACACTTCGGGCCTGTGACCTCCACGGTCTGCTGCCTCATCCCAGGATCCTGGGGCTGGCGGAAATGATGAATTTCCCGGGAGTGATCCATGCGTTCCCGGACGTGCTGGACAAAGTCCTCCTGTTTCAGGATCGGATCCGCGACGGACACGCCCCGCAGCTTGCGGGCCTGGCGCTGAACGCCTACCTGACCGCCGGCATCGGCTCCGACCATGAATGCACCACTCTCGACGAAGCACGCGAAAAGCTGGACAAGGGGATGGTCATTATGCTGCGCGAGGGGAGCCAGTCCAAAGACCTGGCCGCGCTGTTGCCGCTGGTTGACGATCGCACCTGGCCGCGCTGCATGCTGGTCAGTGATGACTGTCACCCCGATGATCTGATTCATGCGGGCCACATGAACGCTGTGATCAATCGAGCTATGGCTCTCGGGCTAGATCCGGTGCGATCCATCACCCTGGCCACCTGGACGCCTGCGGCGCATTTCCGGCTCCCACGCCGGGGGGCGCTGGCTCCCGGTTACCAGGCGGATTTCAGCATCAGCCCGACCCTCAATCCCTGGATTCCGCACCGAGTCTACAAGCGTGGCCAGGAAGTTGCGCGCGACGGCCGATTGCTGATCAACCCGGAAAACTGGCCGCAGCCACAGCCCCCGGCAAGCCCCATGCACCTTTCCCACCCGACCGCCAGCGATCTGGCCGTTACCGCCCAGGTCGGCAAACTCAAAGTCATTGGAGTGCAGGAAGGCAGCCTGCTCACTCGAAAAATCCTGGCAGACCCCAAAACCAGCGGAGGCATGGTTATCCCGGATCTCGACCGTGATATCCTCAAGCTGGTGGTGTTCAACCGTTACCAGTCGGGCAAGCCTCCGGCGGTGGGCTTCATCCAGGGGTTCGGCCTGACTCGCGGCGCCATCGCCACCACCGTGGCTCACGATGCACACAACATCATCGCCGTGGGTACCAGCGACAATGACATTCTGGCCGTGGTCGAAGCTGTCCGCCATATCGGCGGCGGCATGGCCATCGGCAGTGCCAGTGAAGCCGTCATACTGCTGCCTCTCCCCATCGCCGGCCTGATGTCGACCTGGCCGGTGGAACGGGTTTCCGAACAACTGGAGCAGCTCAAGCGACGGGCGCGATCCTGGGGAAGTCCCCTCCACAACCCGTTTCTGGCCCTGTCATTTATGGCCCTGGGGGTGATCCCTGAATTGAAATTGACCGATCTGGGCCTGGTCGATGTCACCACCTTCGCCCTGGTACCGTTGTTCGAAACCGCTTGATCCGGCAGGAAGGTTACCTCCAATGGCCGGAGAAAACGCCTTGGGAAACAGGACGCGACTGGTTAGTTTCCACCCTGAAAGGCATAAAGATCTTGAACTTGCACAGGAAGAAAAGCGACATGTGTTCCAACACACTCAAAGTCATTTCATGAATAGCGAGGAATCCTGCTAGATGCCCCAGAATGAGGATTCCTCCCCCTTCGGATTTGGAATGACAGAACGCTTTCTTCACATCAATCCGCGGCAGTGAGTCGTTCCTCTTCACAGGCATTTTCAAGAACAAGCCAGTTCGCGTCTAATCGTGATCATCGGCAGCTTCCATCATGGCTCATTTCACCTCGAGATCAAAGCTCTCCGAGTGACTATTGAACTCCGGTGCGTACATGCATTGGATGTCGGCGATACCGGTCTGGTACTTCCCTCTGAGCTGGACCCTGGTCGAGTACTCGAAGACATAAACACCCTTAGGCAGGTAATCGATGAAGAAGTGGCTGGCGGTATCCCTGGTGCTTTCATAATAAGCCAGGCCATCTTGGAATTTGTAGCGGGAGAGCACGTTCACGGGCTCCGTGCCGCTGCCTCGCTGGTCTTTGAGGTGGATGTATTCCATGTCTCGATCGACCCGCAATTCGATGCGGACCACCAACTCGTCACCGACTGCCAGCGGGCCGGCAACGGGCTTCAGCACCTGGCCCTTTGTGGGTCGTTTCCTTGATGAACAGCGTCTTTTTAAGTTTCAGCGGGGTGCCTTCGTACGGGGTGACCTTGGTCATGTCCTCCAGGTACTGCCAGTGTACGCTGCCCCACGAAACGCCGTCGTCGGTTTTGGTCACGCTGATATTGCCCATGTCCGGCTTGATCTCGCCGCGGGTGAAGCGCTTCTCATAGAAGCCGGTACCGGCTTCGATTTTTTCGGGCTTGATCGCCTGGCCGGCCAGCGACACCTCCACGAGCGCATCGGAGCTCAGCATACCCGCACCACGCAACATCAGCGCGTAGACGGCGTCTGCCGTGGCTTTGGTGGTTTTCCAGTCCTGCGTCTGCTTCTGTTTCAACAGCCAGACCTTGCAGTCCTCGACGGCCTGGGCGTCATTCATGACCTCATCAAAAGCCTCGACCATCATCGCCTGCGTCTCGATCGGCGCCCGGAACCACCACCACGACCGTTCGAGGTCGCGCCAGAACATGCCGAGTTCTTCACTGGTGACCGAACGTTCCTTGATGGATTTCATGATGGCGGGCGCCGTTTCTTGGTCACCGAACCGTTTCAGCGCGATGGCGAGATGGGCTTGGGACTGGCGGGAATCCAGCTGCAAGCCAGTATTTCTTCGCCTGGCCGAGGAAATAGTCCACGGCCTCGCGCGGTGCGCCGTCGAGGGGTTTGTCCTGCAAAAAGAAACTGCGACCATAGAGGTACAGGGCGATGGTCGAGTTCAGATGGTTGTCGTCCTTGCCAGGGTGCTTGAGGATCTCCCGGTAGATGCTATTGATCCAATTGTCGAGGCGGTCGAGCGATTTGATCGCGGCACCGACATCGATGTCTATACCGAGATGCCGCATACGGCCAAAACCGGTAGTGATGTAGAGGGTGATGTAATCGTTGGGCGGCCCTCCCGGGAACCATGGCCATGCACCCCGAGCTTAGCTGCTGTTCGGTGAGCTTCTGCAAGCCGCGCCTGGTCTCGTCGTTCAGGCGATTATCGTCAAACAAGATCCCGACGTTCTTGCGCGCCTGGCTTTCGGCCTGGGCCTGCTTCAGCCACGGCGTCTCTTCGAGCATCACCGCTTTCAGGTCCTGGTTCTTTTCCAGCGGGCTGTCGAGGGTGGGCGTGTCTTTCCAAAGGTCGAAGATGCGGCGGATCTTTGGGTCGGAGTTGGCGATGTGGCGGGCGAGTCCGTTGGCGTAGAGACGATTGAAGGTCTGTTCGGTGCATTCGTGCGGGAACTCCATCAGATACGGCAGCGCCATCACCGCGTACCAGGCCGGCTGCGAGACCATCTGCACGGTGAGGTTCTGGTGCTTCAAGGTCGGTGAGTTGCCGGACTGGATAAGTTTCTCAAATTCAAACGTCTTCGTCTGCTTGCCTCGCACGGGTAATGGCAACGACTCGCTCACCAGGATGCGGCGGCTGAGCACGGGCAGATAACCTTCCTCGCCGTCAGAGAGCTGGTTGGTGGCACCGACGACTTTGTAGGTAAGGAAATCCATGCCGTCGGGCACCGTCAACCGCCACGCAAAGCTCCGCGATTCCTTGGCCGGGATGTCGAAAGCCTGTTCCATCAGGTTGTTGGCTAGCTCAGCATCGACGGACTTCAAAGTCCGCGCATCGGCGAGCGTCAGTTTCACCAGGCCGTTCTGGCGTGCATCAGTCTGGTTGGTGACCTTGGCAGTGAACTCGATGGTGTCGCCTTCACGCACGAAACGCGGCGGGTTCGGCTCGACCATCAGATCCTTGGCGGTGACGACCTTGTCGGTGAGAAAACCGCTGCGCAGGTCCCGGTCGTGGGCAAAACCCATGAATTTCCACTCGGTGAGCGCTTCGGGCATGGTGAATTCGATTTTGACCACACCGTTTGCACCGGCGAGCAGATGCGGGAAGAAGAATGCGGTCTCATTCAGGTTTTTGCGCGCAGAGACCTTGCTGAGGTCAGGCCTGGGAGCTTGCTCCCCCTCACCGCCGCCTTCGTCATCTGATCGCTTTGACTCTGCCATCCTTTCCTCTGCCGGCGACGGCACCGGCGCCGATGCAGCAACACCGGCCCCCAAAGCAGCGACGCTGGTGCCGCGATGTCGCTGGCGCCCCTGCTTGAGGCGCCATGGCCTTGCGGAGCACGTGACCGCCAGGCCTGCCGTGAGCCGTCACGGCCTGCGCCAACAAATCCGTATCCCAAGAGATTCCTGCTGATTTCGTTGGGGAACGCGCGGTAGGCCAACCTCGCTTCCTTGGACTCGGTATGCCACCCGTGCAGGATTTGCTGGAACGGCTGCATGCGGTTCTCGAACTGCGCCTGCACCCGCGAGGATTCCCGCCGGAAAACGTTGAACGACTCCATCCAACGGTGTGGCAGGTAAGCGTCGAGTGACGCGTCATAGAGCCCGGCGACCATTTCGGCGACGGCTTTCTTGGCGTCGGGGCCGGTCACCACGGCAGTCCAGGTTTCCTTCTGGGCTGGACCAAGCTTGGAAGTGAAGCGTTCCCATTTTACCGTGAGCTTCTTGTTGGTCCATGGCACGTCGACGATGCGCTCGTTGAGGTAGGCGCGGTTCTCGCGGACATAGGTGACTCGCACGATGAACCCGCCGCGCATCTGCTCGTTGACCGTGTGCTCGATGACTTCCTGGGTTCGGTCAGCAGCGGTCCAGAAACTCCGAAGGGTCTTTGCCGCGATGCTCAATCTCGATAAACGCTCGGCCTTTCTCGTAGCCGGTACCCCAGAGCGCGACCAGCGACTCACCAGGTTCCAGCGACCATTTCTGCGCAGAAAACTGGTTGGCGAGTTTGACTGGGAACTGTTTAGCTTTCAGATCAACAACCTGAATCGGCAGGCGCGCGGTCACCGCCTTGCCGAAGCGGTCCTTGGTATCGAGCATCGCGCGGTAGACACCGGGTTTTAACGCCACCGTCACCTTGGTGACGCCGGTGGCGTCAGTTTGGAAAGCCTGTTCGCTGACGACCTGGGCGAGTTCCCACGAATTCGGATTGGACCAATCCGGTTTCCCCTGCGCTCCGCCGGTTCTGTCCATGACCGACCCCAGGCGCGCCGACTGATATCCAGCCTGTATCTCGGGCCGTTGGACTGTCGTCGGTTGTTTGAGCGCATACACCTTGACCGTGCCGTCAACGGCCTGACCTTCGCCGTCAAGTGTCTTGCTCACCACGGTGATTTCCGTTGGCTTATCCGACGTCTGCCATTCGTTGGCGGCAAGTGAGGCTTGCAGTGCGGTGTAACCGACGCGCACCGATCGCTGTGTCGAGCGCGTCTCGCCGGTCGTATCGGTCACGTCGGCATGGACGGTGAACTCGAAGGTCGGTTCGTCCTTCTCACGCGCGGACGGGTCGGCCTTGGCGACGAATTTCACGGTGAAGGAACCGTCGTTTTCCGTGACCGCCGTGCCGTGGGTAATGGCCTGGCCCTGGTCGCGGCCGGGCGGCAAGGATCTCCAGCTCCACCAGCACCAACTGGGGAACCGGACTTCGCGCACCACACGATATTTCACCTTGGCACCGCCGATGGCCGCGCCGGTATAGGCAGTGGCCTTGCCCGGCAGACTGACTTCGCCGTTCAATTTGGCTGCTTCCTTCGGTGCTTTCAGCTCGACCTGGAACTTCGGCCGTTTGTATTCCTCGACATTGAACGAGGTGCTGCCGCTCGGTCCCCCTTGAACCTCAATGGTCATCCTCCCGGTCAACCGATCACGGGGCGCACTGAAGCTGCCGCTGAACGCGCCGTAGTCATTGGTTTTGAGCTGTTGGCGAGCAATCTCCTTGCGGTTCGAATCATGGAATAGGACGGTCAACACCTGGCCCGCAAGCGTTTTGTATTGGTTGCCCGTCTGATCGACGCGGAGGCAGATTCCTTTGTAGTGAATCGTTTGGCCCGGCCGATAGAGCGAACGATCGGTGAAGAAAACGGTCCGTGTGTGCGGAGCTGGCTCCGGCTGGGTCTTGCCGGCCAAGTATTCGTGGCTGGTCGCTAGACGCTGCGCACCATGCTCGGCGAGAAAAATGGCGGATTCATTCTGGCGGTTGAAACGGAACAAGCCATTGGCATCACTCTTGGTGGCATAGACGGGTTGAAACCCGCCACTGCTCCGGTTACGCGTCCACACCCGCACCGCAGCCCCGGTGACCGGCTCGCCGGTGACGGCATTCAGCACGAAGCCTTCTATCCCGCTTTCCATGTTGCGAGTGCGCATCACCAATGCAAGGTCGCTTACCCAGACCTGCGTGAAGCTCACCCGATTGTTGTTCTTTTCAAAGGATGGGTCGTGGCTCGCCAGCAGAAAATAGAAGCCTGGTTTGAGGTTCTTGGGAGCCGGCAGTTTCTCCGTGCGTTCTTTGAAGTCCGCTGTCGGCGGAAGATCGGAAGCCCATGCATGCGCCGCCTTTGCAGTGAGAAGCTGTTGTTTCTCCTCCTCGGTCAGACTCTCAATGCTATACCTGTGGACCTTGATGTACTCATCGAAGTTGTAAGGCACTGCGCGGAAGTAGACTTTGGCGACGTTGCGGTAACTGACGCTGATGGACGGCAAAGGCTCGTTCCAGACGCGCTCAGTAGTGATGTTGGCTGACTTGGTTTGGATCTGCTGGATGAGATTGAAACACATCCGGCCACCGATGCTGTTGGGAAACGCGTCCATCCCGCGTTTGGCCAGCTTGTGCGCTTCCAGCGCCTGGCCTTCGCTGTTGAGGGTCTTTGCCCATTCGCACAGCGCCCGTGCCGAGATCTCGTGGTTGGCCCATTCGTTGGAGAACCGCTTCAATGCTGCTTGGTAGCGGGCGTTCCGGTCCTCACCGAATGACTTGTTGACAGCGAAATGCAACCGCCACAGATCGGCGTCGATGAACGCGGTCTTGTCCTGGTCTTCGCGGTGGAAGGCCAGTAGGTTCTGGTAGAGGCGGATGGCCTTGAGCGTCGGCGAATCGGTATCGGTGGTCGCCGGTTGCCACTGGAGAAACTCGTCCACATTGCCAAAGATCGGACTGTCGGCGGCAGGCTCGAACTGGTCCTCGGCTTTGGCCGCGCCCTGCTCACCGGTGGTGTAGAAATCGAGCGCATTGAAGGCGAGGAAATCAAACATGGTGGGCCGGTAGCTGTCCGGCGTCGTGCCCTTTTCCAGCAAGTCATGGAAGACGCTAACGGGTGTGGCCTTGAGTTTCGCCTCCAGGGACAGGGCCTTGGCAAACTGCTTATCGATCTCGCTCAGGATGCGCGGCAGATCCCAGGTTGTGATGTCGTCGCCCGGCGGCGCGGCGGTTTGGGTACGTTGCAGGAACCGGTGCCGATTTTGCGTGAAATAGTGCCAGTACCAGTTGGCAAGAATCGCCTCCATCACCGGCTTCATTTCCTCCGGAGCCTTAGCGATCTCAGCCTGCATGCGGGTGACCTTCTCCTCGGGTTTGTTGCCTTCGATGTTGGCTTCGAACGCAATCTTCAACCCAATGGCTTTGATCGCCTCGCCGTAGGCCTTGTCCTGGATGGCACCGGCGATGATCGGCTGCAGCTCTTCGATGGCCGTCTTAGGCAAGCCCTTGTTCTTGGCTTCCTCCACCTTCTTCCAGCGCACGTCTCGCGGCGCTGCCCAGGCGACATGCGCGACCGAGACCACCAAAACCCCCAAAAGAACGAGCAACATCCCGAAAAGAGCGAAGGTCTTCGTCATGACAATTCTCCTGAGTGTGCGGAATGATTCCCCGCATGATTAGACACCATCGAGCTCATTTGGTTCCACTATATCCTGGTCCGGATCTATTGTATAGTTGGGGGCATGGGCCACAGTGCTTCTGGGTCAAAGTGGCTCCCCGCGCCCCATTGGGCCATAGTGCTCCTAAAGGGACGAATAAGCAGAAAGGGGCATACCGATGAATGCCATCAAGGAGTATCCATACGGGCGCATCTTTAACAAAACCTTGTCTGGTCAGGAGATTTGAACATGCTCTGACGAATGCTCGTAAGAAAGGGGGCTTCGCAGAACGCTCCAGACAACTCGCAAATGGCGGGTGGCTGGGCGAGAAGCGTTATGGAGGACGCGGAAACAATCGGGACAATTCGTAAACAAGTCAGGGGGTGGCGTCATGGCATACGAATACTACTTCTGGGCAAATCACGATGGGAAGGTCATCGATGTGCGACTGAGCTATTTCTATGTTTTTTTAGGGGGTCAAAAGATGCAGTTCCTTCAAAGAGGCGCAATTAGCACAGGAAACGTGACTATGGCCTACATCGGCGTCCCGCTGAAGTCACAAAGCTGGGAATTCCAGTATGCCTATCTAATGGATGTGAGAATAATGAAAGCGTTTATTAACGAGATCAATAAGGCTCGCGGTGGCGCGACAAGATCCAGCGTGAAGTACAGATTGGAGGATATTGAGATTTTCTCGATAGGTGAGAAGACGGAGGTGATAGATGTCTGTCTCTCGTGTTCCTCGCCAATAGTGGAAGGAATAGCCTAACCGGTTCTCATGCCTCAAGAGCCTTATTCTTGCCCGACCGTAGGAACTGACTTTGGGCCAGCCAGATATTTGCAGTGATTTTAATATTTTAACCTATCGGGCGCGGCACTTCTCTACCCTTAAGCAAAAGGACATAGCGTCTCAAGCGGCCGCGGAGCCGGATTTCTCTATCGACGCAGTCGTCTGGGTGCTGTCGCCGGCACCAATGACGACGGGGAAGCCAACAGCAGACGCAGTCGCTGGTGAACCGGAGCATCTGTTGCCACCCCTTTCCGGCTCTATCTTTCACGGCCCTCCAACTCCAACTACGGAGGCCAAATGTGAAACCTACAGTTTCGGACTGTTTTGCCTGCAACTTCACCCCACCTCGCCCAGAAGGAGCTTCTTCCCCACGGGTTCTTTGCATGGAACACAAGGTCAGGTGTCGAGTTGAAGACGGCGAGCTACTCTCAGTTGTCATGCAGCGTGCCGAGCACACGGGATATCCCCTCGAGGGTAGCGGCCTGGCTTTGATCTACAATCCGGTTTACGTCGACAGCCGCACTGGTTGCAGATTGAGAGGCTGGACTGATTTTGTGGCTGGAGGTATGGCTGTCTTCGAGGACCGATTTCTTGTCCGGAATCGCTTCGAGTTTTGGGTTCTCGAAGCCGGATATGCCGGCGACTTGCTGCAAGCCATTCGCATCCACGCCGAACGCAATAACGTGGTGAAGCTGACGCCCAACGACCTTCTCGCCCTCTTGCGGGCTGCTGGTTCCTACAAGACAGACAATACTGGCTTCTTCAGCAGAATCAGAAGACTTGTGAAGAAGGAAGATTCTGGTGCAGCAGTAACAACCGCATCCTTGGCCAAACTTGACAATACGATGTCGCGTCTTTGGGATTTCTGGTGTGCACAGCAGAGCCTGGAGAGCATACGGTTAGAAGTGGGACGTCAGTGGCCTGATTCAAGCGACGAACTGGACACTTGGTTTCATAAGATGATGACAGCGTCCGCCGGCCGTGACTGGCTGGTCGACGCCTCTGCAGCCGAGTTTGCCGCTACTTTGCAGGAACTTGCGATGTGGCGCATTTCAGATATCGAACGCCGTTAAAGCACGGGAACCCCTGCTAATCACGGCTGGAGAAAAGGGCAAGAAGAAACACTGTACACGGCGTTCGAGTATGCCTTAGGCAGTCCAAGGGACTCGGTTATGCTGCCACAATAGGCAGTGATATCTTCGCGAGCACCCGATTGGGCTCGGGTTACAGGGAACAGTGGCTACTTGCCGGCACCCAGGACATCCACCCCATCCGGGTGGACAACTGCTGTCACTTTGCAAGAAGAAAAGAGGTGAAAGAACGTGGGTAGTCTTGTTATCCCTAGGTCGAAGTCAGCAAGCATGCTTGGATCCAGTATCACTCTGCAGCGCAGGCCTTGGACTCTATGGTTCGACTCTCAGCAACCCTGATGGGTATCTTGACGTTTTGTGCGGTGCTCGATGTGCATGCCGCCGTTCTAAAGGGCCTGGTTCTCGCCAATGAGTTGGGGGGGCCGCCGGTGGCAGGAGTCGAGATCGTCGCTACGGATGGCGAAGGTCGCGCCGTTACCGATGCGGCGGGGGCTTTTGTGCTGTCATTTCCGGACAAACATCCCGGGGACATCGTGAAATTGACTGCCCGCAGGGAAGGCCATGAGGTGGTCAATGACATCCAATTGGAGCACTCGCTCAGTAGAGGAATCCGAAGGTAATCCTTTGGTTCTTCTCCTTTGTAGGGAAGGCAACCGGGAGGAAATGGCACGACGAATGATCCGTCTGCTGGCCGCGAAAGCCATAGAAGAGAATTATCGACTGGGTTTGAAGGAATTGGAGAAACAAAAGGAGGATGCGCTTACGGGATTAGCTGACCTCCGAAGACGGTTCCATCAGGCTGAAGCTGCCCTCGCGACGATCTCGAAGACCTTGGCGAAGAGAACCGGTGGCTGGAGTTCCGCGCGGCACCGACAGGCCATGCGCTTTTTCCTGGAAGGAAAGCTTGAAAGAGCTGTGGGGATTCTTGAAAAGGGAGAAGCAGACCGCTCTCAGGAAGGAACAATTCAGATCGCATCAGCAGGAGAGGAGAACTCCGAGCAAGCCAGTCTCGACTACCAGATCAAGGGGCAACTCCTGACGCTCGCACTACGAATCAACTATGCCGACGCAGCCCACAAGTTGGCGCTCACTGCGGCGCCCGACGATTTTGACGCCAATATCACCTACGCATACTTCTTGAGAAGTGCCAATCGTGGCGACGAGGCAAAGACACGCACCTTACGATGTCTGGAGCTGGCGAAGAAGAGTGGAAGCGCGTCCCGAACCGCGGAAGCCTGGCTTCATCTGGCGATGATTCATCGTGAAGAGAAGCGCATGAAGGAGGCGGGACCGGCCTATGAGGAAGCCCTCAAGATTTACCGGGACCTGGCCGCCCAGAACTCGGATACATACCTGCCCGAGCTGGCGGCGGCCTTGAACAACCTGGCGACGTTCCATCGTGAGCAGGGCAGTATTGGAGACGCTGGCAACGCTCACGCAGAGGCCCTCAGGATCTTCCGCAGCCTGGCAGACCGAAATCCCGAAGCCTATTGGCCCTCGGTAGCCATGACACTGAACACCTTGGCCGCTGTTCGGCGAGGACAAGGCCGCGGAGAGGAGGCCCGGACATCCTCAGAGGAGGCACTGAGAGTCTACCGGGAGCTAGCGTCACAAAATCCAGAGAGATATCAATCATATGTGGCCTTGACCCTGGAAGACTTGAGCCTGTTGTACTGGGAACAGAATCGTCCTAAAGATGCTCGAATGGCCTACGAGGAATTGGTGAAGACTTACCGAGAACTGGCCGCCCGTAATCCGGCGACCTATCTGCCTGACATGGCTTTTTCCCTGAACCGGCTGGGCGAGTTTCTGAGGGAGAGTCGTCGCGACCGGGACGCCAGGAATGTCTATGAAGAAGGGGTGAAGGTATACCGAGAACTTGGCCGCCCGCGATCCGGCGACTTATCTGCCTTACCTCGCTCCTTTCCCAGGTCGAACTCGGAATCTTCCATCAGGAACAGAAGCGCTGGAAGGATGCCGCGAGTGCTTATCAGGACGCCCTTAAGGCCTATCGAACGCTTTCAGCCTCCAGGGCGAACATGTTTTCTCCCTACGTGGCTCTGACCCTGACCAGCCTGGGCGATCTTTACCGACAACAGAAGCAGGCGAAAAACGCCAGGAAGGCCTACGAAGAGGCAGTCAAATCCTGGCGTATCATGGTCTCACGTAATCGGCAGGTTGATTCCAGGTCCGATCTGGCCGTGGCCCTGAACAAACTTGGAAGCTTTCTTAGAGACGAGCATCTCATGGAGGAAGCGACGAGGGAGTACGAAGAGGCGTTGACCCTCTACCGGGATCTGGCGGCAGCCAGCCCGGGACATTTTCTGCCCAGTGTGGTGATGACGCTCAACAACCTGGGGGTCGTGTACCAAGCCCAGAAGCGCCTCGAGAATGCCGACCAGGCTTACGAGGAGGCGCTCAGGATCTGCCGCGATGGGGAGACAAGCAACCCAGATTCCTATCAACCCTATGTCGTCATGACGCTCAACAATCTGGGAGCCCTGTACCGGTACCAGAACCGATTGGAGGATGCCGGCAATTCTTATGAGGAGGCGCTCAAGATCAGCCGAGCTCTCGCTTCACAGAATCCTGACGCGCATCTGCCGTATGTGGCCGGCACTCTCCACAACCTCGGGCTTCTTCATCGGGATCGAAACCGAATGGACGATGCCGGGAAGGCTTTCGAGGAAGCCCTCGCCATTTATCGAAACCTTTCGAAGCAAGCGCCCGAACGCTTCGCAGCGGATGTGGAGCGCATCCAATCCTTCCTCGTCGGTCTTTCTCCTGATATTCGGTGACTCGGTGGATGGGTGAGTGGGTCGTGACCTGAGCGACTCTCTCCGTATGCGCTCGTCATTCAGGCTTTCGCCGTAAGGACGGTGAGAGGCAATGTGGCCGCGATCACCTATGATCCCCTGAGGTTATTCTAACCCGCTCTGGTCAACATTGGGATCAGCTCCGGGCCGGCTCTGGCGGGGGCGGTCAAGTTCGAAAGTCACACTGGATCTCGCTGGACATATAGCGCACGGGGATTGACAACCAACCTGGCGGCGAGGATCGGTGCTTTGGCTAGCGAAGGCGGGGTGTTCCTTCCAGAAGTCACTGCGGCACCGGTGGGCGATTCATATCCCCTTACTTCCATGGGAAAATAAAAGCTCAAGAACGTATCCGAAGAAAGTGGAAGTTTATTCCTTGTAGGCGTCAGCAGCAACTGGCTGGACAACCAATCTTCCTTCAACCTCATCGGGGTCCGCTGGATTGTATCCCGCGATCAGCGCTCTCCCAAAGAGGCCCCCCGGCCCTTCTATCCATCACCTGCCGATGAATCGGGCACATGGCCATCCGTTCCTGCTTCTGATGCAACTCCTCCATGGTGCGAAAAGTCCAGGTGCCTGGTTCCGAATAACAATAGAGCGCAAGGTCGCATGATCGACAGTCATTCATGGCCTGTTTCCTCATCAACATTCACTGGAGCACGAGGCGACCCGATCGTCACCTACAGGGGAATCGACATGGGATAGGAACTCCTCCCATTCCATCGGGAGGAGGTATTTCTTGCGGCTGTTGCAGCTCTTACATGCCAATACGACGTTGCTTCGATTGGACTGCCCGCCACGAATGAGGGGCACGATGTGATCAAGGGTCATCTGGTCACGGCTGACCAGCTGCTGACAGTAGTAACAGATCGCTCGATCCATCTGCCGCTGCCACCAGCGGGTTTTCTTCAAGACCCGGGCTTTTTCCTTCTCGCGCTGAACCGTCTCAGGACTGACCTCCACAATGAAAAACGGCTGCTGGTCGCGAGTTCCAACCCCTTCGTCCACCTCCTGGAGGTTGTCGGAAGCCGTCGCCGGAGGCTTCCATGGCAAGGCGTCGTTAGGGCGCTCGCCGAAGAGGCGGTCACTTTTCCGTGACCGCCGCCGGTAGTTCTGTGAGGGCTTTCGGTTTGCCACGGTTACTGGCCTGTGCCAAGATATCCTATTCGCGGCCGGCCTTGAGGGTCACCCAGAAGGTGTGCTCACCGCGCTTGATCAGCAGCAGCAGGCTCCCATCTTTCTTGGCGGTCTCCATGGCCTGATTGTATTCACGGAGATTTCTCACCTTGCGGCGATTCACTTCCTGGATCAGGTCGCCCTGACGCAGTTTGGCTTCTGCCGAGGGACTACCGGGTTCAACATTGGAGACTACCACCCCGGCTACCGTTTTGGGCCAGCCAAACCGCTCCGCCATCTCCGGCGTTATGTTCTGGACTGTCAAGCCCCAGGAGCTGGCCTGTTTGCCGGTCGGTTCGCCGAATCCTTCGGGCATGGTGCCGATGGCGACATCCACGGTAACGGCCTTACCTTCGCGGATGACCTCAAGGGTCGTCTTGGTGTCGGGCCCAGCGGCCGCCACCAGGCGTGACAGCGTATGGGCGTTGTCCACTTCCTTGCCGTTGAAGCGCGTGACGATGTCACCGCGTTCCAGCTTAGCCTTCTCGGCGGGGCCGTCAGGCACCACGTCGGAAATCAACACCCCTTTGGTGTTTTCCTTTAGCTTGAAAGATTCCGCCAATTCCGGAGTGACGTCCTGGATCATCACACCCAGCCAACCGCGGACGACCTTACCGGATTTCAACGACGGCAGCAATTCTCTTGCCATGTTGATGGGAATGGCAAATCCAATGCCCTGACCATGCGCGACAATGGCTGTGTTGACACCAACGATCTCCCCGTTCAGGTTGAACAGCGGCCCACCACTGTTGCCGGGGTTGATGGCAGCATCAGTCTGGAGGAAATCATCGTATGGACCGGCACCGATCACCCGTCCTTTGGCGCTGATAATCCCTATAGTGACCGTATGCCCCAACCCGAAGGGGTTGCCCACGGCCATGACCCAGTCACCGACCCGAAGCCCATCGGAATCACCCAACGCCGCCGGCTTGGGGAAGCTGCCGTCAGATTTGACCTGAATGAGTGCCAAATCGGTCTTTGGATCGCGGCCCACCACCTTGGCGGCGTATTCCTTGCCACTTTGGAGCTTCACCTTGATTTCATCGGCCTTTTCAATGACATGGTTGTTGGTGAGGATCAGCCCTTCCTGGTCGATGAGCACACCGGAACCGAGGGAATGAGCTTTCGTCCCGCCCTGCGGGACATTGTCCCCGAAGAAGCGGCGAAAGAAATCATCCCCGAAAAAATCCTTAAAGGGCGAATCTGGATTCATGAACGGTTGCAGGGGCTGGCCCTTGACCACTTTGGTGGTGGAGATGTTGACCACCGCAAACTTTACCTTGTCCGCCAAGTCGGCCAGTGACGGCAGAGCTTGGGCCCCAAACGCCGCCGAAGCACGTGTCGTTGTTCCGATCGCGGCCATCGTCAACAACGCTGCGACAATCAGTACAGGCAAGACGAACTTCTTCCATCGTCGACTGCTGGTATTGAATTCCATCCGAAATCTGCTCCTTTCCTACGCACGCGGGCCTGAGTCCAGGCCCAGTCCCAACGGATACAGCTCGTTGCATATCCACTAAACCCCTAAAAATCATGCCATACAATAACTCAATCAGAGTAAAAAGCAAGTGAGCCCAGGTCGCAGTCCAGGCATCTGCGGCCGTATCATGGCCGCGCCCCCAAATGGCAGGCGCACCTGTGCTCAGTCGCTCCCCATCCACCACTCGTGGCGGCCGTACCATTCAATGGGGCTCTCTCCAAAGGGCAGGAACTCAAAAAAGCGGCGGGCTTCCGGCAGGCTGTGGCACACAACGGTCAGCTGCACGTAGGGTTCCCCATGGCTGTCGACTCGGTTTTCCAGCTTGTGGATGTCGAATTGTGCCGACATCCGCCCAAAACTGGCCAACAGGGAAGCGATGGTGGTACGCTGCACACTGACATGAAACACCATGGGCTGAAGCCAGGTGACCCCACAGTCCCAGGTCACCTGCAACAGATCTTCGAGCTGCATCCCATGGCGTTTCAGTTCGTAACAATCGTGCCGATGAATGGACACGCCGCGTTCGCTCAACGTGGCCACCAGTTGCTCCTGACCGGGGTACGGACGGCAGCATCGCGCAAACTTGTGCACGGCATTGTCCAGACGCGCCAGGCAAATCTGGTTTCTTTCACCCGGCAGGGCCAGGGAAGCGGTTTGTTTGTCAAGAGAATGTGGACTTGGCAGGGCATCGTCAAGAAAATAGTACAAAAACACATGCGGAGACTGGCGATCCTGACCGATGCGCGCAAAAAGATCATCCAAGTCACGGATATTGAGGATTTCCAGTATCAGCCGCACCTTCTCCCCTTCGAGAATGTCGCTATCCAGATGGTGGCGCTGCATTTCTTGAACCAGGATTTGCTTCCCGACCTCCTGAGCATATTTCAGGCGCTTCTGCTGCAGGTCCCGGTTGATGGCGGTCCGCGCCTTGGGAGTCTTGCACAACTCCTCCAGGGACAGATCCACTTCCAGCGGGACTACCGCCTTGATGATTTGTACCACATCCCCATCCCTCAGGACCCGGGAAGGACTCACCCGCGCTTCGTTCACCAGGGCCCCCTGGCAGTATTCGCCCAATTCGGAATGGATCTTATAAGCGAAATCCAGCACCACACTACCCTTGGGGAAGTAGTGAATGTCCCCGGCAGGGGTGTATGCAAAGACATCTTCGGCTTCCGACAAGCGCAGCAAAGCCTTGCGCTGTCGCCCCGCCCCCGTGTATTCACCGATGCTTCTGAGCAGTTCGCTGATTTCCTGCCAGTGTTCTTCGCCCAGCTGTTTCTGTGAATCCCAATCGCTTAGGATCCCATAGACCGCCCTCCGATCCATGTCAGGGGTGCGAACCTTGATCAGGTAGTTCTGGCCCTTGATGTGGCAACGCACGTGGAGGCCCTGATAACCAGTGTTCTTGGGGGTCGCGATGAAATCGCGAAGGGTCCGGGGAATCGGCGGGAAGGCGGTGTTCACCACTCCCAGGGCATGGTAACAGGCCAGTACGTCCTCCGATTCGAGGATGATGGCGAAATCCACTCGGTTTTCCGCGTTGTAGAGCGAAAGCGTCCGCTTTAGCCGGTCATAGTAGGTCCCCAAACCCTTAGTGCGGGGCCGCACCACCACGTCATAGGGCAACACCGCTAGCGCTTCCTTCAGGGCCGCTTCAATTTCCAGCACCTCGGGTGAATTTCGCAAGCCTTTGGTGATATTGAGGATCTTCTTGCTCTTCCGAGGATACAGATGGTTCAGCGCCAAATGATACAGTTCCCGTTTCAGCTGCGCGATGTTGAGCATGGACGCGATCGGGGCATAGACCTCCACGGTCTCCTGGGCGATCCTTTGCCGTTTGGCCTGCCGCAGGTAATGGAGGGTGCGAAGATTGTGGAGCCGATCGATCAGCTTGATGACCAGAACCCCGAGGCGCCGACTGGCGCTCAGAAAGATCTTGCTGTGGGTGAGGTCCTTGAGGGTGGCACGATCCAGGTGATAACGGGTGAGTTTGGTGCAGCCATCCACCAATTCGGCCACCACACTGCCGAAGCGGACTTCGATGTCGGCCAGGCTGATCTGGGGGATGTCCTCGACAATGTCGTGCAACAGAGCGGCCGCCAGCAGTGCCGGGTCCTTGATGCCGAACTCGCGCACCAGGATTTCGGCCACCGCGCACGGATGGCTGATGTAGGGCGCACCGGATTTGCGGATCTGACCGGTGTGCATATCATAGGCGAACTGGAGGGCGTCAAAAAATGTGCGAGTTTTCTTGTGTGATACCAGCGAGATAATACTCCATGCGGGAGCGGTATTGATCCAGATCGAACTGATGGATCCCCCTGGCATCAGGGCCGTCCGCCGCATCCCACATCGCTCCTGCCTCCCGACCAACCACTGCCTTGCCCTCTCCGATTTACCCGCTGACCGTGCCCTGAAATCATCATAATGCTTTAATTCGGCAAAAGGAACAAGCGGAAAGGGCGATCGTGAACCCTTGCCCAGCGCCTTTTTCCCTTGACTTGAACCCTTGTTATCGTTATGTATCCGCCAACAGCTTGGGGGATCGTCCAACGGCAGGACTGCAGACTCTGGATCTGCCTATCTAGGTTCGAATCCTAGTCCCCCAGCCACCGTTTCCGCTCATTGGTCCCATCGTCTAGTGGCCTAGGATATCGGCCTCTCACGCCGAAGACGCGGGTTCGAAACCCGCTGGGACTACCAGAAATTACGGTGGCATAGAATGGCTAATAGGAGCACATTTTCGCACAAAACACTCGATTTAGCCTGCACAGGGTATTTTGATTTCCAAACCGTATTTCCAACCCAGGTCCCGATTTGCTCCACTAAACAAAAAAAGCCCGGTTTGTCCTTGAACACGCGGTTCACTCGCGCGATGGCCTGCGTGGCATTGCGGCTCGCTCAAACTCTATTCGCTGAGTGCTTTGAGCAGGGCGTCTTTTGCATCTGCGTAATACACGACGGTTATCTTGGTGGCCAAGTAGTCGTGCATGGACGAGTGCCTTGCCGTTGCTTTGTTCCTTAGACTGAAACCCCGTCCCTTCCAGCGGTCCGCCGAGTTTTTCAGCCAGAGGCATCCAGGCTGGTTTCGTGGTTGCCGTAACAGTGGGGATTGCCGACCAGTCAATGCTGAATGAAATCTCAACCAAAAGGCCAGAGGTGAGGAGCCTTTCTTCGAGATCCCTCGCTAGATCCATGCGCAGACCGTCGGCAAAAAGAAAGACTGTGCCTTCCTCGGCAGGAAGGGTGCGACAGGTCTGCGGCCTGGTGACGGGGTAAGTCGCTGCCAGCGCCTGGGTGAGTACGGAAAACTTTTCGAGCCACGGGAGATAGACCGCCCGGATAGCAGCGGTCACCGCTTTGGTGGCGGCATTGGACCGTGCTGCGTTCAGAGTCCGCAAGACACTTCGGTCGGCTTTCCAGCCAAGCGTCGAGTAGTACTCAGCCAGCGCTTCCCAAGTAGACGGATTTCCGGACGCTTGTACGACCTCCGCCAGGTCTCGCAAGTGGCCGATGGCCAGCGCCAGTGGGGATTCTCCGAGGGATGCCCAGACCCAGGTGGAGCGCTCGGCGTGCTCAGCGGCCAAAGCCTGGATTTTCTCGATGGCATCCTTGAGCGAGGCCGACGACAGTCTAATCAACTCTTTTTCCAGGCGATCTTCCTCGTTCCGATTACAGCGCGGATTGTATTCGCTCCGTTTTTCAAAAAGGATCATCTGTCCCTTGGAATTGCAGAGCAAACAAATGCCTCGCCTGGTTCAGGCATTGGTCTGCACTGCGGAAGGCGGAGCGGTCGATACCGGGAAGATAGATCACCGGCACGTCCTCGCCGCCTTGCGTCTCCAACTGGTATCGCAGCCAGGCCGCCGGGCCGGTCGCCTGGTCGTGAGAATAATCCCCCAGAGACCACAGGGCAGGATAATGCGCCCGCAGCGGCTCGATACACTGCGTCCACAGCCGCTCCTCGTCAGGCCATAGGATGATGCGTGGTGCAGCCAGTTCGTGCTTGTTGTATGAGGCCGCACTACGTAAAGATTTAAGGATGGATTCGAGGATAGTCATGGTGTTAATTGCCTTTTTCACTGGCGTTGATGTTCAGCCGGTGAAGATGGAAAGTGTCTTCACCCAAGGTCCGGCGACAGAGTTCGACGAGGTGGTCGTGGTGGGTGAAGAGAAATATTTGGGTGCGCTGGGCCAACGCGGCCAGTTGCGGGAGAATCGCCGTGGCACGATCATTGTCGCAGGTGATCAACAAATCATCCAGGATAAGGGGCATCGGCTCATGCTGTTCAAGATATCGATCGAGCGCAGCCAGACGAAGTGCCAGATAGAGTTGATCCCTGGCGCCGTCACTCATTCCTGCAATCGAGACTGAAGACTGATCCGGGCGCAAACCCACCAGGATAGGGGTATCGTCAGCATTGAACTCCGCGCCCAGCCCACCGAACGCGCCCCGAGTGATGCGCTGAAAGACCTGGCCCGATTTTTCCAGCAAGGGACCTTGGTTTTCCTTCCGGAACCGCTCGATCTGAGTTTGCAGGAAATGCGCAGCCAAACGCAGGCGTACAAAGCGTGAAGCATCTTGCTTCAATCGCGCCGCGCAAGACTCGGCCTGCTGCCGATAGTTCGCGGCTGCATCTCCGGCAGCTTCAAGCGTCTGCCTCTGGCCTTTGAGCTCAGACAAGGTGTCGCGCACCGTCTGGAGCGCTGCTTCCTTTTCTTGTTTCTGGCTCTGGAGCGTGCCCTTCCTCTGGGGAAGTGCCTCGATATCTTCCGCCCTGATGCGGGCGAGGAAGTCGTCCACCGTTTGGCCACGAGCGAGGCCGCTTAGAGTGTCACGGAAGGTGGTAATCTGACTCTGCGCCTGGTCCCGCAACTCCAAATTCGCAAGCAACGGCTCCAGCGCTTCAACCGTTTCAAGCTTCGCCAGGTGGACCATCTCTTCCAACTCCTGAACCGCCTGGGTATAGGATGCCTGACTCTCCTCCAGGGTGTTTTTTGCTTCTTTGATTTGCCCGACTAGTTGCTCATGGCGCGTTTGGGCGTCGCGGGCTTTGGCCAACGTCTTCCACAGATCAATTTCCTGAGCCTCGGTGGTATCTCCTCTGGCACCAAGGGCGACGGCTTTTTCGCTTACGGCTTGTTCGTATTGACGCACGGCCTCCTTGGTTCTCTGCGATTTGGTAGAGGCTTCCTTCCAGCTATCGAATTTCGCGAGGAGCTCTTTTCGTTCCTGCAAAAGAACCAGGCCAGACTTGGGGGAAATGTTTTCCGGCATGCCAACCATCTGACACTGTGCCTCCCACTTTTTCGTCGCAACATCGACCGCAGTAGCGAAGCGTGCATTGTTCTGCTCAAAGGGTTCCAATTGACTCTTCAGTCCTTGGAGTTGATTGATCACCTCGATTCTTCGACCCGATGACTGTTCTCCTTGCTGGACTCGCCTTCTGGCCTCGTCGAAAAGCAACGTAAACTCTTTTTCTACAGACTCGGAGAGAACCGTGGCGAGCTGCATCTTGGCTTCTTGAACTTGGTTGCTTTTCTGTTGGAAGGTTTCCTCGGCAACTCTCAATTGACGCAGAAGGTCTTTGAACTCACTCCAGGCTTCACGCCATTCCTCCATTTCAGCCGGCGTTCGTGGCGTAATTCCGCAGGGTAGCCACGCCGCCTCCCATGAGGTTTGGCATTCCTTCAACTTGCTCTGGAGTTCCGATATTTTCCCTTCCGCCTCCTGGTTCTGTTTTTCAGACTGGGTTATCTGGAAGCGCTTTTCCTCCGCCTGGGCCACAGCCTCAGCCTGTTCACGGAGTTGATCCGCAATGTCGTCTGCCTGGACAATCGTTTGCGGAAAGGCTTCCTCCAGAGGCGTGCCCGGAACGAATTCTTCCTTGACTCCCGTTGCCTTTCCATTCCGCCAGCACAAGGCTCCAGCCGTGATCTCGATGTTCTCTGGCTTTGCGGAGCGCCTGCTCGGAGGGTAATTCTCCACGGCGCTCCATCCGGCCAAGCTCGGCTTGAAGGGAGTCGATCCGCTTTTTCCCTTCAAGGATTTTGGACTCCTCGCTCTTGATATCCCGATTTATCCCGTCCATTTCTTCGCCGATGCGGCGGATGGTCGCTTTGGTGGGAACCGAAAGGCTTCCCGTCGTGTCCAAGTCCTTTGGAGCGCCGGTCAACTCTCGATGGCGATCCTTTGCTTCATGGGTGAGGCGTTTGACCTCGGATAGGCTGGCCGAAAGCGTGCGGTTTGCCTCGGTGGCTCCAGCCGCTACGGATAAGGCGTCCCGGAGATTGGTCAAATCAGTTTCCGGTAGAGCCTGCAACTGCGTTTCCAGGGTTTTGATCTGCGTCTTGAGGTCTTCCGTCTTTTCTATGTTTTTCTCACGTTCATCCAGTGCTTTTTGCAGGTCATTGGCGGCCTCCTCGCAGGCCAGCCGAACGGCACTGTTCAGCCGCAGTGTTTCGAGTGCAGAGAAACTACCGGTCAGTTCCAGATTTTGCATGCCCGCCCGCAGAGTCGCTTCAAGTCCTGCCAATTCGGTTTCCAGATCGGTCAGGGAATTCTTGCGATCCTGATAAACGCCCAGATTCTGGTGCAAACGATCCAGAGCGTCGGCCTCAGCCAGCAAGGCGGGTGAGGTCTGGCAACCTGCCAATTGCTCTTCAAGTTTGGCGATCTGAGACGTTAGGCGGTTGACTTCCGCGTGGGCCTCGCCGGCCGCTTTCCGGGCGGCTCGCGCCCGCTCGACGAAATCGCTGGAAACGTCGGGCATTAAGGGAAGCACCTCCAGTTTTCGCATTTCCTCACTCAAACGTCCCACGGTGGGAAGCGCATCTTCACAACGGGAAATCCATTCCAGGTCTCGAGTGAATGCCGAAATCTCTTCTTCCAGCTTGGCCTTAGCCTCCTCGGCCGCTGCCAAATCCTTTTCGATCTTCTCCCATGCCTCAGGGTTCACTGCGGCATCACGGCTTTGGCGCAGGAGTTCCTTGTATCTAGTCAGCCGCCGGCCGGATCGATACATTGGCTGTCGAACGGCCCTTAAAGAGACGGTCTGATTCTTCCGTCAGCGCCGCCAGAACCAGTTGAACGGGGGTCCCGCCCATACTGGCCGAGAACAGAGCATTACCGATATCCCCCTTACCACGGAGTAGTTGTTCTGCTCCTTCGCGAAGTTCCCTCGTACCCAGGCCAAACATCGCGGAAAAGTATTCCTGATCCACACTGCCAAGAAAAGGGATCAGTGCATTGTCAGGCAATGGATTGCCATCGGCGTCCAACAAGGTGTTTTTATTTCCCTTGCGGCGTTGGAACGTGAGTTTTTCTCCGGCCCGATTGAGTATCTCGCCCTTGATTCGCAATTCCTTGTAGTCGTGCAGGAAATTGTCAGGCGATTGGCCGTGGATACCGAAGAGCAGATCGCGAAAGGCGCGGAGCAGAGAACTTTTACCCGCTTCGTTGGATCCATAGATGACATGGAGATCGCCGCCCCGGGCGGGAAACTCGATGTCCAGATTGGTAAAAGGTCCGAAGGCCGGGATGTGTAATCGGTCAAATCTCATGACGCCTGCCCTCCCTTCGTTCCCAGGGCATCCAGAATGATGGCCCTCACATCTTCCAGAACAGCAATGCTATCGTCTCCCGTCCAATCGGATTCGACTTCACTCCGAATTTCGCTCGGCAGCACTCCGAGCATCTCTTTAATTTCGTCAGGAAGATTTCCAGGTTCGACCCTGGCTTGTTCCAGGGTCTCCAGAACGATTTTGGTAAGGGCATCCCGCTCCGCAAGTTGTGCCAGGTCATACACGGGAGATGTTGACACCTTGATCCGTTCAATCCAGATGGCCTCCTTCGCTCTGATCTTGGGCACGGCCCAGCAATTCGGCGCGCCAGCGGTGCGTTTCACGGTGAAGCGATCCGTGCAGAGGTGTGGCTCCAGTGAACACAACCCTGGCAGCGACCAATCGTCCCTCCGCTTCACTTACAGCATTGGCCATCGATTTGGTGACACGACTGAGCGCCTCTGATTCTTCTGTAACCCCGGCGAGATCGATCTCAAGCACCCGCCATCTGACAACGTCCAGGGTGTGCCAATCCACATTCTCCACCTCCAGGGAATCATTCACCGTGACCAACCAACAACCGTGCGGACCCACCTCCCGGGCGTGCCGTCCCTGACAGTTCCCCGCGAACACTATCCAGGGATCCTGGCTGATCACCTCGGGTTGGTGAATGTGACCGAGCGCCCAGTAGCCATAGCCCTTCTGACGTAGATCTGTTTCCGAACACGGGGCATAGGTGTCGTGACCGGGGCGGCCGGTCAGGCTGGTGTGCAGGAGCCCCAGGTTGAACTTGTTCGGCACGGCTGCGGGATAATCCGTCACCAGATTCTCGGGCACCGCCCGGTTCGGGAATCCGCGTCCGTGAATCACCACGGGATGTCCGGCCACTTCCACTGACTCCGTTGTTCGAGTGGAAAAGACGTGCACATTCTCCGGCAGGCTCAGTTTCTTGGAAATCACCGAGGCCGCGTCATGGTTGCCCGCAATCAGATAAACCGGAATGCCCTTGTCGCGCAATCGAACCATCTGCCCCCGGAAAAAGAGGCCGGTGCTGTAGTCCCTCCAATCTCCGTCATAGAGGTCACCAGCAATGACCAGAAAATCGATGTTCTCGTCGATTGCCAGTTGGATCAGGTTCTCGAAAGCCCGTCGCGTTGCGCCGCGGAGGACATCAACCGGTGCCCCGTCATGCGCCTCAAGACCTCTAAGCGGGCTGTCTATGTGAGCATCAGCGGCGTGGATGAAACGTATCATGGCAGAGCTCCTATCGCCGCCTTATTGGCAGCGAGTGTAAGATGAACGTCATTCCAACGGTTGCCAACGAAGTCCTTGCCGCCGGCGGGTAGGACGCTGCATTACGAAGGGATTGGAGGATGGATGTGAGGACGGTCATGCTGGGAACTCGCTCGGTTTCAGTTGAAGCAGGAACTCCTCGCAGGGCACGCACAGGATACCGTCACGCAAAAGTCGCTCCCTCCCACGATACAGCAGCCAGCGGCGGCTTTCCGGAAAGTCTTCGCCGAAGTTTTTAAGTCCGCGCAGATCCTCCGGCCGCACCTGGGCGGAGTTCTTCACTTCCAGCGCGTACAAGCCGCCCTCACCATAGACCACGAAATCCACCTCCACTTTCGACCGTGTCTGCCAGTAATGCAATTGGTGATTGCCGCCCGAATAGTCACACCACGCCCGAAGGTGTTGGGCAACGAGACTCTCCAGCGCAGCGCCATCGATCTCCGACGGAGCATCCAGGGGACCGGACGGCCGGTTGGCGCGGAAGACGCCGGCATCAAAAAAGAAAAACTTCGGATGTGCCGCCAGTTCGCGCTGCGCCCGCCGGGTGAAAACCGGCACTCGAAAAGCCAGCAAAAGATCCTCCAATATTTCCAGATAGCCCTCCACCGTCTTGCGGTTCACGTGGCACTCCCGGGCAACATTGGCCAGGTTGAGCACGGCCGCCTGCGAAAAGCTGATGGCTTCGAGGAAGCGGGAAAAGTTTCCGATATTGCGCACCAACCCTTCCATCTGCACTTCTTCCCGCAAATAGAGGCCGTTGTATGCGCGCAGGATTTCCTCGGGCACCTTGCCCCCCCGCACGATTGGCAGCATGCCGAGGCGCAATGCCTCCTCCAGATTGAATTGTGGGCCGAGTTCGGCGGCCATGAAGGGATGCAACGACTTTTGCGCCGCCCGTCCGCCTAAAAGATTCACACCGCCGCGCCGAAGCTTGCGGGCGCTTGAGCCGGTGAATATAAACTGCACACCCTGCTTATCCTCGATCAGCAGATGGACGACTTCCAGCAACTCCGGCAGCTTTTGCACTTCGTCGATGACCACCTGCAGGACTTCAGGCCTGGCCCCTATCAACTCCCGCAGACGCTCGGGTCGCGCAGATAGCGAACGTAAGGTTTCCGGCTCCAGCAGATCTACCCGGAGCGCCTGTGGAAAAAGCCTCTGGGTCAACCAGGTCTTGCCCGTGCCGCGCGGACCCAGCAGGAAGAAGTGATCAGCAGGAGGTATGAAATATCGTGGTATTGATTCCATTTTGCGCCTCAAAATAGCATAAACGATGCTATTTTATAAGATATTTTTCCAAAGTTGGCAATTATGGATCAGATACCTCCGGCAGAGCCGGAGGCCTGAAAATTCAGGAACCCCTCAAAGGGGCTTGAAAGTATTTCGCCGACCCGTCGGCATTGCATGTTGGCTCCTTGGAATGCGGAAAGAAAACGGAGTCGGACGACCACGATCTCAATACTAACCAGCACGAACCTTGGCTTATGCTACATTTGTCCATGCGTGTGCTTTTGGACATTCAGTAAAGTATAATCCAGGAACTGTCAAACTCTGGGAGTCCCCCGGCAAAACCGGGGGTTTACCCAAATGAAATTATGAAGTATGAAGGATAAAGGGGAGCCAGCAGTTTTGTTGTCTGATTTCATAATTCCTAATTCATCCTTCATACTTTCAGAATCGGAGCTCGTGACGGGAGCAGTTCTTTGCACTGCCCCGGCACTGGAGAGAAGGGCTTGGCGTTTCTCTTCGGGGAGTTTCTGCCATGCGGCGTTGACTGCCAATCCGCGCCGTCTGCGTCACGAACATGTCGGTATGGGTTTTGTGCGCCTGGGTGAGACCGGTCCGCAGCGCGTTGGCCACCGCTTTGAGAACGTGGGAGACCGGATCGGGATCATCCAGCAGGGAGCGATTGGCACGGATGGAGGTGAGAGTGGCAGACCATTCGGCCTGCTCAGCCAGACCAATGGCTTGGGCGACGAGCTTTTCGGCCAGGCCAAAGGCGGGAAGGCGTTTGGTGATCTCTTTGCCGGTGGCTTGCCATGTTTTGATCTTCGCCAGGAGGGCATCCCGCTGATCGTGCAGGTCCATGAGAAGCTCATTGCCGGAGTAAGACTCCAGGGCGGTGATCTCCGGAGCGGCGGGCGCCATGGGAGCAGGTGCGTCTCCGCCCGCCTGCGCGGCAATCGCTTTGGCATGATCGACAAAACGGAGCTGCGTCGGCGGGTTCATTGCCAGGAGTGATTTTGGGAAGACCGGCTTCCTGAAAGAGCTTGCGGATGGCGAGCTTTTGAACGGCGGTAAGAACCGGGCTCTCGGTGCGAAACGTCGCCTGCCCGAGCTTTTTCTGATCCACCTCCGCCAGCGAGAGCGGGTTTGCATTGATGCGGGCGCTGAGGTGGTTGCTCGCGAGCAAAGTGGTCAAAACGCCGTCAATCGCGTCCTGGGGCCAGCCATAAGGGCGAGGCGTTGAATTTCTTGCGGATCTCCAGGCCCGTCTTTCCAGAGCCCATGAAGGCGATGATCGCTGCCGCCACCGGGTGGTTCTGCGGGTCACCGGTAAATCCGACTTGCTCCAGTGCGCTGGGAGATCCTTCCTTGGCTTTCTTGAGCACCTGGGGCCACTTTGCGGAGTCGCCGTCGTGGAACTTGGGATAGAGCCGATTGAGGACCTGTTTGGCGGCATCCTCCACGCCTTCCTTGAGCCCCATGATTGACTGTTCCTGTCCACCCGAAAGGAAGAGGCGTGCGCCACCAAGGATCTGACCAATGAGATCCTCGATGCGCAGGCTTTCGGCGTTTTGCTTCGTCACCATGGACTGACGGCATTCCTTGCCCTCCTGCGAGGTGGGGTTGCCTTTGAAGTGCAGTGTCTCCTCGGCGGCCTGAGCGGAGGCGATGGCGCTTCTTGAGTTCGTCGGCGGTGTCGTTGTTCTTGGATCTCGTCTTCGCCATTGGATTTCCTTTATACTGGACCACGCTGGGTGGCTTTGCATGCGCCGTCGTTTTCCTTCTTTGAGCAGTTGCAATGCCATACCTCTTTAGGTTGATGGATGCAGAATGGCGAAGAGTTTGTGCTGCGTGCAGCCAACGCAAAAAGTCGAGTTGAACTGAACCGCTGAGCGGTGGGAAGACACTGGGATTGGGGATATGGAAAATTAGCAGCCGACCGCGCTTCTGTGGGAATATTATGGATTTTTCCCGGAAGAGGCGCAAGGATTGAATCTGTCGGGATCACTGGTTTCAGTGCGGGTCTGCCCTGCATGGCATCCTGTCTGTACAGAACAGCCGGTTCCCCTCGGACTATTCGCGATGGGTCCCGTGGTCCATTCAGGTGCCCGTTCCAAGCCTGGTCAAGCTCCTGTTCACTCTTTCACCGGCATGAATAATAAGTCGAATGAGATTGAAATGCCTGGCACATTGGTCAGCAAAATCGGGTTTCCAAACGGGCGTGAGTTCGTAGTGGTGATTTATGATATTCTCTATGAACCGGTTGACTGCATCGTCAACGCCGCAAACAGCGGATTATCCCATGGTAGAGGCGTGGCGGGGACCGTTTCAGGTCAAGTCACGGATGCTTCTGGCAGGCCGGTCGCAATGGGTTTGGTTTCCGCCGGGGGCCGATCAGACATCACGGACGTGCATGGCAGATTCCGGTTGATGGGCGTGCCCGACGGTCAGCAGAGATTGCAGGTGAGAAAGAACAACGCCGTAACAGAGGTGGAGGTCATGGTGGGAACGAACACCACGCAGCATGTTACGTTGCCTTAAGCACCATAACCAGCGCTCGCTGGCCGTGGGACTGCCAGTCGCACAAGAAACGCATGCGCAAGTCGCTCGGAACCTGGACGAGATATGACGGAAGGGGCGATAACCGGCAGCATGCATGCTGCCGGTTATCACGATCTTTAGACCGCATTGCGATACGCCCACTGTCTTGTGTATCGCATGATTGTTGAAATCACCATTATGAGGGAGGTTCACGCTTATGCCCGATAACCCGGTGGAAAGAATTGCTACTGATCCTTCGGAAATCAAGCTAGAGGCCGGAACGGCGCTTTGCTTGTCCGGGGGTGGCTATCGCGCCATGCTTTTTCACCTCGGAGTCCTCTGGCGACTGTACGAGGCCCGTCTGCTGCAAGACGTCCAGAGAATCTCGAGCGTCTCGGGCGGTTCCATTACCGCCGGAGTGCTCGCGCTGAAATGGCGCCAGCTCAGTTTCGATCCCGATGCGCCTCATGTCCGATTTCGTGCCCATGGTGGTTTCACCGATTCGTGCACTCGCCGACGAAACCATCGATGCCGACGCCATATTCTGGGGTGTGGCTCTGCCCGGCCGCGTGAGCGACCGGGTTGCTGATGCCTACGACACGCATCTGTTCAAGGGCGCAACCCTGCAGGACATGCCGGACACACCACGCTTCGTGATAAACGCCACCAACGTGCAGTCAGGCGCGCTCTGGCGTTTCATGAAGCCGTACATGCGGGACTACCGCGTGGGCGAGGTCAAGAACCCGAAGATCCCACTCGCGCAAGCTGTCGCCGCGTCCTCGGCATTCCCGCCGGTGCTCTCGCCGTTCGAAATGCGGCTCGATGCAAGCGCATTCACGCCCAATTCGGGTCATGATCTCCAGCGCAAGCCCTTCACCACGCAACGTGTTCCTCACGGACGGCGGCGTCTACGACAATCTCGGTCTCGAGACCGCTTGGAAGCGCTATCAGACTGTGCTCGTCAGCGATGGCGGTGGTAAGCTCCAGCCGGAGGAGGAACCCAAGAGCGATTGGGCACGTCACTCGTATCGGGTCCTGAACCTGATCGACAACCAGGTGCGCTCGCTACGCAAGCGGCAGGTGATCGATTCCTACAAGTCCGGGGCGCGCGAAGGAGCCTATTGGGGCATTCGAACCAACATTGCTGACTACGAGCTCGCCGATCCGCTTGATTGTCCGCATGACCGCACCATGGCGCTGGCGGAGACTCCGACCCGACTCAAACGTCTCGACGACATTGTGCAAGAGCGATTGATCAACTGGGGCTACGCGGTGTGCGATGCCGCGCTGCGCAAGCATGTGGACCCGCAACTGAGCAAGCCGGCTGGATTTCCCTTATCCGGCGGCAGGAGTGTGAACCATGACCGTTTCTTCGCGAGCCTTGGTCGAGTCTAGTTCTCCTCGGTCCCACCAACGATCGGCGGCAGTTGCAGGATTCGCCGATCCTGGGGGACGTCTGGATCGCGTTCGCGGCCAAACCAGCCGCGCCAATGGATTTGCTGATCACACCATACAGGAATCGACCCGCCGGCCCGGTAGCGTTTCTCATCGCAGATCGAATCAAACGACTGGACTTGCACCGCGAGCCAGGCCAAGAGGCACACGTCGCCTATCTGCAAGGGCTTGTCGCAGCCCGTCTTTTCTTCCGAGAAGTGCTTCGCGTCATCGTGCCGATGACCCAATGGTGGCGAGACCGGAAGGTCCAAAGCAGACTGCAGGCCTATACGCCAGAAGAGCTGAACCCAAAAATCGAAGCGATCATCAAATGGGCGCAGGCAAGTGATGAGGACACCCAAGCCGAACTTGCCGAGGCTTTTGCCAACTTCACGGCCCTGGATCGATATGTCGCCCTGGCCGGAATCATTCTGTGGGCTGGCATGCAAGACGCGAAAGCAACGGCATCAGGCGGCGGTATCGGGGACCTGATGGCGAAGATCGGCAGGGCCTGACGCTATTGTCGCAAGAGCTTCAGCGGCTCTTCGAGGAAATCCGGCAAGATTCGTTCCCGAAGGAAGCGCAGATCTGGCAGGTTTCTCTCAATCGAAAGGCGATGCCGGCGCTGGAAAGATCGGTGCCGGCCGTTAAGGCTGACGCAGCCCGGACGTTGTTTAAGGTGAAATGCAACGAGATCAGTTGGGCAGTCCTCGATTCCGGCATCGACGGCACGCACCCGGCGTTCCAGGACGAACGGGGCAAGTCTCCGCATCGTGAAGGCCTTCGACTTCAGCAATATCCGAAAGATCGTCAGTCTCGACAATCTGAATACAGAGACGGCCGGAGTTCAAGCAAAGGCTCGGCGAATTGCTGGCGAGTCGAGAGACAAGATCTCAGCTGAAAGGATGCCACCAACATCCTCAAGAGCATTGGCGGAAGACGCCGACAACGATCGGCCGATCCATTGGGGGCTGGTGGAGAAATTCATCGAGATCGACCCGAAAACACCGACCCACGCAGTGGCCATGGCACGCATGTGGCGGGCATCATCGGCGCCAAGGGCGGGGTCGCGAAACGAGCGGCGGACAGCACGGACGATGCGCAGGCCGACACTGGCAGTGACTCAACTACGCCGACGGCATGTGTCCGGATATCAAGCTCTACGATTTTCGCGTGCTGGCGAACTCGCTGGAAGACACCGAATTTGCGATCATCGCCGCGCTGCAGTACATCCGCTATCTGAACGAGCGCCACAACTACATCAGCATCCATGGCGCCAATCTCAGCCTTTCCATCCCGCATGATGTGCGAAATTTCGCCTGCGGCCGCACACCCATCTGCAACGAATGCGAGCGCCTGGTGGAGAGCGGCGTGGTCGTGGTCGCGGCGGCCGGAAATCTCGGCTACCAGAGGTTCGAGACCAGCGGATGGCTCGTACGAAGGCTATACCGCTTTCAGCATCACCGATCCGGGCAATGCCGACGGCGTCATCACGGTCGGCGCGACGCACCGGTTCTGGCCGCATACGTACGGCGTGAGCTTCTTTTCCAGCCGAGGACCGACTGGTGATGGCCGGTTGAAGCCGGACCTCGTCGCACCGGGCGAACGAATCCAGTCATGCCTGCCGGATCGAGGGATGGGGAGAGCTCGACGGCACAAGCATGGCGGCACCGCACGTGAGCGGGGCGGCGGCCATGCTTATGGCACGCTATACCGAACTCATCGGGGAGCCGCGGAGGATCAAGCGCATTCTCTGTGAGAGCGCGACCGATCTCGGCCGCGAGCGCAGTTTCCAGGGGCACGGGATGCTGGACGTGCTCCGCGCGTTCCAGAAGATTTAAGGAGGAGGAAGCATGATTTTTAGTCTCGATGTACGACGCGCGCGGAAGGGCGACTGCCTCCTGCTGCACTACGGCTCCAAGGACGATCCGGGCCTGGCGTTGATCGATGGCGGGCCGGGACAAGTCTACAAACCGCATTTGAAGCCGCGTCTCACGGAAATCAGGAAAGCGCGCAAGCTTGGCGACAACGAACCGCTTTCGGTGGATCTGTTGATGGTTAGCCATATCGACGATGACCACATCAACGGCATCCTTGAACTGACGAACGAACTCGTGGTCGCGAAAGATGCAAAAATGCCGTTGCCGCTCAAGGTCCGCAGCTTTTGGCACAACACGTTTGATGACATCATCGGCAACAAACCACACGAACTGCTGGCCGCGGTGACGGCCTCGTTTGGGGCTGCTGCGCTCAGCGGCGAGCCCGATACCGAAGGGCTCGATCCAGCCGCGGCTATGGTTCTGGCCAGTGTCGGGCAAGGATTTCGGCTGCGCGATGATGCCAGGAAGCTGAAGCTTCGCATCAACCCCGAATTCGATGGCGAGCTGGTCATGGCGACCAAAGACGGCAAAAGCATAGAGATGGGCAAGGGGCTCAAGCTTACCGTGGCGGGGCCGATGCAGGCGGATCTCATCGCGCTGCAGAAGGACCACGACGCATTTCTCAAGAAGCAAAAGGATGACAAGGCAACTACGGCGGCTCTTGCATCATTCACCGACACATCAGTTGCCAACCTGTCGAGCCTGGTGTTGCTCGCCGAGGTCGGTGATAAGCGGATGCTGCTCACGGGTGACGCCCGGGGCGACAAGATCTTGCAAGGCCTGGAACTGGTGGGCTTGCTAGAGAAAGGCAGCAAGATGCACGTCGAAATCCTCAAGATACCGCATCACGGTAGCGACCGGAATATTGAACCGATCTTCTTCCAGCGCATCACCGCCGACCACTACGTGTTTTCCGGCAATGGCGAGCATGGCAATCCCGAACGGGAGACGCTGCAAATGTTGTTGGACGAGAGCGGGGGCGAGGATTTTACAATTCATCTCACCTACCCCATCCAGGAGATCGACGTCGAACGCGAGAAGGATTGGAATAAGGAACAGCAGAAGGAGAAGGCCAAAAAGAAGAAAAATCCGGAAGTCAAGGTGAGAGAGAACTGGTCGTTCGAGAAGCACAGCCTGGCGAGCTTTTTCGAGGCGCATCAGGAGTTCGCGAGCAAGGTCAGCGTCGTCGAAGACAGCAAACCGCATGTGATCAATCTTCTTGAAACGGTTGGATTCTGACGGGCTCAGTAAGCTCTAACCCGTGGTCTGTTCCATGGAGAAGTGTTTCAATCAACTGATCTTTTTCAAACCACAATGTTTCTAACCAATTGCTAAAGTATCGGCGGAATTCCCGGTCAGTCAGATAATCTCCAAGCAACTCTTTAGTGACGGGAAATTCTTTTACTCGCACCTTGACTTCCATGGATTTCCTGCACAGAAATGCCCATATATCTTGAACACCTTCCGGGTAAACGATGGTCACATCCAGGATGGATCGAAGCTGTTCACCCATGGTAGCAAGCGCTAGACCAGTGCCGGCAGCCTTGGGTTTCAGCAGGTTCTTATAGGGGGAGTTCTGACTTTCCCGTTTTTCCCTGGTGAACCGCGTTCCTTCGACAAAAATCATCGCGGATACGGGAACCGCTTTGAATCTTTCACATGCCTTACGAGTGGTTTCAAAATCTTTGCGAACTGAGGATGTGCGCCTCATGAAAGGAAAATCCAAGGCCCACCAAGCGACTCCCAGAACCGGCACCCAAATCAATTCCTTTTTCAAAAAGAATTTTAGTATCGGGATCTTGCGATGAAAAATCTTCTGCAAAACCACAATATCAACCCACGTCTGATGATTGGCCACCACCAGGTACCATGCATTCGGTTCCAGTGCGTCAACACCTTCCACATCCCAGCGGATGTTCTTGGTATAGTGCAAGCCCAGATTGTTACAGGCGACCCAGTACTTGCCGATTTCATGCAAGAGTCTGGAACAGGAATTGCGCCAACCCTCTAGGGGAATGGCCAATCTGAGGAGCGCCAACAGGAACAACTGCGAACACCAGAAAATGGTGTTCACGCTGAGCACAACCAGTGAGATCGAACCGCGGACTGGAGCTGGCAGGGAACCTAACATGGTCCTGATGATTTCCTTTCAAAGAGGTAGATGATTTCTGATACATCACTTGTGCTCATCCCGCACAAGGAAACTTCAAAGCTCATTATTTGCTTCCTGTCAAGGGTTTCTGCTCGCGTTCGGCGACGGCAACTGCCCCAAGGGTCGAAGGCCATTTTCTTCTTCTCTCCACTAAAATGCCCATGTTATGCCGGTGCGAAACCGTGCTATTCTGGTCAGTACGGTTGCCGTTTTGACGACCGTGGGTAGGATGCGAAATACCATCGGCGGAGGAAGACCATGAAAATACTGGGCGTCAAATTCAAAAACCTGAGCGCCATGAAGGGGGAATGGGAAATCCGTTTCGACCAGCCCCCCCTAGCCGATACCGGTCTTTTCGCCATCGTTGGACCAAACGGTTCGGGCAAGACCACCATTCTGGACGCTTTGAGCCTGGCGCTCTACGGTGAGACCCCGCGGATGAAGAACCCCGAGTCGGGGATTATCAACTGGCAGGCGTCCGATTCGTTCGCGGAAGTGACCTTTGCGGTGGGTACTCACTTGTACCGGAGCAAATGGTCCGGACGCAGGGTGGCCGGCCGGCCGGAGCCTCCCGAGATGGTCCTTGCCAGCCTCAACGGTACGGAAACCGTGCTGGAGGATCGGGTTATTCGGGTTCGAGACCGCGTCGCCGAGCTGACCGGGCTCGATTTCAAGCGCTTTTGCCGCTCCATCCTGCTGGCCCAAGGTGATTTCGCCGCCTTTTTGGACGCCCTCGAAAATGAACGCGCCGAAATCCTGGAACGGATCATCGGCCCCGAACTGGCCAGGGAACTGGAGGAAACGATCCGTTCCCAGGTCCACGCCGAGGAAGCTCGCATCCTGGAACTCAAAGAGGCTGCCGCCCTCTATCCAACTCCGGACAAGGCCCGAATCGACGCGCTGGAGGAATCGGTCGAACAGGCCCAGGCGGAACTGGAAGAAACCAACCGCATCCTTGGTGACCTCAAAGCCCAGGAAGAATGGCTCCAGCGGGTAGACCTGCTGGAATCGTCACAGTTCGCCGCCGCAGAAGCGTGCGCAATCGCTGAAGCCCACCACGCCCAGGCACGGGAAGACCTCCAACGGCTCGAAAGCGCCCTCCCGGCCAGACCTTTTCAAGAAGCTGTCAAGGTCCTTGACGGCCTCCAGACCGAGGCCGAAGCAGCCACAAGTCAGTTAAATCAGCTGGAAACAGACATTCAGACCCATGAACTCCGGACCCACGAACTGGAAGAGCGACTCCGGGAAAACCGCACGGGGCTGGATCAGGCGCGCCATCGGCTGCAGGGACGTAGCGAACAAATCCAGGGGGCATGGCTCCGCGACCGAGACATTGCCGCCGAAGAACAGCATCTCCTGGAGACAACATCGCACCACCAGGCACTGCAACTCAGCCAGGCGGAAAATCTCCAGCAACTGGCCGATACAGCCACCCAGATTTCCGCCCTCCAAAGCCGTCAGCAGGAGATCGATCAGTGGCTAACAGATAGCGCCAGTGATGCTCGGCTGGAAACCGACCTGCCCGTCGTCGAAGAAATCCTCAACCGACTCAATGAGACCCGGAATCAAGCAGGCAAGCACCAGAGCGGCAAACCCGAGGCGGCAAAGCTCGAACGGCGAAGCGCCAGGGAGCTGCGGCGGGCGGAAAAGGCTACCCAGAAGGCACAGCGGAAAACGGCACAGTTGGACGCCCGCAAGAAAGAACGGGAACGGCGCCTCGGGGAGATCCTTGCCGACGGCACTTTGGATTCTCTGGTGGCCGACTACCACGACCGGAAAAAACGCCTGACGGCGTGTAAAAGACTGGTCAAGATTGGCCAGGAATATCGCGAACAGGTGGTCAGCGACGATCTCCATCAGGCTCTAGCCAACATCCAGGCAGAACAGGACCGTTTGGCACAATCCCTGGCCCTGGAACAAGCGCAATTGGCTGAGCTGGAAGAAACGGTCCAGTGGCGCGAAGCCTTGAAGAAGCTGGCGCCCGAACGGGCAGCGCTCAAGCCTGCCAACCCCTGCCCATTATGTGGGGCACTGGACCATCCCTACATTGAACAGGGCGTGCCCGAATTTGCCGCCGTGGACAACCTGCTGCGAGAACAACACCGAAAGGTGACGGCCCTGCGGATTCAGTTTAGCAGCTTGCGCGCATCGGAAACCGAACTTCGCGCCCAGGCCGGCACCCTGGCTACCATCCATCAGAACTGGGCCGAGGCCTGTGCCGAAGCCGGGGGGGAATGGGCGATCACCAGTCCGGAAATCGTTGTCCAGGAAATCCGTTCCCGCCGGAAAGAAATCAAGCGCTGTAAATCCCGCATTCGCTCCGCTCGCTGGCAAAATTGGCGGAGGCAACGGCTGGAGCGCGCCCTGCTCAGCAAGTCAGCCAGGCTCACTGTTAAGGAACAGGCCCGAGACCAGGCCCGCCATCAATATGAGGTGCAGCACCAGGCCCTGACCGACCTTGAAGGCGAACTGCGCCGCCTCCGGCAAGTCGAACAGGCGGCCCGGGAACTGCTGGCCGAGCAGCTCGAAGCCGCCGGCGAGTCGTTGCCGGCGCCAGCCCAGGAGACAGAACTGCTGCTGGGACTGCGCAACCGGCGGCAGAGGTATCGCGACCATTTGCTGGAGCGGGATTCCCTGTCTACCCAGCTTGGCGCTCTCGAAGCGCGGCATCAAGCCTTACCCCAGGAACTCGAGCAGATTCGGGAGGGGCTGCAGGCTGCGGCAGAAGAGGTCCAGGCTGTTCAGGATCGGCTGGTTGCCCTGCGAGACGAACGCCAGGGACTTTTCGGCGTTTTCGATCCGGTCCTCGAACGTCAGGAACTGGAAAACGATATCGAATTTCGCAATGCCGAACAGCTTGCCCTACATCAGGAAATCGAAACCGTTCGCCGGGCGCTCCGAGAAGAACACACCGCCCTTCCCGAGGCCAAAGACCATGCGCAACAAACTCAGGCTGCGGCGGCCGAAGCCGAAGCAATACTCCTGGAGCAAGCCCTTGCCGCCGCCATCGGTTCATTGGCACGAACTGAGAACCAGTGTCCGTTGGCTGGAAAAGGGGGAGATTATCAGGGAACGGCATGCAGCCACCGAGCAGGTGTTGACCGAAGCGCGATCACGCCAGGAAGCGGCCCAGCAGGCGCTGGTATTGGCCCGCACCGAACCGGCCGGTAGAGGATTCCTTGGAGCTGATACGCTGGAAGATGATAGAAGCCGGCAAGCACCGTGACGCCCTCCAGGTAGACTTGCGGGACCAGGAAGCCGATCTCCGCGAACAGCGTGAGGCGGAACGAGACTACCGCGAGATGCTGCGGACTATCGCCGAGCAGCAAAAGGTCTGTGACCGGATGCTGGCGCAACAGCGCGCGCTGCAATCGCAAGATCCCACCGCCGTCAGGAACAAACTCCAGCGGCTCATGCTGGAACGCTTGCTGGACCGGGCCAACAGCCATTTGGAAGTGCTGAGCGGACGATACTTCCTGCGACCACTTTCGGAGGAAGGATTCGGGCTGCAGATCGAGGATGTTCTTCAGGCGAGGACTGCCCGGCCGGTCAAGACCCTGTCCGGCGGTGAGTCTTTTGTGGTCAGCCTGTGCCTGGCTCTGGGGCTTTCGGAGATGGCCAGCGACGAAAGAAGGATCGAGTCGCTATTTCTGGACGAAGGCTTCGGCACCCTGGACGATGAAATGCTCTACCGGGTGATGGCAGCCCTCAAGAGGCTGCGCGCCAACGGCAAGATGGTGGGTGTCATCTCTCATGTCAAACGCCTGGCCGATGAAATCCCCACCCAGATCCGCGTCGAAAAACAACCGGGCGGTTCCAGCCGCATTGCCGTCGTGGCCTGACCCTCAATCCTCTGTGCCACAGCTATGGGGGATATGCACTTTGAACCGGGAGTTGGATCAGAGTTCGGCATGTTGCCTGACTGTGAAGATCAGAACACACTAGTTGAGCTATGTCAGAGAAATTTTTTGCATTCCTCGCGGACTTCATCATTCGGTCCCACCGCGTCATTTTGGTGTTCGCCCTGGCCCTGACGGCCACAGCCATCGCTCTGATCACCCAGCTTCAAATGAACACCAGCCTCGATTCACTTCTGCCGTCACAAGACCATATCGCTCGTGAGTTGCTGGCGGACCTTCAGGATGCCGGCACCGAGGACGTGCTGGTGGCAATGATTAGTGTTCCCAGCCCGGAGCAACTGGATGACGGCAAACTGGTGGTGGACGAATTCGTCCAGCGGATGGCCTCGGTTCCATCCATCACGAGTCTCGATGCACGGGTCACGGCACAGCAGCAGAGGTTTTTCACCGATGTTCTGATGCCCAACGCCGGTTTGTTTCTGTCCGAGCCAGGGTCGAAATGACCTGTTGCAGCTATTGAGCGACACCGGTATTCATCAGCAGATACAGGAAAACAAACGTTTGTTGTTGCTACCCATGCAGGGTGGCGCCGGGGAACTGATTGTGCGTGACCCTCTTGGTCTTAGAACCCTTTGGCTTTCTCGCTGGCTTGGCGAGCAGACCTTCGGCGCTCTGGAAATATCGGACGGATATCTGGTGGACAAGGAACATCGTCATCTCCTGGTGTTCATTCGTCCCAGCGTGTCGGCGCGCAACATTCCGTATACCAAAATTCTGATGGCTGCTGCCCATTCGGCTGCCGAAAGTGCCATTGCCACCTGGCGTCAGGCGCAACCCGCCAACCGGGAAAGTCCCGTCATCACTTTTGCTGGTGGCTACCCTATCGCCTTTGCGGACGAGGCTCTCACTCGCAAAGACCTGCAAAACACTCTGATCGTGTCATTCGTGGGCATTGGCCTGTTGTTCTACCTGGTTTTCAGAAATTGCGCATTCTGTTCCTGATGCTGGTGCCACTTGCTATGGGTATCACCTGGACTTTTGGATCTTTACGGCTCATCTTTGGCCACGTAAGTATTCTTACAGGCACTTTTGGCGGAGTCCTCCTCGGTTTAGGCACCGATTTCGCCATATACCTTCTCAATTTCTATCTGGCCGCTTACCACAGTGAAGATCACTCCACCGCATTGCGTCTGGCGCTACAAAAGAGCGGGCGCGGTATCGTGGTGGGCGGTTTGACCTCGGCAACCGGTTTTCTAACACTTGGTGCCTCATCCTTCCGGGGATTTCGCGAATTGGGGATCATCACCGGCCTGGGCTTATGTTCTGCCTCCTGGCCATGGTGGTGGTGCTGCCTGCGTTGTTGGTCTGGCAGCACCAACGAGGCTGGACTTTTCGCCAGGTGCGGCCGATTTCCAATTTCGGTTTGGAACGATTGTTTGCCATGGTACAACGCCGTCCCCGCTGGGTGATCGGGGGTTGGGTGGTGATTCTGGCCTTCCTGACTGTGTCTTCGTTCGGCGTATCTTTCGACGACGACCTGCGTTCTTTGCGGCCACAGCAGACTGGTGTGCAGTCGGCACAAAAACAGCTGGAGTCCCTTTTGGGTGGAGCCAGTGGCTACTTGCTTTTGGTTATGGAAGGTGAAAACGATACGGAATTGCTTGATCGTGCTCTCCACTTGAATAGTGCCCTGGATCGTTTGCAGGCGGAGGGACGGTTGGCCCACTACCGAAGCATACTGTCTTATCTGCCGGCACCGGAGAGTCAACGACATTCGCTGGCATTTTTCGCCGCTCATGCATCGGATTTAGACCCCCAGCGTATCGAAACCACCTTCAGGCGGGAGTTGCAGGAAAACGGTTTTCGGTATCTCCCCGAATACGATTCATATTTGCAGTGGCTCAGGACTCTACTGCGACCGCACGGCGAACTGCATCCAGAAAGCTTTGCCCAGGCTGGTCTGTCATCGCTAATCGATCCTTTTCTGGGGAAGCGCAATCCCCGGCACAAGTTGCTCACCTACATCTACCCGCGAACCGGTTTGTGGCTGAAAAGCGACCTCGACCATCTAACCGCAGACCTCCAACAAGCAACGGCAAGCAACGGCCTGGCAACAAACCAGTGGCGACTGGGGGGATTCCCCGTGTTGACTCACTATCTCAAGCAACAGGTTTGGCTTGATTTGGATAAAACGGTCCTGCTGGCAAGCCTTGCGATTGTCTTTTTGGTTGTTGCTGCCTTCCGGCGTCCACTATCGGCAGCCCTGGCCACAATTCCACTGGTTGCAGCTCTCGTGACCATGCTAGGCACCATGGCTCTCGCATCACTTCGCTTCAACTACATTAATTTCATAGTCCTACCAATGATGATCGGCATCTGCATTAATGACGGCGTTCTCATGATCAACCACTGGAAGCAGGAACCGGAACTGCCGCTTACGATAATGCTCAGACAAATCGGCCGCGCCGTCCTGCTGACTTCACTCACCACTTTGATGGGGTTCGGCTCCCTCGTATGCTCTCATTATCCTGGTTTGCAGAGTATCGGGTGGCTGGCCGGACTGGGTATTTTTGCGGAACTGTCGGCTTCGCTTATCTTGTTGCCGGCAATTTTGGCATGGATGGAACAAAACGCGGTTGTTGATAGGTTCGGTTGGATCAGACGACGAACTCCGGAGTGACAAGGAAGTTGGACATTGACCGGCTCTTGTCGCTGCCAACTCTCAATCACCGACCAGCAGAAGCATGCAGGCTTTGTCGTTTGTTTTGGGCAGTCCTCAGCCAGCTGTTTTCACGGGACGAATTTGTTTTCTTGAGGGGTGTATTCAGGGACGAGTTGCTTTAGCTTCTCTTTGATGGCGCAGGCGTCGTGGGTCTTGGCAATGCGATAAAGTTCGTTCAGATCCTGGTCCAGGTTTTCTAAAGAGCCTTGTTGAGGCTTCCCATGGCTGCAGTGTCCGTTGGATCGCAGCACCATGATTTTCTCGTGTCTCGTGGTCGCGACCTCTTCACTCGCTGTGATCAGTTCCTCATAAAGCTTTTCACCCGGCCGAATGCCGGTAAAAGCGATCTCGATATCCTTTCCAGGCTCTTTCCCGGAGAGGATGATAAGGTCTCTGGCCATATCTGCAATCTTGACGGGTGTCCCCATTTCAAGAACGAAGACCTCGCCGCCCTCGCCCATGGCCCCGGCCTGTAAAATCAGCTGAGCGGCTTCGGAAATGGTCATGAAGTAACGAGTCATGTCGGGGTGAGTGACGGTAACCGGTCCTCCCTGCCGGATCTGTTTCTGGAAGAGGGGGGCCACAGACCCCGATGAGCCCAACACGTTACCAAACCTCACAGCCATGAACCGTGTTCCGTTTTGCTGCAAGGACTGCAGTATCAGCTCGGCCAAGCGCTTTGTGGTTCCCATGACATTGGTCGGTCTTACCGCCTTGTCGGTTGATACCAACACAAAGCGCTCCACTCCGTATTTCAATGCCAATTCCATCGTCACGTTGCTTCCCAGAACATTGTTGAAAATGGCTTCCCACGGATAGCTTTCGAGCATCGGAACATGCTTGTAGGCTGCGGCATGAAAAACAATCTGTGGACGGTATCTGCTATAGATGCGTTCCATGAGGTCTCGATCCTGAATTGAGCTCAAGATACAATGGTGGTCAGGACCTTTGGGGTTAGCATCGAAATTCCATTTGAATATTGAAAAGGTTTGCTTCGTTGGCATCGATGAGGATGAGCTTCTCCGGATCAAAACGGCTCAACTGACGACAAAGTTCAGCCCCGATCGATCCCCCGGCTCCTGTCACCAGGATAGTCCGACCCGAGATGTAATCCAAAATTCCTGTCGTATCCAGGTGAACGGGCGGACGTCTCAACAGGTCTTCATAATTCACATCGCGCAAGGCTTTGATACTCACCTGGCCATCTATAATCTCGCCGATGGTCGGCAAGGTCTTGTGAGGTACTTGGCTACGCTTACAGATTTCCACAATGCGGCGCATCTGGGCACCCGTCGCGCTAGGCATACAAATGAAGACCTCAATGATTTCGTATATTTCCATGATCTTAGGGAGCATTTCCACGCTGCCGAGCACCGGCACTCCATGCACGGCGCGGCCATGCTTGCCGGAATCATCATCCAGAAAACCAACGACCTCATAGCCGAGTTGTGGATTGCCAGATATCTCCCGCAACATTTTCTCAGCGTGGTCCCCAGCTCCAAGGATCAGAATGCGCTTGGTGTCCCTGCGGGGTCTTACCAGTCGTGGCAGGGAAAAAACTCGGACTCCTCCAGACGTCATCTTTGCTGCGTAATACGAGCGAATTCCCATGCGGAGACCACCGGTCATAACAAACGTCAGTATTCCATCGATCAGAAAAACAGAGCGTGGGAAACCTGTCAAGGTATAGACGTAAAGCACGATGGCAATGGTTAGCAGCATTGATAGAAACGACGCCTGCCCCAACCGCCAGAAATCCTTTATACTGGAGTATCGCCACATTCCCCGGTACAGTCCGAACACAAAAAATACTGCCAACTTAGTGGGTATCAGATAGGGGAGGACTCGCTTGATCTGACCAATATAGTATGGATCCAGAGCGAACTCAAAACGAAGTAAATAGGCCGACACATAAGCCATGATGAAAATGACCGAGTCGGTTAGAAGCATAAAGTAGAGCCTGGGGTTCTTGAATTGAGCTAACATGCGTTGAATAGCACCCTGCTTGTTTTGAATGGTCTGATTACACGGAAACTACTGATTCGTCTATGCGGCCATGGTATAAGAAAGCACCGCCTCATACTTAGTTTAATTCCAGATATTAGAGATATATAACCAAGCGATAACATAAGTAGACACAAATGCATAAAGAGGCTGCCACGATTAACATCTTTAGCCTGTTACGCTTGAACCAATCATTGTCGAAACGTGCATTTTCCAGTCTAAGACGCCATGAAACCAAACCCAATATTTGGAGGAATTTAGCACCACAACGACTACAGCGATAGAGCTTACTTTTTGGGATTATAGATATCCATCCGTTTCGCTTTATTCTCGTCACCGATCCCAAGCTGCAGGTTGGACAAGAGTCATGGTGATGTAAAATAGTCAATACTACCTCACTACCTCGCAAAACGCCCCTCAGGTCTGCTCGTTTTCAAGTTGTTTTGGGACGCTTTCAGTGTCCGTCCGCTTCGCTTTGATCCCCATAGGGATGGTAATGATAATGGTAGTATTTGTAGTATTTGTAGTAGTAGCCGCCATATTGATGACTGATGTTGAGCCTGTTGACAATGCTTCCCAGAAGCGTCCCGCGCACGTTGTGAAGGCCCCGCAGAAAAATCCGCAGAGCTTCCCGGTGCGTCTGCCCCAGGGTACTGATCAGGATCACCCCATTGACGCAGTTACTCAGCACCAGAACATCGGCAAACCCAGCATAAGGAGGACCATCGATAATAATTCGATCGAAACGCTTGGCGAGTGTTTCAATGAGTGTCTTCATGCGGCTCGAAGCGAGGAGTTCCGCTGGGTTGGGAGGAATAGGCCCGGCCGCCATGAAGTAGAGATTGGCCACGTCGGTACGCTGTATTAGCTCGTCGGCTTTGCATACCCCGCTCAAGAACTGACTGAGGCCCATGACTTTACGGTTGCCATTGGAAAAGACCTTGTGCAGGCGAGGCCTTCTCAAGTCGGCGTCCAGCAACAGAACCTTCTCTTCGGACGCAAACGCCTGGGCCAGGTTGGATGCAATCGTGGATTTCCCTTCGCCGGCATTGGTGCTGGTAATGAGGAGCGTCTTGGTCGGCGAATCCATGGCCCGTGCCAGTTGAATGGATACTTTCGCCGTCCGGATGGCTTCGGAAAAGCTGGATTTGGGCTTGATCTGAATCAAACGGTCCATCCCCTGCGCCTCTTCGCCTCCGGAAAGGGGCACCACTCCAAGCACGGAAATCCTGAAACGCTCCGATATCTCATCGATACGCTTTACCGTATTGTCAAGGTACTCCAGGAAAAAGGCCAGGCCCACTCCGCCCATGAGCCCGACCACAATAGCGAGCAGAAGGTTGAGCTGAATATTGGGTTTGTAAGGTCTCAAGGGCTGGTCGGCATAGTCCACCACCTGGATGTTGCCGAGTTCCGTCCCGACATTGGCGTCAATCTCCTTGCCCCGGGCGAGCAGGCTCTGGTGGATTTGCTTGTTGCTCTCCACTTCCCGATCGAGGATCTTATACTGCGTGGCCCGATCATTGAGCTGCAATGCCAGGTTTTTCCTCTCTTCGGCGCTCTGCTTAAGATCCTCCTCTTTTTGCCGGGCAGTGAGATAATCCCTTTTGATGGAGTTTGCAATCCGCCCTTCTTCCCCGGCGATTTTCTGCTGGATCTCCAGCATCTCTGGCCTTGAGCGTCTTTAGCTTGGGGTAATCATCCTTGAAAACCGCATGGCCCTCCTCATATTCGGCCATGCGCCTTATGTATTCCTCGCGCAACTGCTGAATCAGCTTGTTTTCACTAACCAGGGTCAGGGTGCCAACGTCACCCTCCCGGGCTTGTTTGTAAAGGGCTTCCTTGGAAATACGCTCCGCCTCGGCAAGGGCCAGAGCTTTGTTGATCTCCTCCAACTGGCGATAAACCAGGTTGAGATTGGAATCCAAGGATACGATGCCCGCCTTTTGAGCAAACTGATTCAAACTGGCTTCCGACTTTTCCAGTTGGATACGCACTTGTTCAATCTGCTTCAACAATTGCTGCTTGGCGGTGCCGGCTGCAGCGATTCTTTTGTCCATTTGCCAGCCGATAAACTCGTGGATGAGTGCGTTGACGACATCACGGGTCAGGACAGGATCTATGGACCTGAAAGAAAGTGATATGAGAGTGGTGTCACGTTCGGGCTGGACCTGGAGGTTTTCTGCAAACCACTTTTCTATTTTTTTGAGGTTGCGTCTTTGGGCAAGACCATTGCCCGGTTCTTTGTTGACCTGGAACCATCCTTTGAACTTGTCTTTCATGTCCTTGAAGGTTTCCCGAACACTATGGAAGAGGCCTTCCTGGTCACTTTCTTTGGCACCCGCCAAGGTAAAGATATGATGCTGATCGAGTTGCAGCTTTTCGATCACTCGCCGCGCCAGCGACTCGCTCTGCAGCAATTTCACGTGTGTCTGGATGAACTCGCGAGTTTGCAATTGGGAGGCCGCAAGATCTTCGAACTTGGTGACCTTGGGTACCTGCATGCTCAGTTCGATTTTGCCGCCGGCCTTGAAGACCGGTTTCATGGCAAGACTCACCACCAACACGGTAACAAAGGTCGCCAGCAGGAAGGTAAACACCAGCCACTTGCGCCTGAGCACGATCTCCAGATAGTCCCGCAGATCTGCTGAATCCTCGAATTCCGGGATGGGTTGTCGTGAATCCACCGCCGGCAAATTAGAGTATGCGGATGATACCGGGACTAGTCCGTCTTCTTCCTTGCCTGCCTCTGGCTTCATGGTATTTGGCTCATCTTCTGAATATATATAGTAACCACGTCTCAGTTTCCGAATTCTCTTTTCATTCAAATCAACAGTCCAGACCCACAACGTTTCAGCATAGCCTTTGCTTCTCCTTAAACAAGCAGGTCTTTGGGTTGGAATAACCGGTGTAACTGGTTACTAGTGCTCTAAACGGCATAATGCTATTAAAATCCTTACATTTTTTCGATTCTTCCGATTCAAACTGTACAATAATGTTTGCTTTCACGCTCTCTCCTTCCGGTCGCACGGATAGCCGACGTTGTATACTGACTACTATCAAGGTTCATGCCGGGAAGAACCAAACCTGCCATTATCTTAAAAATAAACAGTAAAAACAATATCGTATGCTACAGAAGGCCGGCTAGGGGGGTTAAACGGCGCCAGAAGGACTGTCGCATGTGACACAAATGCATGCAACATATATGTTGCATGCGACAGTATAAACCTTAAAATCCACGTTAGAGTCAGAACTGAATTGCCGCGGATGTCAACAGGATTCTTTAGGTAAACAAGGCTTCTTGCGAAGATTTATGTTGACGAAACTGCACGGTGTCGCTAGATTTTAAGTACGTCGGAGTTTCACCTGTCTTAACCAGTCGATCTTATAGTATAGAGAGGGAAGACCATGAAAGGGTGGAAGGAATCGGTGGTTGTGGTTGTGGCGGCATTGTTCCTGTTGCAGCCGGTGTTGGCCATGGCCGCTTCGCCGGCGCGAGTCATACCGGCAGGAAAAGTCAGCGTCCTCTCTGATGGGAAAGAGGTCAGTCAGTTCAGATCCGAAATGCCCCTCCCTCAAGGGTCGATGCTGGCGTGTGATGGCAAGTGCCTGGTTCAAACCCAGGGGCTGCAACTGGTGGCACGTGACAAGGCCATTTTCGCCTTGAGCGAAGCTCAGAGCAAATGGGACTTGGCGGTGAAAAGCGGGTCAATTGATTTCGCCATCAGCGCTAACGCTAAACGACTTGCCTTTCATACGGCGCGGGATCTGATTGAGGTTCAAGAGGCCATCATACCCGCCAGTAGCGATGGCTTGGTGAGAGGAACCATTGCCGTTACTGAAAACCAGACACAATTGACCGTACACCAGGGAGCATTGCGTGTCGCCGGCCTGGATGGCGAGCAACTCATCCAGTCGGGTCAGTTCATCACACTGGCACAGGCCAATATGGCTCCTAATCCACCTCCCCCCAAGGAAGGCGGCAACCCTTCTCCTGGCGGTCTGTCCACCGGAGCAAAGATTGGAATTGCGACAGTTGGCCTGGCAGGGCTCGGAGTTGGTTTGGGGTTCGGTTTGAGCGGCGACGATGAGACCAGCCCCTTTTAGGAACAGGTCTGGCAATTCAGGTCATCAGCGCAACAATGTAACCTGCAGGAATAAAAAAGGAATCTGAACGAATTAGGGTTTTTGTTCGGGCAGATTCATTGATGGCGGTGCCTGGTGGTGCCGCCGTTGTATTTTCAGGATCCGCTTGTTTGGACTCATCTTTTCGGCGCTCATGGAAGTACTCCGCTTCGGTCTGGTGACTTGCCCCTTCTCATTGCTGCTGCCATTGCCCGGGTTTGGGGGCAAGAACAGGCGCAATTTGATCTGTGCCGGCTATCAGGATGGGGTTGCATATGAAATACCGGGGTCATTTTGGCAAATGCCTTCTGTGGGGACGTGAAACGGCTTCCATTGTGGGATTGGCGCTTTTGGTAGCAAGCTGCTCGACCTCGAGTGGACCAAAAACGACAGCCAAGCTGGAAGATGTCGTTGCCCGTGAAAACACCTCGCAACAAGAAGTAAAGAATTTCAATGACAAGCTGTTTGTTTCCATCTCCGGCCCTCAAGAGCCGCGGGATTACGTTCTAAGTTCAGGCGATCTTGTCTGGGTTACCATTTTTGAGGCCCAAGAACTGAACACGCAGGCTCGGGCAGGATCCCGTGGAACCATTACCTTACCCCTCATCGGACCGGTGGAAGTGGTTGGGCTCACCACGAGAGAAGCGGAACGGAAGATTGAGGATCTCTACAGGGCTAAGTTTCTTCAAGACCCCCACGCCAATATCTACGTTCAAGAACAACATGGGCGAAAGATTACGGTTGTGGGCGCCGTGAAAAAACCGGGCTCCTTTGAATTCCCAGCACGCCGGCGTCTTTTGGACGCTCTGGCTCTGGCCGAAGGTCTGGATGAAAAAGCTGGGCGCACCATCCAGGTGCGCAGGGTTGCCGATCAGCCCGAAAACACCAACATATTTCTGGTCGATCTTGAGGATCTGATCAAGAAAGGCCGCACGGAGCTGAATATCGAGATCAAAGGCGGTGATGTGATCTTTGTGCCGGAAGCAGGCGTCGTATACGTCGATGGAGCCGTCAAGAAACCCGGTTCGTACCCCATAAAGAAGCAAATGTCCGTCAATGAGGCAATTGTCTCTGCGGGTGGCCTTGCGACCACGGCGGAGGCGGGAGACATCAAACTGGTTCGCTCTGCCAATGATGGCAAGCGCGAAGTCATCCAGTTGAGCTATAGCGAGATTCAAAAAGCCGCTGGTCGGACACTCGAAGTCCAGGACAGAGACGTGATCTTTGTGGAGACGAATTCCTTGAAAGCTCTTATTTATGGCATCACCATAGGACTTGGTCCGTTTGGGAGTTTTGGATACCATCCCCCCACGCAATAGTGAGTTCGCAATATAGCATCAACGACTTCCAGCTGTTTTGTTACCTATCGGAATATGTGGCTAACGACGAACCGGCTGCCCATCGTTACTGCTGCGTGCGATGCACGACCCGCTTTCTTGCCAGAAGCGGAACACCCTGGAGGTGCCTGATTCATAGCGGGGATGATTTTGATACTCTTGTATCGTGACAACCCTCTAAATCTGCGGAGTTCACGATTGAGTGGTCCCGCCCAGAAGCGCTCTCACCTCTGTTCCGGTGATATCTTTGCGAACAGATGATCTCTTGGATTTTTCCCTCGCCTTTGTCACCAGCTTCTAAAACATCCGCGAGTCCAGCAGAAGGGCATCTCAATCTTCTTCTCTAAGGTAGATCAGATTATCCACGAGCAGTAAGGGTTCCGGTTACTTTTGGATATCGACAATAACGGCCAGGGGTTGACCTTTCTCGAACATCGACGAGAAAACCGCCCCTGAGAGCAGGTTCTCAACATTGAAGGGGTCACTCGTTTTAGGTGGCAATGAAGAGGGAGTATTGAGTCGAAGGCCACCCGGCGTTCTTTTTTTGTTTTCACACTAACCTTCCCCCAAAGGGAGAGGGGATTTAGGAAGCTTTGCAGCAACGTCTGAAGACCATCAACTCGCGTGTCATGGCCGTAAGTTTGCTTCTGGGATTTCGTTCAATGCGCCATGAAAACCAGATTCCACTGCTTTTTTCGCCAACCTTTACCGGCACGTTCTATCTGCCAAAGGAGCTTCTTGAGCTTGTCGCCGGAGCCCTGGACCGCACCCTTGGCACCCTGTGTAACCTTATCTACCGTACCCTTTTGCTCTTCCTTGGCGCCGGAGGATTTGACACCTTTTTTCGCGGCATCGATGGCAGCAACACATGGGTTTTCATTGCCCTTGCTGCTGCTGGCCAGGGCCGCGGCAATGCCCACCGGGCCGAAGAGCGCCACACTTCCCACGGTCTTACCTACGGTGAGCGCCGCCTGAGTCGGATCAATGGCCAGGGACGGTTTGGCGAGCGTGCCGCCCAACTTAAGAGGCTTGGCAAGCTCACTCAGGCTCAGGCTGATTTTGCCGATACCACTGGCTCCGGCACCTTCCTTTGGTGAGGGTTTGTCGACCAAATTGATAAACTCGGCAATCGAGGCGCCCTGAGCCTCGATGTTTGTGGTGAAGCTTCTGTCGTGCAGGGCATCCAGGATCTCACCCGCACCTGTAAGGGTGGCACCGCCGGCCTTGCCTGTCAGTTGGAACGGCCACGCCTTTGCTGGATCAGTCAGCACGATAAGCGGCCCCAAGGTCCCAGCGACTTCAAGGGCCTTCTCATTGAATGCCCCCTGTGACCCGCGAGGACATCAAGGCCGCTGCGGTCTTGGTAGCCTCGATCCCATTGACCAAAACCCCTGGCTCCAGTATCGTCAATCCCTCAAATAAGAAGGCCGTTCATCATAGAATTTGCTAAACTGCGCAAGTCGCTAATGAAAATAGTTTCTCTTTTCGGAAACCCAAGGCAGAAAGGAGATAGCAGAAATGACCTCAAAGCTATGCGCCTGATCATACGAAAAGGGGGTCGGCCACAGTTCGTTCAAATATCCCCGTTCTCGTCGATCTTCTTGTCTTCATACGGCGACAGCCTTTTCCGATACCATTCGAGTTTGGCGTGCTCCATGGCACTTGAGCACATGCTAAGTTTGTCGTAACTTTCGCCAATACGGCTGATGAGCAGGGTCGAAAGCTTATAAATGCAGTAATTCAGTTCACCTTCGTTTTCGATGGTTTTGGCGCATGCTTCCAGATAAATATCAAAAGACTTTCTTCTTTCCGATTTTATATATGGCATTTTGTGATATCCTTTTACGGTATGAATGTTACAAGACTACAATTTCAAATCATATTGCATTCTAGATTTTCTTGTAATTTGGTATAGTAAGCTGTCGTGTCAGCTTGATTATGTTTTATGTCCAGCTCAAAACATTGGACAATACTCATTAAGATCGGATTATTCAAATGAGCATATGCGAAACTGATATTGCTGTTACCGGTATTGGTGTCTTTTCATCAATAGGCTGCACCAAAGATCGCTTCTGGGATTCTCTGGTAGCTGGTGTATCTGGTGTAAAACCAATTGATACATTCGATTCATCCCGACATAAAACTAGGATTGCATCAGAAATATCATCTTTTCGACCGGAAACTTTTCTCAGCCATAGGCAGATTCGAAGAATGGCAAGGGTATCACAGCTTGCTGTATGTGCTGCATTTGAGGCGGTACAAGACGCAGGACTGGATCTCAACAAAGAAAATCTGTCTCGAATAGGATGTGTCATAGGTTCGGCAGCTGGAGACTATCATAACTTGGAAGAGCAGTATATGAGATTTGCCCAAAAAGGGCCGGGCTCTGTTAATGCCTTGACGATACCCAAAGTCATTCCTAATATGCCGGCGTGCAATGTGTCAATAAGTTTGGGTATTCAAGGTCCAAACCTGGGGGTTTCCACAGCGTGTGCGACGGGGGCGCATGCCATCGGCATGGCACTTGGAATCCTCAGACAAGGCTGGGCCGATGTTATCCTGGCAGGTGGGGCGGAATCGACTATCACGCCGTTTGTGTTGGATGGATACTCCTGCATGGGAGTTCTTTCGCAGAGAAACAGCAGCCCAGAGATGGCGAGTCGTCCGTTTGATTTGGATAGGGATGGATTTGTCATTGGCGAAGGATCTAGTGTCTTGGTGCTTGAAACCATCGAACACGCAAGAAATCGTGGTGCAGAAATATTGGCATTGCTCAAAGGATTTGGGATGAGTTGTGATGGATATAACATAGCCATCCCTGAACCCAATGGCAGTGCGGCTGCTGTTGGCAATTATCCAGGCTGCTAAAGATGCAAGAATCAACATTGAGGATATTGAATTCATTAATGCCCATGGAACATCAACCAAAGTCAACGATAGAGTAGAGAGTAATGCGATAAATATGGCGTTTGGAGAATACGCAAGAAGAGTTCCAGTCAGTTCAAATAAGTCTATGATCGGGCATACTTTAGGAGCTGCTGGGGCGATAGAAGCTGCAGCAACGGTCCTAACCCTATTCCATGGTGTCATGCCTCCGACCATAAACTATAATTTAAGAGATCCGGAATGCGATCTTAATATAGTCGCTAACGAGGCAAGAGAGGCAAAGGTCAAAGCAGCTATGTCCAATTCATTTGGATTTGGCGGCCAAAATGGTGTCGTTGTTTTTAGCAGGGTTTGAGAGCACTGTTGCGGGGCTAAGGATTTTATGTAACCGTTCACCGGGGGCAAGTGGATTAGTGTTTGCGTTCTCTAATGTCCCGAATGGCACTGACAGGAGTTAAAAAATCAGAGAATTGGGCGTGATTTTTCGTAAGACCCAACTGGCATTTTCCACTCAAGCTGAGCTTTTTCGATATGTTATCCCTTATTACTACGGGAAAGCTCGTGCCTCGTCAACAAAATTCTGGGACGCAGTAGGGTCTTACACTTTTGCGACGTTATGACACTGAATTTACTACTTAATTCAGTTTTTCACCGGAAGATCTCTTAAACTCCTGTCTAAGTAATTACATCGGGTGTTCAGGCAGCAGCCCCTTCTGTCGGGTCTCACAGGCAGGGACAAAAACCCTTAATTCGCGGTTGATTTTCACCAAGAAGGATTGTATATAGGCCGAACCTGTAGGGCTGGCAGATGGAAAGCGGTTCATCGCAGTTGATGAGCCTTCAGGAGCTGGTTTTCTGGCCCCCAATGCGGGTAATTATTCGCCGGATTCCTCAGGGAATCTCGGTACAAGAGATACCGATAGCTGGGCCGTTAGCTCAATTGGTAGAGCAGCTGACTCTTAATCAGGAGGTTCGCGGTTCGATTCCGCGACGGCCCACCAAGTAAATCAATGGGTTACAGTCATTTTGATTGTAATCCATTTTTTGTTGGGGAAGCACCACGGGGAAGCGCGAGGATAGAAATCAAGCTCTCGAAGCCATCTCATGGCCGGATGGCTCTAACACTTTGAAGCCTTTTCGCTTGGGTACCCATTTGCAGTTTCTATCCTTCCACAAACCAAAAAAGCCGGGCTTCCCCCTGACAAAGCAAACTCAAACATCCCAACGATGACCAGGATCGACTCCCTGTAGTACGGCAACAGGGAATCTCAGTTCAAACTAGTGTCAATATCGGGGCGCGTTACAGCTGGCGGTGCTGCCCTTCTCCTCGATCGTATCCGGCAGGTTTTTTATGTTGTCAAGCCAGCTAATTCCGGACGGTTCCGAAACCGAATACCTTCTCTATATGCTGGATTTTATTGACAGTGCCATAGGCCAAAAACATTAAATCCATGTGCGAAACTTGGGTTCTGACGCCGCATCCCGCCTAAAGTGCTGCTGGCTCTGATCTCCCTGGCCAGTTCGGCCTGCATCCCACAGTGCTCCTTTTGCTTTGACACCAGCACCAGTCGGGCTAGCGTGGAGTGGC
>CAWHGA010000029.1:0-37089 GCA_963828705.1 uncultured delta proteobacterium
GAACTCTCCGTACCAGCCTCAGCTTCACCCCCTCAGCAGGTCTTCAATGCCCAATTCACCGGCGCGCTGTTGGACCCGTTCGACGATTTCGGGGCTCATCACAATATCCTCGGGCCATGGCCGCTGGTGGCCATCTTCTTGACCCTTCTTGGTGGCGTCGATTAACATCCGGCCGTGAACCCTTATGATATCGCGCTTCGGGTCCACATTGTTGAATACTTTCCACAAAACCAGGGAGTTATCGCGCAAATCGATGTGAGCGTCATACAGGACCAGGATCGTGAATGCGGCCAGGTGCGGATGCGCCAACAAGCCGTGAGCCAGGGCGCCTCCGGAAAGCCTCCCGTCTTTTCTTAAGTTCATCAGTAACAGCCGGTGGCGAGTGGTGAACGCCGGCATGTGAAACCCCAGCAGAGATTCGGCAACGCTTTGCAGAGCTGCAGCAATTTGTTCGTTCTGCGGTTCGAAACGGGATGGTGGGGACGGCGCCGAAACTCGATCACGCTCGCCAGGCATGCGGCGCGTGGCATCGATACCCACCTTACCGCCAAACAAAGGGTCAGGTGCGCTGTGATCGAGTACGTCCAAAACCCCTTCGCTGATGTAGACGTCAGTTTCCAGATCAACCATATCCAGGATGGTTGCCAGAAGCTGCCGCGGCTGGGTGAGGTCGACGTCGCGGTCCAGCACTACCAGGACCTTGCAGAAGCTCATCTGTCCCTGCCCCCAAAGGGCGCTCATGATCCGGCGCGCATGTCCGGGATACTCCTTGGCGATGCTCAGGACCGTGATGTTATGAAACACTCCTTCCCAGGGCAGCCAGTAGTCGTGTACTTCGGGCAGAACGGCATTGAGCAGCGGCAAAAAGATCCGTTCCGTGGCTTTGGCCAGAAAACAGTCCTCCATCGGCGGCCGCCCAACAATGGTGGCAGCATAGATCGGGTTTCGCCGGTGGGTGACGGCGGTCACATGGAACACCGGATATTCGTCTACCAGGGAATAGTAGCCGGTGTGATCGCCGAACGGGCCTTCCACCCGCCGTTCATCAATATCCACGTAACCTTCCAGAATGAATTCGGCCTCCGCCGGGACTTCCAAATCCACGGTGCGGCACCGCACCATAGGCACGGGTTTGCGCCGAATGAAGCCCGCCAGCAGCATCTCGTCGACCCCGCGCGGCAGCGGGGCGGTGGCGGCATAGGTGGTGGCGGGATCTGTGCCGATGGCTACAGCTACCGGCATGCGGCGGCCGGCTTGGCGGTATTCGTTGAAATAGTGGGAACCATCCTTGTGAATGTGCCAGTGCATGCCAGTAGTAGTGCGATCGTAGACCTGCAGCCGATACATGCCGGCATTGCGGCGGCCGGTTTTAAGACTGCGGGTGATGACCACCGGCAGCGTTACGAACGGTCCGCCATCGTCAGGCCAGCATTGCAACACCGGTAGCTGCGACAGGTCGACGGCGGCACCAGTGTGCACCACTTCCTGGCAGGGGGCCTGGGCTTGCTTTCTAGGGAAAAACTGCAGCAGATCCAGGGCCAGGGGGAGCAGTTTCAGCGCGTCGCGGAGCGACTTGGGCGGGTCCATTTCAAGAAAACGGCGCAATCGTGCTGCCAGAGTGTCCAGGTCGGGGACGCCAAGAGCCATGCAAATCCGCCGCATGCTGCCAAAGGCGTTGGTCAGGACCGGGAAAGCTGACCCTTCAACATTTTCGAACAGCAGCGCCGGTCCTCCTCCCGGGCTCTTCGAAGCCAGGTCGGTGATGTGCGTGATTTCCAGGTAAGCGGATACCGGAGCGTTGATACGCTTCAGTTCGCCAGCCTGCTCCAGGGCGGTCACAAATTCCTGCAGGTTGCGGTAGGCGGTCTTCATAGGTTCAATCAGCTCGCTGGTGTTTTGGGCTCAGGCCAATAGGGTTCACTCAAGAGAAACTCACAGGCGGTTTCCCTCCCCAGTCCTGCCAAAGGCAGGAGAGGGGAGCTTTTATCACTTCAAGTGAACAGTCTTGGGGCTAAGGCATTGTCGCCGTGGTTATCGTCGGGGACGATCGAAAAACCAATGGATCACTCCTTCGCCTAAGTTATGGTTAGGTTTTGTGGGCTGTCACGCTTCAGACTCTTGTATCTGACTTCAAAGTCAGAGCTCTCAATCAAACGAGCCGGCGGCCCCACTGGAATTCCACTCATTCGGTCGTCTGGAAAGCCTGTCCCAGGGAAGTCATGATGGGATGCGCCGCCATTTCTCGACGCTGCCTCAGAACTTCCATGTATCCAGAAACACGGCCAGCAGGAGCAGGATGGATATGGCGCTGTTCACATGGAAGAAGGCCAAATCAATATGGGTCAGGTCGTGCGGCTGGACCAGCTTGTGCTCCAGCACCAAAAGTCCGCCGATGACAATCAGGATTACCAGATAAACCAAGCCCAGATGGAATGCCAGGTAAACACCAAGCAGACAGCCAAAAGTCAACACATGCAGGGCAGCGGCGATCCGTAGGGCGCGTACCGCACCCCACCTGGCAGGGATCGAATAGAGGCCGACGGAACGGTCAAAATCGATGTCCTGACAGGCGTAGAGGATATCAAAACCACCGATATAGAAGAGTAGGGCCAGGGCAAGCAGCAGAATCCGCACGTCCAGCCCGCCTGAGGCGGCAATCCATGCGCCTACGGGAGCGAGGCCGATGGCAAAGCCCAGGTACAGGTGAGAGAAGGCGGTGAAACGTTTTGTATAGGAGTATACGAACAGGATTACCAATACGGGTAGGGCCAGAAGCAGGCACAGTTTCCCTAACATGCCCGCGGCCAGGACAAACACCAGCGAAGACACGGTGATCAAGACCAGAACCGCTGGTTTGCTGATGGTTCCCGCTGTGAGTGGCCGATTGGCGGTCCTCGGGTTGAGCAGATCGAAGCGAACATCAGCGTAGCGGTTAAAGCCCATGGACGCCGAACGGGCCGCCACCATGGCGAGCAGAATCCAGCCCAGGGTACTCCATGCCACGGGATGTTGCAGGCGGGCCAGCAGCACTGCAACCAGGGCGAAGGGCAGGGCAAAAACCGTGTGGCTGAACCTAATCAGCTGGCCATACGTTTGAATCTGTTTCAACCACATCTTACCAACCCACAGAAGTCTAAGAAGGTGTCCCAAAGGCCTGATGGCAAGTTGCCTCTGCCGTCACCCCGGTGAAAACCGAGGTCCAGGAAGTCTCAAGAAATCTGGATTCCGGCTTTCACCGGAATGACACAAATGCGACTCGCGACGACTTTTTCGACACGCTCTAAGGGCAACGTTGTTGCGCCTGGATTAACAGTGACAAACCTCCAACGACGGCACTACTCCCACAGGTATTGCATAGACCATAATCGGGTAACCCCCACCGGACTTGCCCCAACGGTACTGCTAAACATCGGTACATCATACCTCTTTCGCCATCAATTCTGGATCGAATTGCCATGGCGATTGCCAGGCCGGATATCCGCATCCAGCGTCAGATCACCGTTGAAAGACACCCACACAAGTTCCAGCGCCTCAAGCTCGATCTAGCGAACTCGCCCGCAGCCAGCGAGAGGCAGCGCGATTAAAACCTGCAGAATCGCAATGCACAGCGATTCCGCGTCAGAAATCGAGAGTGTAAAAAATATAACCATATAAAATTCAAACATTAATTGTGTATAACTTAAATAGTTAACATTAGATATATCTATTTTATTTTGTAAATTCAAAGTCATATGTCTATGTGCACAACTTGTCATGGTCTTCCTCAGTCTTTTACCATACCGAGGTGTTTGAAGGAAAGTCGGATTGCTCTGGTGTCGACGACATGCAACAGAGTGTCCTGCTTGAGACCTCGATTCAAACTGGTTGGAACCGACCTCGGCGACTTGTGGTCTCTCGTAGCCCTAGGCGGCATCGCGCAGCATCTGATTGGTTGACAGTCGGGTGAAAAGGGGCTATACAGTGCCCACTTGGGGATGTAGCTCAGCTGGGAGAGCGCAGGCTTCGCAAGTCTGAGGTCGTCGGTTCGATCCCGATCATCTCCACCAATAAAACCAAATAGTTATGCTCGTTAGGGGAGAATGTGTCGGTTTTGATCTGCCCTTCGATACCTCAGGGCGAACGTGCTTCACCGTTCGTGCTGAGGTATCGAAGCATGAACACCTTGCCGAGGCAATCCTACCGAAACGAAACATCTCTTCCTTAAACGGTATAGTCCAACCTAAACTGAGTCTGCCCTGATTTTTTGGCAAACATTTGTTTCTCAGCCAAGCCTTTAGACGATCAATAATTGATGTGTGCTCGCCAGCACTACGAGATCGACAACGGCATCGGCTCATCTCGGTGGATGTGGATGATAAGAGCGGCCACAGCATAGTCCCCACGATCTACCCTGGAGACTTTGTGCTCTGACCCACGCGGAGATGTGAATGTGTTTCGCAATGGGGAAATTTTCGCCATTCGTACTGGGAATTAGGATTGCTGGGCGGTTAAAAGAATTTACCGGACTCATGACCGGTTGGTGATTTCATGAGAAAGAAATATTCAGGAACTGATCATCGGGAGAGTCTTTTGGGGATGGAGAAATCTGGTTATACCCGTTAAGGATGAGATGTTGCGTTTTTCTCCTGGGGCTGCCTGAGTCACAGACCTTCCTGGATTCCTGCCTTCGCAGGAATGACGACCGAATTGGAAGTTCTAGCTCGTCATGCCCGCGCAGGCGGGCATCCAGAAACATGATGAGAGATGAAGTATTCAATCCTTAACGAGTATAACCAGTACTTCAATAGATCCGATTGAGGGACATGTGGGGAGGGTCGAAATGACACACGCCGTTACTCGATGTGCCCAAACGACCGAAGAAACCATGAAAGTTTTAGAGGCGCTCACAATTTTAGACGCAACTAAAAGAAGCAACTCCTGCAGCTCCTAGTACCAAGATAAATAAGAGAGACATGGGTTATGTTGTATTTGATATCATGAAACCAAGTAAATCGGCTAATCGCCTAATCGTTAGTTCTAGAGAGGTCGCATCCCAAGATGATTTTGTGAAATTCTTAATTCTCGGTCCACAAGACTAGCAAGGTGACTGGGATCGTGAAATCAATCGCACGAATTATTTCTTGGCCCCAATGGCTTGCCGATATCCACAAAGAACCGGATCAGGTAAAGGGACAAATTTCAGCGCTATCTGAAAAATTGGAACCGTTAAGTATAGATAAGGACAATATGTCTGGACTGTTCAAAGGGAGCGCTGAAACCCCGTATTTCACAACTAATTTAAGATGCAAATGTGCTGATTTTGTTAAGAGAAAGCTGCCTTGCAAACATATGTATAGATTGGCCCATCATCTAGGGCTTATTGAATTGAACTTGTCATTAACCGATATAGATATCAACAAGGTTTGGGCTAGCTCATATAGGTGCAGGGGACCATGGGGCGACTGGCATCCATCAGTTCATAAACTAAATCATCAACAGACAAGGCAACATAGGGCTTTTACGGAAAATATCACAGTTGAAAAAGTGGACAGACAAGAAAATGCTGCTGTAGTTAATAATTATCAGACATCATTAGATTATTGTACGTGTCCTGACTTTCAGGAGCGACATTTGCCATGCAAACACATTTACCTATTAGCTCGGGAATTGCAGGAATTTGTCCTGTCCAGTGAGGAATTGCGAAAACTTTCTAGACTGTATGATTACAGTAATATCGAGCCGTTCCTTACAATAAGGATTGGTGATGCAACCGGCGACGGCGATAAAACCAAAGACGAAGAGAAACCGGATAACGCATAGAGGCCATCCAGTCCCCAAAGCATAACCCGCGCGCGGCCGTGGATTGAAATAGGCAAACAAACAAATGCGGAAAGAGGTTAGGCATGAACATCCAATACGTAACCGATGATGAAGGCCGAAAGGTTGCCGTCCAGATCCCTATAGACCAGTGGGAAGCATTGCGCGATGGGCTGGAATCTCTGGAGGATGCCATCGACGCAAAAGATGCTCGAGAGGTATTGGGGGACATCGACCGCCAAGGGACCGTTTCGTGGGAAAAGCTCAAGGTGGACCTGGGGATCTGATGCATGCTTCATCAAATCCGATTCTCGAAAATCGCTGAAAAGCAATTTCGGACCCTGCCGTTGCCGGCCCAACTCCAACTGAAACCCAAGATAGATGCTCTGGCGACCGACTCGAGACCTCATGGAGCCAAGCCCCTCAAGGGGGTCAAGAATCTGTTCCGCATCAGAGCCGGCGACTATCGAATTGTCTATCAGGTGCTGGATGCCGAGCTGCTGGTGTTGATTATCAAGATTGGCGATCGCAAAACGATTTATCGCCGGTTGATGGACATCCCATGAGCGTACACCAAAGAAGTGACGGTCGCTGGCTGGCGACATGGCGGGATGGGAAGGCGCAGCATCAGAAAGTCTGAGGTCGTCGGCTCGATCCCGTTCATCTCCACCATCACGAACATCACGCAGCCCGTGATCGGCCGATCGCGGGTTTTCCTTCGATAGATTTCCTTCAGTACAGTCGCAGCCGCCCGGCATATCCGGTGAGTTCCACGTAGCCGACGCCGGTAATGGTCTCCTGCCTGGCAGTGCCGCTGATGGCAACAGCACCTTCCCAGTAGGGGGTGCCCGCTGTCCTGGTAGTGTGCATTTCCTGGTCGGCTAGTTGGGGTTGGACCCAGAGGTCAAGCTGTTGCGTCGGGATCTTGAGCCGCCATCGGTGCGGGTAGCGAGCGCCGGAATCGGGGCTGGTCCAATGATCGAGAGTCTCTACCCGAATAGCATCGGCAGGCAGGTGGAAGGTCTGGCCGTCCGGATCACTATAGGTGCCGCTGGATGCCGGGTGGTAACTGCCGTCCTGGTGGCGGATCAGATAGATCATCAGTTCGCTCCGATCAGACAGCTGCACGCTGAACCAGTCCCAACCAACCAATGCCGGTTCCAGCGGGGCTGAGCTGTATTCGTGGTCCATCCAGGCGATCCCATCGGTGGTGAATCGCTTTCCGCCGGCCGTCACCTGTCCCGAGGCGGCCAGACGGGTGATCGAGTAGTAGCAGCTGGCACTTTCAGGCGCAGAACCCTTGCGGCTGTAACCGGCCTTGCCGTGAGCCACGGGAGGCTTGGCCGGCTCAAGAAGAAGATCCAACCCAAAGTCGTCGCTTTCCGCTTGCAGGTGGTGCTGGTTGCCTTGAAAGCGTAGCCGCCAATTCCGCACAAACACGTTGGTTTGGTTCTGGTCTTGGAAGCTGCCAGCCAAACCCGCGGCCCCCCTGGCAACGATTTCTCCCTGATGGAAACGCGAGGAACTGAGATCCGACAAGGCGGCGTGGGCAAAGTAGATCTGATCAGTGCGCCATGGGGACGACGGCTGTGGCCAGTGTTGACGGGAGCCCGGCGGGCTGATCTGGCGCCGAAAGAAGGTCAGTTGGAAGCCGAAACGCTGACCGCTAGTCGCCTGCAAATTGCCAGTGTAGTACCACCATTCGGTACGAAAGCCTGGATGGGGACCGTGGTCGCGCGGGAAATCGAAACCACAGGGGCCGGTTACCGCCAGATATCGACCATCGGTGCTGTCCGCCGGTGGCTTCACCGCGGTCGCATCGGTGCAGTGGACCATCCGGGGTTTCGATGAGCCCCATATCGATAACAGGCAAACCAGTGCAATCAGGGTGAGATGGGTCATCTTGGTCATGTCATCGCTCTCGCAACACCAGGGCAGGTGGATTCCGAAACGCCAGGCGGATGGCCGGCAAGGCAGCCATTAGTGCTGTGATCAGCACGCCGGGAACCGACATGGCAATTGCCGGCCAATCGAATTCGGATTGGAAGGTCCAGCCGAAGGATTGGCGGTTGATTACTGAATTGAGCAACTCCGCCAGGATGAAACCGCATAACAAACCGGCGGCCTCGGCAATAACCACCATGAAGATGGCCTCCCAGAAGATCATCGAACGGATCTGGGCTCGGCTTCCGCCAATGGCGACCAATGTCTGCAGTTGTTGGGTACGTTCCAGAACCAACACGGTCAGAGTGGTGGTGATCCCCAGAGCCGCCACCAGAAGCGCAATCAGCAGCATCACTGTGGTGATCGCAAAGGTCTCATCAAAGATCCGCAGAATCTCCCGATGCAGTTCCTGCCCGAGAGTCACTTCAATGTTGTGACGACCAACACCCTGGGACAGAATCTCACGGCGCACGGCCTCGCTGGCCAGCTCGGGATGGCGAGACCCAGCCGGGCACAAACAAGCGCGCTCCATTCCAGGCTAGATCACCGCTTTTGAGCTGGTAGTGTTGGAGGGAAACGTAGACCACCCCGCCGTGAGTACGATAATCACGGACTATGCCGACGATGGGGAAATCCAGTCGGACTCCGTTGATGGTTGCCTGGTATCGATCGCCAAGCCGGAGTCCGCTGCGATTGGAAAAGACCTCCGAAACCAGTACCGCCTGCCCTGCCCGCACGGCAGCCAGGGCCGTATCCTGTTGGCCCAGGAGCCACAGGAAGCCGCCGTGGCGCATTTGTACGTCGATATCCAGGGCTTCGAACTGGTAGGCGACGGGTCCGTAGTGGAGATAAATCCTGCGGTAGGGGATCAGGTCAAGGTCCATGCGTTGCTGTATGGTTTGCAGTTGGGCCACCACATCTTCGGGGAGCGGGTCCCGATACTGGTTGACTCCTGCCATGGCCGGCCGCACAAAGACATCACCACTCACTGCCTGTGCAATCCAGGTTTCCACGGTTCGGCGGAAGCTGTGTACCATGATTGCCAGGGCCACAAACAGGGCCATGGCGGTGATCAGTGCCCCCACGGAAATGGCGGTGCGCGCTCCCGCATCTTTCAAATAGCGAGCGGCAAGCACCGTGGTCGGGCCCGCAAAGCGTCTGGCCAGCGGTGGCAGGACTGTTCCCAGAAAGTGCAGGATCCAGGGTGATATCAAGGAAAACCCGGTGAAGAGCATAAAAGTGGCCGCGTAGCCACCCAGCGGCGTCCCAGATAAGGCGGACAGGTGTGCCATGGGCCATACCAGAGCGACCAGCAGCATCCCGAATAACGCGAAAAACCTCACGGTTTTTGAACGATTTGGCGCCATAGAGAGGGTGTGAAGGGTTTCTTGAGGCGGCACCAGCATCGCTTCTCGGGCCGGCTGGAGAGCGGCCAGAAGAGCCATCAGAATGGTGGCGATAAGTGAAATCATGAGTTCAGATGGGGCAAAGCGCAAAGGGCTTTCCGGCAAGTGCACGAACAAAGTGCTGATGGTTCCGGTCACCTTGGTCAGGACCCTACCGGTGAGCAGTGCACCAACGGGAATGGCCAATAACCAGCCGACCAGTCCGAGCAAAGCACCTTCGCTCAGGAAGAGCGCGAACAAAAGGCGAGGGGAGGCGCCCAGGGCCTGCAAGGTTGCCAGTTCCTTGCGCCGCGCTGCTGCGTTCAAGGCCACCAGGCTGTAGACCAGATACATCCCGACAAACAGCGCTACAAAGCTTAACACCGATAGGTTCAACTGGTACGCGTCGATCATGTCCCTGCCGCTTTGGCGGGTCTCATCCGGGCTTTGTAGAACAACCCCGGCGGGCAACAGAGACCGAAGTTGTTCCATATCGCCGTCGGTGGCCGACGGTTTCACCTGCAAGTCGATGCGGTCCACCCACCCCTGGAGGCCGGTGAAGTTCCTGCATGGTCGCCAGGTCTGTCACCGCCACCCGGCCGCCCTCAACCAATCCCAGACCTTGCCCGGCAAGAATTGCCAATACACGGAATTCGACGGTTTGGTGCGCGTGGGCGAGCAGCATGCGATCGCCGGGATGGACGCGGAAGGATTGGGCCAAGCGATCGCCAATGAACAGGGTGCCGGGCGAAGCCATTAGCTCCAGCCATGATTGCGGTCCTGGGTCTTTGGTTGGTTGAAGGTTCCAGGCGCGAAAGGATCTGTCGAGGATGGGGTCCAGACCAAGCAGCAGAAAGGGGTCTTCAGCTGTCTTCGAAGCTGGCTGGGCATAGCTGGTGAGCAACGGCGAGGCTCCCCGCACCGCGGGATGGTTGAGCAAAGGGGTTACCAGATGATCAGGCACCCGGCCCCCGGGCGAGGTCACCACCCAATCGCTGGTTCCGGTCATGAGGTCGATGCTGCGGCCGAAGGAATCAATGGCCGCATGCACGGCCAGGCGAACACTGATGAAAACCGATGCCCCGAGAACAATCCCGAAAACCACGGCGGCCGTTCGCCATGGATGATGCCCCAGATGGCGCACGCTAAACCAGTTGAACAAGCGAATGAATAGGATCAGGTGTTTCATGTGGTTGCTTGGTTACCGGAAGATTTTGGCCGATCGTTACCGTCAATAACTTGAAATTCCAGCGGATTTAGTGAGTGTGCGGCGATCGCCAGACACCACGATTCCCGGTCCGGAAAATTCAATCCACTGCTCTTGGGACAATGACACCGTCATGCAGGTGGATCCGCACCGTGGCCTGGTTATCGACTAACCTGCTGTGGGTGGCGATGATGACCGTTCGGCCCTGCTGTCGGTTCAAATTCACCAGCAGTTCGAGGACGATGGAGCTATTGAGGCTGTCCAGATTGCCGGTAGGTTCATCTGCCAGGATAATGGCGGGATCGTTGATCAGGGCGCGAGCGATGGCGGTTCGCTGCATTTCCCCACCGGATAGCTGGGCTGGGAGATGTTGAAGGCGTGCCTCCAGTCCAAGCCATTTCAAAAGCTCCGCAGCCTGGCGCGCGACCTCGGCGTAGTTTCGACCGGTGAGCAAAGCCGGCAGGGAAACGTTTTCCAGGACGGTGAGCGTGGGCAGCAGATTGAAGGATTGGAAGACCATTCCGACCATCTGCCGTCGATAGCCGGTGAGGGCTGCAGGGGAAGTTCGTTGTAGATGGTAGTGACCGACGCGCAATTCCCCTCGGGTGGGCTGGTCCAGACCGGCCAGGAGTGCCAGTAGCGTGCTCTTGCCGGAACCACTATTACCGCTAAGCACCACCAATTCACCCGCGGCGATGTCGAGGTTGACAGCGTTGACCCCAATGACTTCACCTGCGCCCATGGCGTAAACGCGGGTCAGGTCCCGGGCCAGAATCAAGGGTTCGTTGGCCTTGTTGTGCATTGACCGGCAACTCCAGGGATCGCCCGCGATCAGAAAGTCCCTCCCGCACGCCAATTCGACTGTGCGAGGATGCGTCCAAACGGCAGTTCATCATCATCGCTTATCTTGCAGTATCCATTATTCCAAGACGATTAGTCAATTCTCCAGCTTCGTTGGCTGAAATCCGAATTCAGCTCATCGCTGTAAATCTCTGCGTTACCGACTGGGTTGATAGGAGGGAAGTTCTCGGCCTGAAGGACTGTGTGCAAATCATGTCTTGTCTTGGTAATTCCGTACCCACAGAAGTGTCCCCAATCCCTGGCGGATAGCGCTGCTACGGGCGGCTCCCGGGAGGCGGCTCGATGTCGTAAGTTTTTGGGCAGGTTCTATGGCGGGTCCAGTCCCATCATCCAGGCGCCGAGTTGTTCTCGGTGCGCCTGACGCCTCGGCACCAGGCCCATCAAACGGCCACGGAAGAGAATGCCCACACGCTGAGACAGCATCAGGAGTTCATCGAGATCGTAGGAGAGCACCACGAAGGTTACCCCCTCGGCACTCAAAGCCCGCACCCGTTGGTACAGCTGCCGCTGGGCTCGAAGGTCGAGGCCGTGTCCTGGTTGTTCCAGGACCACCAGATGAGGACGGTCGGCAAAGATCCTGGCCAGCGCAACCTTCTGCTGGTTCCCCCCAGAAAGTGTGTTAAGGGGTTGAGTTACGTTCTCGCAGCGCACCTCGTGGAAACCCAGCAATTCCTTGCAGCGATCGATCGCCATCGGTTTACGCAACACTCCGTAAGTCTGAAGATCCCCGTAGCGTTGCCGACCGAGCAAGACATTTTCCCACAGCGGCCGCGGTGGAAGGAGCGCCTCTTCCAGGGGGTTGGCTGGGAGCCAGCGAAATCCGCGCTGGGCTCGCTGGAGCGCGGTGAAAACGGTGATATCTTCTCCCTGAAAGGTTATGTGGCCTTGAGTGAGGGGGAAAACACCCGCCAGCACTTGAGCAAGGGTTCGCAAACCATTCCCAACCATTGCGCCGATGCCGACAACGTCGCCAGGATTCATCACGGTAATGCTCAGGTTTGTCAGTGAGGCATCGTGACCGCTCGGCCCAGTGGATAGCCCATGGAGCACCAGAAAGGGAAGTGCCGGGCTGGTTTTGGCGTCATCTCCCGGCTGGTCGGCGTTTGATACGGCTTCCGGTTGCCGCACACTTGCCGGCATTAGCGACGGACCAGCTGCAGGCGAAACCGATGCGTCTTTGCCCGACAGAATCTGCTGGGCGATCTGGTCCACGCTCACAGCGGCAGTAGCATAGCTCGCTGGCAGACGTCCGCGGATAAGCACAGAAATACGGTCGGCGATGGCGAACACTTCCTCGATTCGATGGCTGACAAAGACAATGGTGTGGCCCTGAGCCTTTAGACTGCGCAGGAGTTCCAGCAAACGAGTGGTTTCCGAAGGGGGCCAGCAAGCTGGTGGGTTCGTCTAGGAGCAAAAGCTTTGCACCCCGATAAAGCATTCGCACGATTTCCATCTGCTGGCGTTGAGAAAAGGCAAGTTCCGTGGCAGGCAGATCGAGAGGGAAATCAAAACCAAAGCTTTGGCACAGAGCGGTGATTTCGAAGCGCGCCCTAGTTTTGCGCAACCAGCCCCAATGGCTGGGCTCCGCTCCTACCATAATATTTTCCAAGGTGCTGAGCTGAGGGAATATCAGAGTGTGCTGGTGGACCATGCCGATACCGGTTCTTTGTGCCTGCAGTGGATGTCTGAAGATCACAGGCTGGCTGCGCCAATAAATCGTTCCACGGTCGGGTTGAAGGTGGCCAAAAAGCAACTTGAGGAGGGTGGATTTGCCAGCGCCGTTTTCGCCTACCAGAGCATGAATCTCGCCTTCGTGAAAGCTCACGTTGATGTCCAGATTGGCCCAGGTGTTTCCGAAGCGCTTGGCGATTCCGTCCAGGCGGATGATAGGCGTAGCATTGTGGGCGAGTTTCGGGTGTTGGTCCATGATCTTGTCGGATTCATGAAAAAGTTAGCGACGCCCAAGGGTTGGTAGGGCATTCCCCCGTTTGGCTCAGGTAGTCGGAGGAACCGGAGCTGACCTGGATGGGAAGGGGTTTTCTCGTGGTTCATTCCCGCCGGCCGGAACTGAAGAAACGGGGCGTGTCCTCGAGCGCCGCTGCCAATCTGCAGACACGCTAAACACGCTCTTAGAGTTCAGGGGGCTGGAAGGTGTCCACCAGGTTCTGGCGTTCGGGAATAAGGAATTTGCCCTGCTTGAGAAGGGTGCGTGCTTTCTGGATGTGTTGCAGATCCTTGGAGGAAAACAACTGTTGCGAATATTTCATGTCGGTGATGTCAATGGCGTTGTCATCGGCTCCAAGCCATTGATGGCCGGCCTTGAATTCCCCCTGCACAGCTCCGCGAATGGCACCGTAAACAGCCACATCCATACGCTTGAGGGTGCTGGTAAGGACCTTGCCCGGTAATTCAGCGTCGATATCGAGATCGTCAGAGATCAGATAGACCCCGTCGGCATCCTTCACGGCCTCTATCACACCTAAGCCGGTATTGCCGGCACAGCGGAAGATCACATCCACGTACTGGTTCACCAGAGTCTGAGCCAACGATTTGCCTTTGACCGGATCGTTGAAGGAGCCGGCGGAGGTAACAATGGTTTCCAAAGACTGCCCACGGATGGCGCCTGCGGTTTTCATGCCGGCCCGGAAACCGCTCACATAGGCCTCCACCGGTGGGATCTCCATGCCGCTCACCACGCCCACCTTGAGGTTCTTGGTGAACAAACCCGCCACCAGGCCGGCCAAGAACCCACCTTCTTCCGACTTGAAGTCGAAAGAGGCCACATTGCTTGCCGAGATATCCCCTTCAACGTGGATGAAATAGGTTTTGGGAAAGTAGGGTGCAACCTTCTTGACCGCATCGACAAACAGAAAACCAAGGGTAACCACCACGTCGGCGTGTTGGGCCGCCAGGGTCAGATTAGCAACGTAGTCTGCCTGCTCCCTGGACTGGAGGAACTTGGTTTCGAGACCAAATTCGGCCTTGGCCTTCTGAACACCCTGCCAGCAAACGTCGTTAAATCCTTTGTCTCCCAGGCCAGCGGCATCGGTGATCACGACCACTTGTCGAGTTTTGGCCGGCACGTTGGGCGGAGCGATGGCGCTTAACAACACCATGCTGAGAAAGGAGATCCCAAGAACAAACAGGCGGGCGAATCGTGAGCAAACCATGTTTTCTTGTGTTCGTTTCATGTCCGTATCCTGAATGGGGCCTTTCAAGGGCCAAGTGGAGTCGCGGCAGGAGACCAGCAAATCCCGATTATTGTGGGTTACAGGTATGGCGACCGGTTTAAGCCAGCCCTGCTTGCGTGATCAGGTGCTGGATTGAAGCCGAAGATTCCATGTCGCCAAAAGGGGAGCGCGGGTAAACGCCCCTCGATTTGCCCCCACGCATCACGTCTCTATGGTACTGCAGCAACGATGACGATCAAGTTGGACCAATTCCGGATGATAAAGATTCATGCCGACCTTGTAAAGGGGAGCTTTTGCTCAAGTGTGAGGCTTGCTGTCAGTAACTTCTGCCCCGCTGCTGGTCCAGCTTACCCTGGAACTCCGCCACAATAGGCTGCATAAGCTGCAACAGCACCCGCTTCTCCTCTTGATCTTCGGGCAAGTTCGTCGCCACACTCTGGACATCTCCCACGCTGGGCAGGGTTCACTATAATCGGAGCGGAAGGCTCTTGTATTTATAACGTTGGTATGCCAGCAACCCGCAGGGCTGTCACGATGAAACCGCCCGTCTGCGCCGCAGCGAGTCGCTCGGAATAATAAACAAGGCGTAACAGCCCAGCCCTATTCCGGCCCGAATTAATTGCTCCAACCGAAGAGCAATGCCGTAGGCCAAACCCACCGCAGCCGGCAAACCCAGGAGCCGGCAGGACAATACCCGGCTGCCCTCCAGCAAACCGATGTTCATGGGCACGGCAAATCCCACCAAATCAAACCAACTGCCCAGAAACCAGAGTCCAGCAGCAACCGGAAAGGCGGAATCAGCGGTCAACAGGGACAAAAACCACCAGCTCTGGCCAATGCCGCACGCCAAACCGGCCATATGCCATATGAACGACAGGAACAAACGTTTCGGGTGTGCCCGGTAGAAATGCTGCAAGGTTTCATCCACCGCACTCATGTGGTCGGAAACCCGGGCCAGACGGCTGCCGCCGATTTTTCTTGCCTGCAGCCAGCGCAGCAAACCGCCCACCTGGCCGCGCATCTGCAATACCAGGAACAAGACACTGCCCAGCACGAGCAGCAGACTGGCCGCAGCGAGGGCCGCCCAGACACCGGATGAAAGCTCCATGCCCCAGACCACGATCAGAGAACCCAGCGATACGAAGAGGATCTGCGCTGCGGTGTGTGTCAGTTTATCCACCATGACCCCGGCCGTCGCTTCGGGACCGGCATGAACGCCGGCCACCAGTGTCCCCCGGACGATTTCTCCACCGATGGCAGCGGTTGGCGTGAGGGTGTTGAATGCATAGCCCGCCAAACGAAAACAAAACAGGCGGTCCAGTGAGATAATTCGGTGCACGGTGGGCAGGCAAGCACGCCAGCCGAGTGTGTGGCAAAGATCCGCCAGCAGTTCGATGGCAAGGAAGGGGATGAACCCCCAACCCACAAGACCCATCTGATGCCAGAGATTATCCCAACCGCTGTCCCAGACCAGGTACGCAAGAAGCAGGACACCTAAAAGGACACAAAAGGTGTGGAACCACTTCATGGCAGAGCGCATGGGCATGGCTGACCTTCAATGGCCTGTCGGCAGCGCAGGCACCGCAATGAATTGTGCGCCTTCGCCGTGAGATTGGTAGGCCAGGTGGGTGATTTGGGCACACATCATGGCTTCGGAAAGGTTGATCCCTCGTCGCTCCGGTTCGGTGAGCTCGCGACGAAACTCGGCGATAACGGGCCGCATCCAGCCCAGGTGATGGGATCCGCGCGAGAGGGGTTCGGCAAAATCGTATTGAACCTCCCCGCCATGGCCATTGGAAAGAACAATATGGTCGTCGTTCACATATAATGTGCCGAGATCGCCTGTGATAGTGCCGAAATTGCTGCGAACGTCAGCCTGCCAGGTCAGATAAACGTCTGCACGAGCAGCAGGAAAAGACACGGTCAGCTCAACGGTTCCTTCAATTCCCGAATGATCTTTCGACAGTGGCTTCATGCGAGCCGCGACCGCCAGTGGGGATGTGCCCATGATCATCAGCAGCAGGTAGATGTGGTGCCACCCATGATCCAGAAGGATCCCTCCCCCCGCCAGGTCGGGCGTTCTCCTCCAGTCGGAGAGGCCCCCTCCGGAACCCGGGGGACGCAGGACTTGAAGTGAAACCGACTGGATATTGCCAACCGCTCTTTCCTCGATCAATTCGCGAACGCGCATCCACTGGGGCGAGTAATGCCAGTTGTTGACGGTATAGACGACACACCCTGAATCCTTCGCTGCCTGGAGTAGCGCATGAGCTTGATCAATCCGCGTCACCAGAGGTTTTTCGCAGAAAACGTGGACCCCGGCACGGCACGCAGCAACGGCAAAGTCGGCATGGAAACTGGGCGGCGTGCAGATGTCCACAAAATCCAAGTCGGCTTCGGCCAGCATGGCTTCCACGGTGGAGTACACCGGCACCTGCGGCAGAGCAGCGGCAACCAGCCGGACCCGCTCGGCACAGGGCTCCATGACCGCCACAATATCAAAGTCCGGACACTCCTGCCACACAGGCAGGTGAGCCACGGCGGCGACATTGCCGAACCCGATGAGCCCGCCGCGCAGCGGTGTGCGCTTGGGCTGCAGGGTCATGCTGGTCAGAGCGTCGAAGCTGTCAGAAGTATTGTTTTTCCACATGGGCAAAGACATCGTCCAGTATTGCCAGGGCCTGGTCCGCTTCCTGTCTGTTGAGGCTCAACGGTGGATTGATACGGAAATTGGCCTTGTAGTTCATGGCCAGCAGGCCCCGGCGTAAAGTTTCGAGAAAGATCCCCCGGCACATCTCCTTGTCCAGGGGTGCCTTCGACTGACGGTCTTGAACCAGCTCAACACCAATCAGCAAGCCACGTCCGGAGACTTTTCCAATGAAATCATACCGCTCCTGCAAACGCAGCATGCCGCTCAATAGATATTCCCCGACAACCCGGCTGTTTTCCACCAATCCTTCATCCAGCAGCGTCCGGATCGTGGCGAGTGCAGCGGTACTGGCCAAGGGGTTGCCGCCATAGCTGCTCGATGACGAACTCGGCTTGGCAAACGGATTACTCGCCGTTATCGCGGCCGTCGACACCAGCCCGCTGACGGGGAAGCCATTGCCCATACCTTTGCCGATGGTCATGATGTCCGGCTGGAGCTGGGTGTGATCGCTGCCGAACATCATTCCCGTGCGGCCAAAACCGGTGATCATTTCATCCACGACGAGCAGCGCCCCGTAATCATCGGCCAACTTCCGAAGGCCGCTCAAAAATTCAGGTGGTGGGATGATGTTGCCGGCCGTTCCCTGGATGGGTTCCACGAGAATGGCGGCCAGACTGCCGGCGGTATTCCGTTCGATAACCTGGCGGCAGAATTCGAGGCAATAGACCCCGCAGCCCGGATATTCCATGCGCAGGGGACAGCGATAACAATCGGCAAACGGGGCCAGGTGAAGCCCTGGATGCAGAATTCCCCATCCCTGCTTGAATCCGTCCCCCAAAAGCCCAAGGACTCCACCCGTTTTCCCGTGGAACCCGCCCCAAAAGGAGAGCACTTCAAATTTCCCGGTATAGGAGCGGGCCAGTCGGAGTGCAGCCTCAACGGCTTCCGCCCCTCCGCTGTAGAGTTGAATTCTGTCCAGGCCAGACGGGGTAAGCGAGGCAATCAGCCGAAGCAGCTCCAGGCGGTTTTCCGTGGTGAAGCTGCCCACCGTCACTCGGTCCAGCTGTTCCTTCAGAGCCGCAGAGTATTTTGGATGAGCGTGTCCAAGGCTGCACACGGCCACCCCCGCCATGAGGTCCAAATAAGTCCGACCATCCAGGTCGGTGAGCCAGCAGCCGTGCCCTTGCTTGATGGTGAGCCGAGCCAGCTGGGCCACTTCCTGCAAGCCTGGCGAGATGTACTGTTGCTCTTCGAGGTAGAGTCGCGCGGACAACTCCTCAGAAGGCCCGACGACACGGGCCTGATCAGATTTCATAGTGTGCTCCTTTAAGCCTTGAAAGCATGGCTTTGGCGATGCTTTTGGCGGCTGATGCACAGCAGCGCGAAAAGCTTGGCCAGTCGTTGATATCAATCAGGGATACCTCACCGGAAGGACCGACAATCGCATCGCCTCCGTACACTTCCAGTCCGAGGGCGGCGGCAGCGGAATCGGCAAGAGCCGGCAAGGGTGTCAGGTCTTCCGAAACGGCGGTTCCGCAGGGCGTCCAAAAAGCGCTGAAATAGCCGGTACGAACGGCGTAGAACTTGACTTCCCTGCCTTCGACATGCTTCTGTACGAGCAAATCCCTCACCCCTCGCTGCCGAAAGGTTTGCAGAGCCTCTCCCAGGCCTTCCGCCGAAAGGACTCGCACCACATCTCCCGGAGCCATGGCATGGACGTCCCCACGCTTGATCCAACAACCCAGGAAGGAATCCCCTCGCGCGGCCCGCTGTTCGACTTCCCGCAAAGGCAGCAACATACTCTCCGGCAGAGGCAGGTGCGCTTGCTTGAGAATGGGCAGCAGAGCTTTGCGATAACAGTTGCGGATAGCCTGGGCCGAGTTCACGATGCAAGACCCGTCGCGTCCCCAGGCTTCAAGGATGCTCAAGACTGGTTCGGATTGGGCCATGTTTAACACCCAGGGCGGCCTCTCGGAAAGGTGTTCGAGTTCCTCCGGGTATACCGCTCGGCAGAGAATGCCCTGACTCGCCAGTTCATCCAGAACACAGTCCAAAATGGCCGCATCCTCGTTCACCTTGCCTGGGGAAAACATTTGTTCCCGGTAGACACCCAGCACTGTCATAAGCATGTCACTCGTCGATTTCCCTCAGGAAGGCCTCAGCCTTCTCAAGATCCTCCGGATGATCCACATCAACGGTCTTTGACACCGGTAGCCCGTGCAGCGGATACCCTCGCTCCAGCAACAGACCGAGAAATTGCCGCAAGGCGGTCAGACTTCTGCTACGCGCCAGCCTCTTTACCTCAAAAACCTTCGGAAGGAAATAGTAAAAGCCGGCTGTCACAAAAGGCGTCGGACAAGCCGCGCTTCCCAGGGCGGTGATCCTCCCTTTCTGATCCAAGGCCACCCATAGGGGCTTTTCGTCATCGACAAACGTGGTGACCGCCAAAACTCCCGCCGCCTCGGGTTGATTCTTCGCCTGGTGCACAAAACCTGCAAGCGTCGCCTGGGAGACAATAGCGTCGACGGTGAAGAGCAGGAACGGCTCCTGGGAAAGCATTGGTTCGAGGGCCAGGAAGCTTTCCATGGAATTGGGAGTGGTGCGCACAACCAGCTCTATGGGGACGGGCCATGGCGTGGAGCGGATATAATCAGTAACAGCCGGGTTCAGGTCATTGACGATACAGGCGACAGTGGAGACCCCCAAGCGTGCCGCAGCACGAATGACGCGCCCCAGCATCGGTTCACCGCCAACGTGGACAAGGGGCTTCGGAGTGGCAATGCCCCCTCGGATGAGCCGCTCTCCCAGGCCTGCTGCGATGATACCCGCCTTCATCAGAGCTCCTTATGCCCCTTTCGGGGTACCCGAAGACGATCAAAAACCATTCAAGCCCACAACGCAGCCGACGGCTGCGTTGTGGGCTCTGCGGCTAACCTTTTCCTGATAGCGCAGCCTCAATCTGAGGTAGACTCGAAATCCACAATGGCTCAAAATCCAGATTGGCGGGGATGCGGGGTTTGGGGCCTCTCATCCAGAGGGTCCGCATGCCCAGAGACCGTGCCGGGAGGATGTCTCTTTCCAGGGAATCCCCCACAAACAGCACTCGGCCGGACGGCAGATCCAACATGCGCAGAGCCATCTGGAACATGGCCGGATCCGGCTTCCACACGCCCACCACCGATGAATCCAGGATGCATGACAAGACGTCGCTGAAACCCGCCTCTCGGCACAACGCGGCCACGTTGCCATAGAAATTGGAGACCACGCCCATCTGGTATCTCTTTTCGAACCGGCGGAGCAATACCGCGTTGCGCGCCAGGAAGGCTTCAGAATGGCGGCAAAACCCGTCGACCATGACGCTTTGTTCGGCAGGGGCGTGAATCCCCAAGAATTCAAATTGCAGCCGCACATGATGACTCATCAGGGGTCGCAGGCCGAAACCTGCGAGGTTCGGATCACCATTGCAGGCTTCATCCGCCGCATAAAACGCCCGTTTGATGTCCGCCTGCAGGGATTTCCAGCCCAACCCGTTCATACAGATCAAAGAAACGGTCCAACCAATGTTCGCCATCGCTGTCCAGGGTCCCCCCAAAATCCAACAGGATTCCCTGACATGCTTCCATGGATTGTTGATTCATAGACTTTGTGCCGTGCTTTCCCGGGCGTAGATCCAAACCAGCGCCGCAAAAAAAGCCGGTGACCCCAGCGCGGACGCCACCAGGAACCATTCCAGCTTTCCCAGGATGGCCAGGATCACCACCAGATAGATGAAATCACGCCGGCTCAGGGCGTCGGCAACTCGGCTCAGTGACGTAGCCTGATGAACATTGGCTACCGAGGTGAACTGAGGCTCCACAGCATCTTTAGACCTCATGGTTTGCCAGTATACCAGCGCGGCGGAGGCAAATGCTCCGGCGGTCGCTAAACCCGCCAGCACTTGCGGCCACAGCCCAGGCTCAATAGCGCTCCAGTGCCGGGCAATCCCAATAAATACGGCGGCATGGACCACGTTGTCCCCCCAAAAGTCCATCAGCCCTCCCAACCGGCTTTCCATAAACTTGATCCTGGCCAATTCTCCGTCACAACCGTCGAGGATGGAGTGGAACAGAAACAGGAGAGCACCGCAAACCGGCCAGGTGCGGCCAGGCCAGGAGATCAACAGCGCCCCGACCAGCCCTACGAAAATGCTGATGAGCGACATTTGATTGGGTGTGAGGGGAGTCTCCACAAGTCGTTTCGAAATGGCAAGGGAAATGGGCCGTTCCACGTGTTTCGACATGAACCCTTCAGTATCCTTGATCAGCGACCGGAAAAGCGTCTTTTCGGCCGTCCTGATGGCTACCGGGGAACTCGCGTCCAAGAGGCGTCCCCGCTCCGGCGACATATGGCAGAGACCAATGGCAGCGTCAAGTTCCAAGGCGACATCTGCCAGTGTTGCCCCCTGGATAAGCCTGCCGACCACTTCACGGATTTGGTCACCGCAAATGACGAGCATATGCGGCTGTTCTTCCATAGGCCCGGGTATAGCCCCAGCACTACTGGAAGCAAGCCAAGCCAGCAGGTCGACATCGGGAATATAACCGCACTGCAGAAGAACATACCTTTCCGAAGGATCGGCAGGGAGCTGTTCTGGGCTCTCCAATATGAGCTCCCGAGGCAATGCCGGATGCCCCGGGTAAGGCTCAGAGCCTACTAGATGAATTGGGGAATCCCGGCCCGCTTGGCTGTTCGGAGGATACGTTCAAGCAGGGTGAGGCCAGCGATGCGCTGCGAGAGAAGCGGTGGGCATTTTGCGCCAGCGATAATGAGAGATCTGATCATGCCATTCCTGGATGAGATGGCAAGAGTTTGCTTCTTGGAGGTTTCTGACTCAAGCTTCGCACATGGGCTTGATGTTCTTGGCATATGGTACTTTCAGTAATATCAAGTATATAGAGGAAGTTTTCGCGCCTTCTCAATAATCCTGGGCGGAATGAACACGGGTGAATTCTTCTGGATTCCTGTTTCCCACCATCTTTGATAACGGCTAAAGCACCGAAAGCGGCGAGAAGAAGCCGGATAAAATTGAAGGATAGTCTACACACGTGCGCTCGTCACGCTTTGGAGAAGCTCGCGGGCTGCCAGTTCGGGGTCGGGTGCGGCAATAATGGCAGAGACCACGCAGATGCCGCACGCCCCGGCGCGTATGACGTCGGCAGCGTTACCGGCATGGATGCCGCCGATAGCGAGCACTGGCACGCGGGCGCGGCCAGCCAGGGTGCATACGCCTGCTAGTCCGAGCGGCGTCTGGTGGTCGAGTTTGCTTGATGTGGCGAACACCGGCGAAATGGATACATGGTCGGCACCGTCTCGTTCCGCCCGGAGAATTTCAGCTTTCATTGTGGACTGACACACCAAGTAGTTTTTCTTGACCCAACAACCGCCGGGCCACGGCCACTGGCATGTCATCTTGCCCCAGGTGAACGCCGTCGGCATCCACGGCCAAAGCAACATCCAGGCGATCGTTGACCAAAAAGCAAGCCCCCATCCGGTGGCACAGACGGGCCAGTTCTGTGGCCATGGCCAGCATCACCCGGGTGGAGGCATCCTTATGGCGGTACTGTACCACCCGCACGCCCCCGCGGATCGCTGCGGCCACCACTTCGAGCAGTGGCCGTTCGCCCACCAATACTGGATCGGTAACCAGGTAGACGGACCAGTCCACCGGTGGGACGCTACGATCTGCACGGGGGGGTCATTGGGTGATCTCGCGGACTCTGGCATGCTTGGCTAGAGTTTCGGGGTTCAGGTGATACAGGGCGTCCTGGAGGGCAACCCGGAACGAACCGGGACCATGTGCGGTTTTCGCAGCCTGTTCGGCAGCGACCCCCATGCTCACAAGTCCAGCCACGGCGGCTTCAACCGGGTCGGGGCACACGGCGGCAAAGGCGCCCACCAGGGTGGTGACCGAACAACCGGTGCCGGTGAGGGTCGTCAGCCAGGGGTGGCCATTGTCGACCGCCACCAGCCGTTCGCCATCAGCAACCAAGTCGGTGGCACCGGTGACCACCGCCGTCAAGACGAAGCGTCGTGCTGCCGCTGCCACGACTTCGGCGGCAGACTGGGCGGCACCCATGGTTTCGACCCCGCGGACTTCGGCTTCGATGCCGCAAAGGCTGGCCACTTCGCCAAGATTGCCGCGGACGATCTGAATCCTGAAGTCCTCAAGTAAACTCAAGGTTCTGTTCGGACCGAAACGGTGTGGCGCCGGCGCCCACGGGATCGAGGACGATGGGGATGGCGCGGGAATTGGCTGCCGCCGCTGCCAGCCGCATGGCTTCAAGCCATGGAGCGCTCAGGGTGCCGAGGTTCAATACCAGCGCTCCGGCCAGCCGAACCATATCGGCCACCTCTTCGGGGGCGTGGGCCATGACCGGCAAAGCGCCAATGTGCAAGGTGACATTGGCGGTGTCGTTCATAACCACGAAGTTGGTGATGTGGTGGACCAGAGGTTTTTGCTGTCGCAAGCGTTCCAGAGCGGTTGCGCAGCGGTTTGGCCATTGGGCCATGGAGCGTTCTCCTGCTACCCTGCAGAATGCATGTCGCGTTCTTTGCGCCGGATGCGTTCGCGGTAGGAGTCGTCGATCTCAAGTCCCTCGATGTCGGTGGTCTTTTCGCCGCGGAAGGACTTGATCTGGTCGATGCCGCGTTTGACCTCGGCGCGTTTCGAGGCGTAGTCGAGGGCGGTTTTCTCGCTGACATCACCGTGCTTGTACAGCTCCAGGATGTAGTCGTCAAAAGTGGTCCAGCCGAACGGTTTGGCCTTCACAATCATGTCGTAGAAGGTCTTGCCTTCGGATTCGCCGTGGATGATGGCTTCCTCGACGCGCAGGTTGGTGCCCATGATTTCAAAGGCTGCCACCCGGCCGCCGCCCACCTTGGGGAGCAGTCGTTGGGAAACGATCCAGCGCAGGGATTCGGCCAGACGGATGCGGACGAGGTTTTCTTCTTCGAGTTTGAACATGCCGATGACGCGGTTGATGGTCGCGCCAGCGTCGATGGTGTGGAGCGTGGTCAGGACCAGGTGGCCGGTTTCGGCGGCGCTCATGCCGATTTCCACGGTTTCCCGGTCACGCATTTCGCCCACCAGGATGACCTTGGGAGCCTGGCGCAAGGCGGCCCGCAAACCATTGGCAAAGGAATCGAAATCGACCCCCAATTCACGTTGATTAAAAGTTGCCTTGGCGGAACGATGCACGAATTCCACCGGGTCTTCCAGGGTTACGACGTGGACTGGTTTTTCTCGGTTGATGTCATGGAGCATGGCGGCCAGCGAGGTGGACTTACCGCTACCCGTGGCTCCAGTGACGATGACAATGCCGTTCTTTTCCTGAGCAGCCTGTTTGAGCACCGGGGGCAGGTTGAGTTCCTCGATGGAAGGGACAGCTGTGGGCAGTCGCCGCATGACCACCGAGTAAGTCCCTCTCTGGGAGAAAACGTTGACGCGATAACGGGCGCGGCCGGCCACCTGGTAGGAAAGGTCGCAGGAACCGTGTTTGAGCAGGTTGTGGATGTTGCGTCGATCACCGCCGATGAGATTCATGGCAATCATTTCGGTCTGGAAGGGCTTGAGGCGATCAATGCCCAGTTCCTGACAGGCGGGACGGAGAACGCCGTCCACTTCCACCTGCAGCGGTTTGCCCACCGTGAAGTTGCAGTCAGACATAGTGGGATATTCCTGCAGCATTCGCGTCAGAATGTTGTCGAGTTCCTTTCGTTTCATAACATCACCCTTTCTTCAGGAGCGGGCTGTGGACCGGCAGGTCGGAACCGGGATTGCGAGTATAGCCTGCTGCGGTCAGCTCCCTCAATGCCTGTCTCTAGAGTCATGGTTTGGTGCCGGGAACAACTCCATCCAGATCTCCTCGCAAAGGTGCAAAGACGCCAAAAGTAACAGTTGGCAAGTTCTTCAATGCTTCGCGTCTTCGCATGAGCATCACGTATTTTCAGCCCCTTAGACGTCGGTGAAATCGGCCGGAGGGGTCTGCAGGTAAGGACGGAAGCGTTCCTTGTCGACGCATTTCATGTAGGATTCTTCCGGACTGACCCGTCCCGCCGCCAGATGGGTCATAATGCCGTCATCGAGGGTCTGCATGCCGTACTTCTTGCCCGTCTGCATGGCCGATAGCAGTTGATGGGTTTTCGCTTCGCGGATGATGGCGCGGACCGCATGGGTGGCGACGAGGATTTCCAACACGGCAATGCGGCCCTTGATGTCGATGCGTTTGAAAAGCGCCTGAGAGACCACCGCGCGGATGCCGTCCGACAGCGAAGCACGGATCTGCGCCTGTTCCGCCGAAGGGAATACTTCGATGATGCGGTCCACGGTTTTGGAGGCGTTGGTGGTGTGCAGGGTGGAAAACACCAAATGTCCGGTTTCAGAGGCTTCAATGGCCAGGCGGATGGTTTCGAGGTCGCGCATTTCACCCACCAGAATGACATCCGGATCTTCGCGCAGGGCGGCGCGCAGTGCCGCGGCAAAGGTGAGCGTGTGGGTGCCCAGTTCACGGTGGTTGATCACACAGTTTTGGCTGACGTGCACAAATTCGATGGGGTCTTCGACGGTAATGATGTGGTCTTTGCGCTTGCGGTTGACTTCATCGATGACGGCGGCGAGGGTGGTGGACTTGCCGCTGCCGGTCGGGCCGGTAACCAGCACCAGGCCGCGAGGTAGCATGGCGAGCTTGGCAACAACCGGTGGCAATCCCAACTGCTCCACGGTTTGGATCTTGTCGGGGATTTCGCGAAAAACGGCGCCGATACCGTTTTTCTGCATGAAGTAGTTGGCCCTGTAACGCGCCAGGCCAGGGATTTCGTAAGAAAAATCCAGGTCTCCGGTTTCTTCGAAGACCTTGATCTTTTCTTCGCGGGTGATTTCATAGAGCATGGCGCGCAGCTCTTCGTCGTCCAAGGTCTTATATTTGATCCGTTCCAGGTCGCCGCGAATGCGCAAAACCGGTTGTTGACCCGACATCAGATGAAGGTCGGAAGCATTCTGTTCATGCATGAGCTTGAAAAAGGCATCAATTTTGGCCATACGTCGCACCTCTCAAAAAGGAGTCTGTGGGTGATGTCGGCCACACATCTGGGTGGATCTCAAAAGGCCTCGTCAAACGCTATAAAACGTAATATCCGGCAAGCGAACACAGGTCAACTTGTTGCCATAAATCGCGCGTGGCTCGCCCTGACGTTCTCAGCGCTTCACCACAGCAACAGGCGGCCGAAATTCCTCCGGTCCAAACGCTTTAGACCGGCGTCACGCGCATCGCGCAGCGCTTCTTCGTATTCTGCGGAAGTGAGCGATCGGCCGATGTCGTTGCGGCCCTCCGCCTGGCCGCAGGGGCGGTACTGGTCCATTACGTTCACATAAGTGTTAGGGGAGATCTCGTTGGCGATAAAGCGCATCACCAATGCTGTACCGGCCAAGCCTTTGGGCATAACCAGATGGCGCACCAGCAGGCCGCGGCGGGCAATGCCCTGATCGTCCAGCTGCAGGTCGCCTACCTGACGATGCATTTCGCGCAGAGCCTGCCTGGCTCGTTCCGGGTAATCGGGCGCATCGCAGAAAGTGCGAGCCGGCTTTTCGTCCCAAAACTTGAAGTCCGGCATGTAAATATCTATGATGCCGTTGAGCAGCCTCAGCGCTGCGACCCGTTCGTAACCACCACAATTGTACACCAGCGGAATCCGGAGGCCACCGTCTATGGCCAGCGGCAAGGCCTCCAGGATTTGAGCCACGACGTGGGTTGGGGTAACAAAATTGATATTGTGGCAGCCCCGCTGTTGGAGATCAAGCATGACACCGGCCAAATGTTCAGCGGAAGCCGCCACTCCGTGACCTTCGTGGCTGATGTCGTAGTTCTGGCAGAAGATGCAGGACAAGTTGCAGTGTGCAAAGAAGACCGTGCCGGAACCATTTCTCCCCACCAGGGGAGCTTCCTCGCCGAAGTGCGGTCCGTAGCTGGCGATGATGGCGTGACGACCTGTGTGGCAATGCCCCTTCTCGCCGGCCAGCCGGTCGACTTTGCAGAACCGCGGACACAGTGAGCATTTCTTGAGCCAGCGCTGACTGTCCGCGATCTTTTGGGCCAGCACCCCGTTTTTATGGGCCTGCAGGTAAGCTGGTTCCACCGTTAGTCACCTCGAAATGAAGAAGTGATTGTCACCAACCACTGTTCTTGTTTAGCATAGTTGCGCCGACGCGGCCACGTTTTTTGCGTCGTGGAGGCGGGGTTTAGGGCTTTGATGGAGCAGGGTTGCTGGTCGGGTTCTCGGTCTCTCACCTGTTGCGCTCGCCAGTCTGGCATCGGGGCAACAGAGAACCGCCGGCTCTGGTTTGCGGCGAGAGTGACTTCAGCAGGTCATTTTCAATACCATTGCAACGCTTCCTTTGTGGTTGCTCACCCTGGGAGTAATGCTCCAGGGAACGGGAGAAATACCACTGTGATTGACAGATTCTTGCAGATTCTGCTTTCTCGGGTCGGCAAATGGGGCACGATTGTTCATCATGCAGGTGTTGCCCGAATGCCGGCCGCAATATCCGGCGAAGCCGTGGAAGCCTCCTCAGGCAATCGAGGATGCCTTGCTGGCTGCTGGCATTCGACGCCTGTACCGGCATCAGACGAACGCTCTGGAGAGTCTCCGTAGAGGCGCCAGTGTGGTGGTGGCAACCCCGACCGCCAGTGGCAAATCACTCATCTATAACATAGCAGTGGCCGAAGCTTTACTGGCTGATTCCCAACAGCGAGCGCTCTACCTGTTTCCCACCAAGGCCCTGAGCCGTGACCAACTGGGCACGGTGAGCGATTTCCTGACGACCATGGCCGGCGAGCCTCCCCTACGGGCTGCCATCTACGACGGTGACACCAACGCCTACCAGCGCGCCAAGATCCGCCAGCAAATCCCGCACGTGCTGCTCACCAACCCCGACATGCTTCACTATGCACTGCTGGCTTATCATGCCAAATGGGTGGATCTGTGGCGACATCTGCGGTTGGTGGTGGTCGATGAAATGCACACCTACCGTGGCATATTCGGCAGTCACGTGGCCCAGATCATTCGGCGGCTGCGCCGGATTTGCCGATTCTACGGTTCTGACCCGCAATTTGCGCTGCTTTCGGCGACCATCGCCAATCCCGGTGAACTGGCGGAGCAGCTCATCCAGCGGCCGGTGACGGTTATCCAGGAACACTGCGCCCCTCAGCCGAAACGGCATTTCCTCTTTCTGCAGCCGGAGGAATCGCCTTCTGCCGTGGCCGCCCACCTGGTGGTATTGGCCGCACGCCAGGGGTTGAAAACCATCGCTTTTACCCAGTCACGCAAACTCACCGAACTGGTCCACATGAGTGTGCAACGGATGGCGCCGGAACTTCGCCATAAAGTCAGTTCCTACCGGGCCGGCTTTCTACCCGAAGAACGGCGCGTTATCGAACAGAACCTCGCCAGTGGGTCACTGTCCGCGGTGATTTCCACCAGCGCCCTGGAAGTGGGGATCGATATCGGTATCCTCGATCTGTGCATCCTGGTGGGTTATCCCGGTACCATCATGACTACCTGGCAGCGGGGTGGCCGGGTCGGCCGCGGCGGGCAGGAATCCGCGATTATCCTGGTGCCCGGTGAGGACGCTTTGGACCAGTACATCATCCACCATCCCCAGGAATTTCTGGGAAGTCATTACGAGGTGGCGGTGGTAGATCCGGACAACCCGGAGATCCTGCGCGCACACCTGCCCTGTGCGGCTGCAGAACTGCCCCTGGAGCGAACCGAATGGGGGGAGTTGAGTGAAGCCACCATCGCTATGATTGAGCAGCTCACCGCTGAGCGGCGAGCTGCGCCAGAGCGCCGATGGCGATCGCTGGCTGGCGGCCGTGGCTCAGCCGCACCGGCAAGTGGACCTGCGCAGTGTCGGTGATGCCTACACCATTCTGACACGCTCGCTGGAACGACGACGGTAAATGGGTGCCACTGGGGAAAAGCGATGGGATGCGGGCTCTGAAGGAATGCCATGCGGGCGCCATCTACCTGCACCGCGGCCAGCAGTACCAGGTGGCCGAACTCGACCTGAAAAACCGCGTGATTCGAGCGGTCCGCGGCCAGGTCCCCTATTTCACGCGGGTTCAAAGCGAAAAGGAAACCACTATCCTGGAGGTGCTGGCGAGCAAGCCGGTGGCCAATTTCATCATCCGCCTCGGCCGTCTGCGGGTTACCGAACAGATCCTGGGCTACGAAAAAAGGCGCCTGTTCACCCAGGAACTGCTCGATCAGCAACCCCTCGAACTCCCCCCCCAGACCTTTGAAACCGTGGGGTTCTGGATCGAAATCGAAACCGCCATCGCCAAGGCGGTGCGCGATGCCAACCTGCACTTCATGGGGGGGATCCACGCGGTGGAACACGCCGCCATCAGCATGTTCCCGCTGTTTGCCCTGTGCGACCGCAACGACATCGGCGGCATTGCCTATCCGCTCCACCCGCAGCTGGAAAAGAGCGCAGTGTTCATCTACGACGGCTATCCGGGTGGGATTGGCCTGGCAGCGCGCGGCTATGCCATCATCACCGAGTTGTTGGAAAAGACCCGCGACCTGATCGCTTCCTGCCCCTGTGAACAAGGCTGCCCGGCCTGCATCCATTCACCCAAGTGCGGGGCCGGGAACAAACCTCTGGATAAGGCGGCGGCCCTCAAAGTGCTCCAGTATCTGCTGGGGGACCTGGCGTTGCCGAATTTCTCCTCAGCGGCCGTAGAGGAGAAGCTTTCTGCGATTGCGCTGAAACCCGAAGACTCGAAACCCGACCTGACGATCGGTTTCTTTGATCTCGAAACGCAGCGCCTCGCCGATGAAGTGGGCGGCTGGCAAAACAAACATCTGATGCGGGTTTCGGTGGCGGTCCTGGGGCAAGGGTTCGGGGAGGACTATCGAATCTATCGTGAAGACGATATGGATCAGCTCATCCAAGATTTGCAGGAGCTGGACCTGATCGTCGGATTCAACGTCAAGTCTTTTGACTACAGTGTGCTCCGGGCCTACAGCTCCGTTTGATTTCAAGAAGCTGCCCACCTTCGACATTTTGGAACAGATCCATCAGCACCTGGGGTTTCGCCTGAGCCTGGATCACGTGGCGGAAAACACTTTGGGCCATCGCAAACAGGCCGACGGCATCCAGGCGGTGAAGTGGTTTCGGGAAGGTCAGTGGGAACCCCTTATTCGCTACTGTCAGGATGATGTGCGGCTTACTCGGGAGGTCTTCCGACACTGCCTGGAAAAAGGCTATCTGGTGTATGCCGATCGGAAGGGAAACCAGGTGAGACTTCCTACACCCTGGAAGCTCGCGGATCTAATCGAGAAGTGTAAGCAGGCATAAGACCTTCCCCTTCTACTTCGCAGCCATGCGCATGCTTGTGGCAACTTCATGATGAGATGCGCAAGACTCAATGCAACCAAATTGACAGCGGATAGCCTTCAGTGAGAAAGCATGGTACATTCCTACCTGGTAATGGTTCAGTAACCCCAATTTGTGTTCAGCTTGATGTTCGACAGCTTGGTCTCAGGCGCCACCCCAAAATAAGGGCGCCATATCACCGTGATTTTTGTGTCGCGTTTCATTGCATTCAACACGACCTACCGTAGGTTGCGTTTGAATGCAATGAAAACGCAACGTCTGCGATGGTTATTTTTGGACAGTTCCTTACCAAGTCCTTTCCCGATTTTGCAGTTACAACCCGTTCGCAACCGCGAAGACCCCACAATATGAGGTGATACCTTGCTCAGCAAGATCAACCCAACCCGGACAACGGCATGGAAGCGACTCCAAGCGCATTACAGAGTCATCAAGGGGAGGCACATGCTTGCCATGTTTCAGGAAGATCCTGACAGATTCTCCCGATTCTCCCTCAGCTTTGATGACATCCTGGTGGACTGTTCCAAGAACATCATCACCGAAGAGACTTTGGGTCTGCTGTTGGAACTGGCGACGGAGTGCGAAACAGAAGGTGCCATTGAGCCAGATGTTTTCCGGTGAGAAGATTAACGAGACCGAACAGCGGGCGGTTCTCCACGTGGCCTTGCGGAATCGGTCGAACACCCCCATTGAGGTGGATGGCGCCGATGCTATGCCTGAGGTCAACGCGGTACTGGGCCAGATGAAGGAGTTTTCCGAGAAGATCATTTCGGGGCAATGGCGAGGGTACACCGGCAAGGGGATCACCGATATCGTCAATATCGGGATCGGCGGCTCCGACCTGGGGCCGCTCATGGTGACCGAGGCGCTCCGGCCCTACTGGAGGCCGCAAATGCGGGCGCACTTCGTCTCCAATGTTGACGGCACTCACATGGCGGAGACCCTCAGGAGGGTTTCTCCGGAGACAACCCTTTTCATGGTCGCCTCCAAAACCTTCACCACCCAGGAAACCATGACCAATGCCCACACGGCCCGGCGGTGGTTCCTTGAAGCGGCCGGGGATGAGTCGCTGATAAAGCATCACTTCGTGGCTATCTCCACCAATCGGGAGGGGGTAGAGCGGTTCGGCATCGATCCCGCCAACATGTTCAGATTCTGGGATTGGGTCGGCGGCAGGTATTCTCTCTGGTCGGCTATTGGGCTCTCCATCGCTTGCACCGTGGGTTTCGATAACTTCCAGGAGTTGTTGGAAGGGGCCCACGCCATGGACCGCCACTTCCGTGAAACCCCTCTACGCCGGAACATTCCCGTGATCCTTGCCCTCATTGGGATCTGGTATGCTGACTTTTTCGGCGCCGAAACGGAGGCGATCCTCCCCTACGACCAGTACTTGCACCGGTTTCCAGCGTATTTCCAGCAGGGAAACATGGAAAGCAACGGCAAGTGCGTAGACAGACGAGGCCGCGTGATAAGCTACCAGACCGGCCCCGTCATCTGGGGCGAGCCTGGAACCAACGGGCAGCATGCCTTCTATCAGCTTATCCACCAGGGGACCAAGCTCATACCATGCGATTTCCTCGCTCCCGCCATAAGCCACAACCCCATGGGAGATCACCACGCCATCTTGCTCTCCAACTTCTTCGCCCAGACAGAGGCGCTGATGAAGGGCAAGACCTGGGAAGAAGTGACGGCGGAACTCAGGGCAGCGGGACTTAATGAGAAGGCGATCAAGAAGCTCGCCCCATTCAAAGTATTCGAAGGCAACCGGCCCACCAACTCCATCCTTTTCCGAAAGCTCACTCCGCGCACCCTTGGCAGCCTGATCGCGATGTACGAGCACAAGGTTTTTGTTCAGGGTGTGATCTGGAATATCTTCAGCTTTGACCAATGGGGGGTGGAACTGGGCAAGGAACTGGCGAAGAAGATCCTGCCTGAACTCACCGACCAACACCAGGTGGTTGGCCACGATTCTTCAACAACCGGGTTGATCAACAGATTCAAGGAGTTGAAGAAGTCATAAGAGGGCGTCGCAGTGATTCATAATCAACCCGCCAATATGTTTATCATCAGCTTAAATGAGCCGGATGCGCACGAGCTTCTCGGGAATCAACCTGGTGAGCGGGCGTCTCAACCCATGGACTTCCAGTGAAAAGGAGTCGATATGCCAATTGCCGACTACAAGACCTACTGCCGAATGCTCGATCGAGCCAAAGAGAAGCACTTTGCTTATCCAGCGATCAACGTCAGTTCCCTGACCACTGCCAACGCCGTTTTGAAAGGCCTGGCCGACAGCCAAAGTGACGGGATCGTTCAGGTTTCGACGGGAGGTGCGGCTTTCGCTTCGGGATCATCGGTCAAGGATATGGTTCTGGGTGCCATATCCATCGCTGAACATGTCCACAGGGTTGCCGACCGCTATAATATTTACGTGGCTTTGCACACCGACCACTGCCAGCCCAATCTGGTGGAAAGCTTCATCGGACCCCTCATCGAGGAAACGGAGAAGCGCAGGAGGGCAGGGCTTCCCAATCTCTTCAACAGCCATATGTTTGATGGAAGCGCTGTGTCGTTGAAGGAGAATCTGGACATTGCTGTTCCGCTTCTTGAACGCTGCCATCGAAGCGAGCTGATCCTGGAAGTCGAGGCCGGGGTCGTAGGCGGTGAGGAAGACGGGATAAAGGCCGAAGGTGCATCCGCCGAGAAGCTCTACACTACTCCTGAAGACATGCTTGAAGTGGCTCGCCGCCTTGGTGCTGTCAAGGGAGCCCGCTTTCTGCTTGCGGCCACGTTTGGAAACGTTCACGGGGTCTACAAACCCGGACAAGTCAAACTCAAGCCGTCTATTCTGAAAGACGGCCAGGACGCAGTGGAAAAGGAATTCGGGAAGGATGCCAGATTCTACCTGGTGTTCCACGGCGGATCGGGTTCACTCCCTGAGGAAATCCATGAGGCCATCGACTACGGTGTGGTGAAGATGAACGTCGATACCGACACCCAGTATGCTTTTACTCGTGCCATAGCCGACCACATGCTCAAGAACTACGACGGTGTGCTCAAGGTGGATGGTGAAGTGGGGAACAAGAAGAAGTACGACCCCCGAGTCTACCTGACGTTGGGCGAGGCAGCCATGGCTGAGCGCGTCAAGGAGGCGGTCAAGGCCCTGAGGGGGGTCGGTACCAGCCTTTATGCGAGGGGAACCGCTGTCAGGTCCTGAGATTTGGTTCTGCGGTCACCTGGAAAATAGATACACCGTGACTTCGGCGCCTTGATCCAGGCCTTCTACATGTTCCGGTATCTTCACGTAGCCGTCGGCCCTTACCAGAACACTGATCATCGCGGATTTGCCGAAAAGCGGTGTGGCCCACAGGCGGCCGTCTCGTTCTTCCAGCATCACGGAGGCATAATCACTGCGGCCGTGTACTGACGGCAGACGGGTACTCAGCGTGGCAATGCGGGTTGCGTCCTGCAGCACGGTCTTGGCACGCTCTCCTTCGAGCTTCGCCAGAAGAGGCTTGACGAAAGCGGTGAAAATGGTCAGGGCGGATACCGGCTGGCCGGGAAGCCCCCAGAAGATCTTCGATCCGACGCGCGCAAGGATGGTGGGTTTGCCTGGGCGGATGGCGATGCCGTGAAAGAGGATTTCCGCATTGGCAATGGATTCCAGCACCTGGATGGTGTAGTCGCGCGCACCCACCGAACTCCCACCGGATAAGAGCACCATGTCGTGGTCGGCAAGCGCCTCCCTGCACGTGGTGGTGAGTTGTTCCAGGTCATCGGCGACAATTCCGCCGAGGGTAGCTTGAACTCCCGCCTGGAGCAATTGGCCAACCAGGGCGTAGCTGTTGATGTCACGGACTTTGCCCAGGGGCAGTGGGGTCGTGTTGGTAGCAACGATTTCATCCCCGGTGGAAAGCACAGCCACTCTGGGCCGGCGATAAACTTCCAGCGACACAATCCCTAAAGCCGCCAACACCCCCACGTCCTGAGGCCGCAATCGCCGACCGCCCGGCAGGATTTCCTGGCCGAAGCGAAGGTCTTCCCCTACCTGCAACACGTTGTCGCCAGGTGCTGCCGGGCGAATGACTTCGATGGTGCGGTCGTCCAGGGGTTGAGTGTGTTCCACCATGACCACGGCATCGGCGCCGGGCGGCAGCATACCTCCGGTGGGTATGGCGATGGCTTTGCCTGGCGTGAGTTGCTGGGTGGCCGCTTCTCCCATCTCTACTTTGCCGGAGACCTCCAGGAAGGCCGGGATGGTTTCGGAAGCACCAAAGGTGTCACGTGCCTGGACGGCAAAACCGTCCATGGTGGCACGCAGGAAAGCGGGGATGTTCTCCGTGGCATGGACCGCCTGGGCCGGCACCCGGCCGGTGGCGTTTTCCAGAAGCACCGTTTCGGTTGTCAGCGGTGGAAATTGTTCGAGGATTGTCAGGACTTCCGATGTGGTGATGACCTTGAGAAATTTTGTCATAGTGAAATCTCTCCGGGGACCGATTGAGACAGCGGTGAGGTCATCGAAGCTGCCCGGGGGCGCATGAGAATCCCGTGAGGTTGCCGGATAGAAGACTAGATCGCCTTCTTAAAAGCCTTCTTGCAGACCTCGCCCAGTTCTCCCAGGTTTTGCACCACGGTAATGCCGGCTTTGCCCATGGCCGCGATTTTGGCCTGGGCGGTGCCGCTGGAACCGCTGATAATCGCCCCGGCATGTCCCATGCGGCGGCCCGGCGGGGCGGTCACTCCGGCGATGAAACCCACCACCGGTTTGGTCACATACCGGGTGATAAACGCCGCCGCTTCCTCTTCCGCCGATCCCCCAATTTCACCCACCATCACGATCCCTTTGGTCTCGGGATCATCCTGGAAGGCCTTGAGGCAATCGATAAAATTGGTGCCGTTGACCGGGTCACCACCGATGCCGATGCAGGTGCTCTGACCGATGTTTTGTTGGCTCAACTGATGGACCACTTCGTAGGTCAGGGTCCCGGAGCGCGACACCACCCCGATGGGACCCGGCATGTGAATCGGGCCCGGCATGATGCCCACCTTGCACTGGCCGGGGGTGATGATCCCGGGGCAGTTGGGGCCGATCAGGCGCGAACGCGAATTGTGCAGGTAGTTTTTGACCTTCATCATGTCCAGCACCGGTATGCCTTCGGTGATGGCTACAATCAGCGGGACTTCGGCGTCGATCGATTCGAGGATGGCGTCGGCGGCAAAAGGCGGCGGCACAAAGACCATGGAACAATTGGCGCCGGTGGCCTTCACGGCCCGGGCCACGCTGTTGAACACCGGGATCCCTTCGACGTTTTGACCTTCCTTGCCCGGAGTGACTCCGGCCACCACCTGGGTGCCATAAGCCTTGCACTGGAGCGTATGAAACTGGCCTTCGCGGCCGGTAATCCCTTGAACCAGCAATTTTGTCTCGTTACCCACCCAAATGCTCATGATCGTTCCCCCTTTTATCCTCTAGCGATACTCGCAACCTTTTGGGCGGCATCTTTCAGGTCTTTGGCGGCAATCAAATTGAGGCCGGATTGCTCCAGGATCTGGCGGCCCTTGTCGACATTGGTGCCTTCCATGCGGATCACCACCGGCACGCCAATGCCGACCTTCTTGGCCGCTTCCACCACGCCCTGGGCAAGGATGTCACAGCGCAGAATGCCGCCGAAAATGTTGATGAAGATCCCTTTGACATTGGGGTCGCTCAAAATGATACGGAAACCGTTTTCCACCATTTCGGCACTGGCACCGCCGCCGACGTCCAGAAAGTTGGCCGGTTCGGCACCCGCCAGCTTGATCAGATCCATGGTGGCCATGGCCAGACCGGCGCCGTTGACCATATTGCCGATGTTGCCGTCCATCTTGATGTAGTTGAGGTTGAACTTGGAAGCTTCCACTTCCAGGGGGTCTTCTTCATGCAAATCGCGGTATTCGAGGATATCCTTGTGGCGGAACAGGGCGCTGTCATCGAAGTTGATCTTGCCATCGAGGGCCAGCATCTTGTTGTCGGCGGTGATCACCAGGGGATTGATTTCCAACAGGGAGCAGTCGTAATCGCAGAACAACCGGTAGAGACTGCCGACCATGGCGGAAAAAGCTTTGATCAGTTCGGGGGGCAGATTCAAACCGTAGGCCAACTGGCGCACATGGAAGGCTTGCAGGCCGAGGAGCGGATTGACCTGGACCTTGATGATCTTTTCCGGGGTCTTGGCGGCCACCTCTTCGATGTCCATACCGCCGGCTTCGCTGGCCATGATGACGATGCTGGCCGTAGCCCGGTCGGGGAGCATGCTCAAATAAAGCTCCTTTTCGATCTGCAGGCCTTCTTCCACCAGCAGGCGGCGCACCAGCTTGCCTTCCGCTCCGGTTTGATGGGTCACCAGGGTCATGCCCAGGATTTCGGATGCCACCGCAGCCACCTCCGCGGCACTGTTGGCCAGCTTGACGCCGCCGCCCTTGCCGCGGCCGCCGGCGTGGATCTGGGCCTTGATCACTACCGGAAACTCGCCAGCTCGGCGGCAACAGAGATGGCCTCATCCACACTGAAAGCGACTTTCCCACGAGGAATGGGCACCTGGTACTTCCGGAACAGCTCTTTCGCTTGGTATTCGTGAATCTTCATG
>CAWHGA010000030.1:0-43590 GCA_963828705.1 uncultured delta proteobacterium
AGGCCACTCGCATCGCCGTGGAAGCGGTAGATCTGCGCCTTGGCCGGATTATGGCGGCGGTTCGAGATGCCGGCGGTATCCCGCTGGTGACCGCCGACCATGGCAACGCCGAAGAGATGTATGAATTGGATGGCAAAACCGGCGCAGCCAAACACGATACTGATGGCCATTTCAAAGCCAAGACCGCTCACACCCTAAACCCGGGTTCGGTTCATCGTCTATGATCCCACCGGCAACCACGGCATTGCCATCGACCCCAGCGTGCAATCACCGGGATCAGCAACATCGCCGCCACCGGCTTCCAGTCGCTGGGCCTTACCCCCCGGAGTGGTTCGACCCGCCGCTGCTGACGTTTCAGGCCGGCTGACGCGGTCGGATACGGACTGGTTATAGCCGGCGATTGATTTAGCCGGTGGTATTCAAAGCACCGGCTGAAACAGGCTGCACCTCGGCGAGGAATGCCCCGGCTCAATGGGGGCGACTGGTGCGACAGTCCCCGCTCGATCAGGTCGCGCCATCGTTATCTTTCATGGGTCGCTCGGGTCCTCGTGGGTGCGCTCACTGTATCAGCTTTCATCCACCCCAAAATTGCCGACCACGATCTCTATGTCTGGAAACCGGCCAGGCTCTGACCTTCTCACCCCAATACGCCGGTTTCTGTGAAGGTAATGCTGATCTCGCCATCAAAGAGGCGGAACGCTTACCATTTTGATGAGCCTTTGGTATTCATTTTCAGTTCGTTGATCATGTCATTCATGAGCCATGACCCGTTTCCGGCGAGCGTGTAGCCATCCGCTTGTTCACTTTCGCGGATCAGGTCGCATGCGGTCCACACCTCAACAATGTCTTTTCGCCCCAAGCCTTGTAACTTACATTCCGCAGTGCGGGTTGAGGGTTTTGGGGAATTTTTGGGGGCCGATGATTGCTCCGGCCCGACCCAGCCAGGCGCGCTGCTATGGGGAGGCGTCGGCGCTGACGACCTGGGTGAACACCAGGCTGGTGAGCCCCAGGGCTGCAAGATAGAGCTTGTGAACCTCGGAGAGCTTTCGGGCCAACCAGCGTCGCTGACCCAACTTGAGCACCTGGATGCCTTGGAACTTGGTGGTCATCATAAAGGTCGTGGGCCGGGCCGTGGGTTTGTTGTCCCAACCGGGCAGCTCGGCTTGGTTTTGTTCCAGGTATTGGCGCATGCTCAGTTCGATCAGGCGCCACAGGAGCAGCGATAGCACCAGGATCAAGCCCAGGGCTTCGATGCGTTCGGGTTTTTTGAGAAAGATCGCATTGACCAGCACCGGGTCCTTGAGGAAGCTGAAGTTGCGCTCGATCCCGTTTTGATCCTTGTAAGCCTGGAGGATCGCTTTGCCGTCATAGGGGGTTGCTGCGCCGGGCGGACCATCGGGGGCGACATTGGTGATGAGCACAAAACAGCCGGCCTGCTCCTTCATGACGGCGATGGCTTGGGGGTTTTCCCGCAGGGTGGCGCGGATGCCATAGTGGATCGCCTTCACGGTTCGGCTCCCATCTGCTTTGGGTCTGCCACGAGCATACTGGGGAGTTTCCACCACCGTGAGTTGGAGCTCATGACAGGCAAGGTCCTGGTGTTGGAGTCTGGCAACCGCGGCATCGGCGTCAGCCCGACAGAAGTAGTGGGTTTTTTCGGTTTCCTTGCAGGTTTTGCTCCACTGTTGGTGTTCGGCCTCGATGTCACGCTGCAAACGTTTTTGCCGCCGCCGATCGTGGGCGCTGGAGTGCACCACCACCGCCCGGTAGCTTCGCCCATGGAGCTCGACCGTGGTTTCCCAGCCGCGATAGTGAGTGCCGGGGCGGTTCTTGGTGGGCTTGGTGATGGCCAAGTTGCCGTAGTCTTGCCAGGATGAACTGGCCACGGCCTGTTGGATGAGTCGCTGGTGCTCGCCATAGGTGGCCGGCAGGCGGCTGATGAACAGCGTGGTATCGGCGGCCAACCGCAGGTTGTCCTGGGTAACGAAGGCCGCATCGGCAATATAGATGGCACCGCGGGGATCAATACCAACCTTGGCAAGGGTGCGGGAGATGTCGGTGAGCACGACGTTATTGATCTTCTTGTCGGAGGCATTGCCGTCCTCGAGCTTGGTGAAAATGGGGACATTGCCGCCGGTGCACAGCAACGCGATGAGAAACTGGTTGAGATCCGGCCGGTGGTCCTTGCTGTAGCCCTTGGTGATCTTCATGGGCACGGCGAGCTCACCCCCCGATGCCAGGTAGTCGCCAAAAACCAGTCTCGAGGTGGTATCGAAGTGGACATGCCGGGTGGGGATTTCAAAGGCGCGCAAAGCATTGATGGCCATCTGCGAGAAGATCCGTTGGGTGTTGGCCTCAAAGAGTCGGTCCAGCACGCGCCCACAGTTGTCATCGCCGAGTTGGGTGAAATCAAGCGCTCGACCTAACAGCAACTCGATGTCCTTATGCTCGTAGAAGCTGTCGATGCGGTAAAGCGGATGGCGACCCGAAAGGGTATCGAGAACCATCGCCAGGACCACGGTGCCAGGATCCACCTCCATGTTGCTCGGGACCAGTTGGTTGATGGTGTTGACCAAGTCGATGCGTTCCGCGAAAGCCCTAACGATCGTAAGGTGGTGCACATCGCTGACTTCAATCTCCTCAGGGTCGAACATGGCGCCTCTCCTGCGTTTGATGAACGAAAACAGATTCTCAAACGCATCCATACAAAAGAAAGGCGAACGTGTCCAGCATAATCGTCAGCGAAATTCGTCAAAACTGCTCAGCTCTGGCTGCGGAATGTAAGCTGTACGTAACAAACCCCAATAATCCCGATCAGCCCGGCTCATGGAAAGTTGCTGTGGCTTGCCAATGTGGTGAACTCGCAGATCGGGGTGTGCACAACGCAGTATGAACTTGATACCTTGCTAATCAGCGAGGCGGATCCACCGGTACACAGCCAACCCGAAGTGCCCCGCCTTCAGCCATGCCCTCTGTCATTCGTCCTGCTGTTGGGTGGCAGTGCTGGTAGTGATCAGGAGTGAGGTCACGAGGACCGGCCAGACCCCACCATTTTGACAAAACACCGGCCTCGTAGAACCGCAAATTGGACCTGAGCTGCCAAGCCAAGGGGGTTGGATATAGTATGCGCGATGGTGTGTTGCGGTGCGGTTGTCACAGAGAGGGATGTTATCGACTCCAAGGTAGACAGTATCCTAGCCAGCCTCCCCGTGAGCCGGGGTTTCAGTGCAAAATCCGCTTCCCATTTTCAGAAACCATACACAACTACGTCTTTTGCCGTGCGTCCAAATCTGGCGCTGATTTCCCCGCTCACGTACGCTTCCCAGAGAAACTGGCTTCAACTGGGGCCAGAATCCCAGAGGACAAAGTGTGAATTGATGCCTGGTCCGACCTTCAGGTGTTGGCTGGACTGGGTACCAGGTTCCCGCACCATCTATCCTAACCCTCACCAGGAACGAAAAAAGCCAGGGTTGCCCCTAGGAGTCTGTCGGAATACTCGCTATTTGGAATCAGCGGCAACCCAGGCACACGACCTGGCGGGTGAAGGCGCCGCTGTTACGCTCTGGACCTGCAGCGTTGGCCTGATGATAGAGGATGCTGGGGGGTGTCCCCGTCCATTATCTGGACAGGGGAGCCCCGTACCGGTATAGCTTGAGCAGATTATGGGTAAGACACCACAGTTGCCATTCCGCGGAAACGTTCTCGAAACCACGGAGAAGAAATTGCCTCAGGCCTCGCACATGCTTCATCTGTCCAAACACGGGTTCCACGGTGGCCTTGCGTCTCGCGTAAATCTCGCTGCCGCGTTTGGTGTGAAGCTTTCTCTGCATTCGCTGCTTGGTGGTCAAGTCGGCGGGGAGCCGTCCGCGAACCGGCGGCAAGACTTCCCCATGTTTCATTTTGCCAGTTGCCATGAAGACATCCAGCCCCGCATCTTCGAGCAACATGACGTTTTCCTGACTGAAATACCCGGAATCCAAGGTGACCGCCATCCCGGGTGCAAAACCTTCGAGGTTGGTTTCCATGATGTCGAGCATCGTTTCGACCTGACCCACATCGTTGCTCTGTTGGGTAAGGGTAGCGGCGACAATGACCTGCGCTTCCTCGTCGACTGCCGCCTGGCCATTGTAGCACTGGGCAAACGACTTGGTGGCGCCGTCTTTCATGATGCGCGAATCCGGGTCGGTGAAGTTGCGCTGGGCCTTATCCTCAGGTTGCGCGGGCACGGCCTGATCCTCCGCCCCGGTCTTGTTGCGAGACTTTCCCTGTTGCTTGGGTTTCCGGGCCTTCTCTTGAGCCTCAGCTTCGAGCGCGTTCATCGCCTCCTTGATCTTTTCCAGGCGATCCTCGCGTCGCCGAAGCTCCTTAGGCAGATCCCAACCCTTCTGACCCTTGCCATAACGGCGGTCTTCTTCCGCATCAGCTGTCTCTGCCATTTCGAGAAGCTTGCTGATCTCTTGCTCCAGCTCCCCTTTGGCTTTCTTCATCCGGCCATAGCTCATGGCCTTGTGTTTGGACGCGTTCGCACGCACTTTCGTGCCATCCAGCGCCACATGGCCCAAGCGTACCAGGCCAGCTTCCTGGCAAAGCTGAAGCACGTGCACAAAAAGAGCCGGCAAAGCTTTCAAGTGGCGCTTCCTGAAAGCGCAGATCGAGTCATGATCGGGATGACGATTGGCCGTGATCATCCGGAAGGCCACATCCTCATAGGTACGCTTCTCAATTTGTCGAGAACTCGGTACGCCAACGCAGTATGCGTATAGCAGTAGCGTCGTCATCATCTCGGGGTCATAGGGAGGCTGCCCAGAATTATTATCATAAGAAGAGTAAATGGCGGAGAGATCCAGTTGTCCTACGACATCGATAATGAAATGGACCAAATGTTCTTCTGGGAGCCAATCCATTATAGATGGAGGTAACAATAGCATCTGCTTGCGTTCACATGGTTTGAATTTCGTTTTCATAGTGAAGCTATTGTACTACAAATATCATACGGATGCAGTAGAATTCTCCGACAGACTCCTGAGGATCCGGTTTCTCTTCGTCTTTGGTTTTATCGCCGTCGCCGGTTGCATCACCAATCCTTATTGTAAGGAACGGCTCGATATTACTCTAATCATACAGTCTAGAAAATTTTCGCAATTCCTCACTGGACAGGACAAATTTCTGCAATTCCCGAGCTAATAGGTAAATGTGTTTGCATGGCAAGTGTCGCTCCTGAAAGTCAGGACACGTACAATAATCTAATGATGTCTGATAATTATTAACTACAGCAGCATTTTTTTGTCTGTCTACTTTTTCAACTGTGATATTTTCCGTAAAAGCCCTATGTTGCCTTGCCTGTTGATGATTTAGTTTATGAACTGATGGATGCCAGTCGCCCCAGGGTCCCTTGCACCTATATGAGCTAGCCCAGGCCTTGTTGATCTCTGTGTCGGTTAATGACAAGTTCAATTCAATAAGCCCTAGATGATGGGCCAATCTATACATATGTTTGCAAGGCAGCTTTCTCTTAACAAAATCAGCGCATTTGCATTTCAAATTAGTTGTGAAATATGGGGTTTCAGCGCTCCCTTTGAACAGTCCAGACATATCGTCCTTATCTATACTTAACGGTTCCAATTTTTCAGATCGCGCTGAAATTTGTCACTTTACCTGATCCGGTTCTTTGTGGATATCGGCAAACCATTGGGGCCAAGAAATAATTCGTGCGATTGATTTCACGATCCCAGTCACCTTGTTAGTCTTGTGGACCGAGAATTAATAATTTCACAAAATCATCTTGGGATGCGACCTCTCTAGAACTCACGATTAGGCGATTAGCCGACTTACTTGGTTTCATGATATCAAATACAACATAACCCATGTCTCTCTTATTTATCTTGGTACTAGGAGCTGCAGGAGTTGATTCTTTAATTTGAACACAAACATTTATCTCTTTTAAAGCAATGTCCCATCTTTGATAGGCTGCTGGCTTATCATAGAGTGTATATCCAATTTGGAAATAAAATCTTGATCCCTGTGTCCACACATTAATCGATTTCTTACTAATAGTACGCGTCGTTAGCTTAATATCAAGAGCATCGGCGAAGCACGCTGGGACAAACATATGCCAATGGCTTGGGCTTCCGCGATCGGGATCAATGAGCAGATCAAGAGCCCTCGCATGCCTGGTTGCGTCTGAAATTGTGAGCGCCTCTAAAACTTTCATGGTTTCTTCGGTCGTTTGGGCACATCGAGTAACGGCGTATGTCATTTCGACCCTCCCCACATGTCCCTCAATTCGGATCTATTGAATTACTGGTCAACCAGATTTCTCCATCCCCAAAGGACTCTCCCGATGATCAGTTCCTGAATATTTCTTTTTCATGAAATCACCAACCGGTCATGAGTCCGGTAAATCCTTATTCTCGGCGACTGCGTCGCCGAGAATCGCGGCGCTGACTGCGTCCAGCACCTTGCCCTGGCGCCTTGCGCCAGGACAAGGCACTGGACCGGTTGTCACTTGCTTGCATGCGCCTGCGGCGCCGCAAGCTTCGTTCCACCGGTCAGCGCCGCGATTAACCGCCCAGCAATCCTAATTCCCAGTACGAATGGCGAAAATTTCCCCATTGCGAAACACATTCACATCTCCGCGTGGGTCAGAGCACAAAGTCTCCAGGGTAGATCGTGGGGACTATGCTGTGGCCGCTCTTATCATCCACATCCACCGAGATGAGCCGATGCCGTTGTCGATCTCGTAGTGTTGGCGAGCACACATCAATTATTGATCGTCTAAAGGCTTGGCTGAGAAACACAAATGTTTGCCAAAAAACCAGGGCAAACTCAGTTTTAGGTTGGACTATACCGTTTGAGGAAGAGATGTTCTGTTTCGGTAGGATTGCCTCGGCAAGGTGTTCATGCTTCGATACCTCAGCACGAACGGTGAAGCACGTTCGCCCTGAGATATCGAAGGGCAGATCAAAACCGACACATTCTCTCCTTAACGAGTATAACTATTTGGTATTATTGGTGGAGATGATCGGGATCGAACCGACGACCTCAGACTTGCGAAGCCTGCGCTCTCCCAGCTGAGCTACATCCCCAAGTGGGCACTGTATAGCGCCTTTTCAGCCGACTGTCAACCAATCAGATCTTGCGCGGTACCGCCTCGGGCTACGAAAGACCACTGGTCGCCGCCAGGTCGGTTTCAACCAGTTTGGATCGAGGTCTCAAGCAGGACACTCTGCTGCATGTCGTCGACACCAGAGCAATCCGACTTTCCTTCAGACTCCTCGGTATGGTAAAAGATTGAGGAAGACCATGACAAGTTGTTGTCATAGGCATATGAGCTTTGAATTTACAGAATAAACAGACTTTATTTAATGTTAATATTTACGTTATATACAAATAATGCTTGTATTTTATATGGTTGTCTTTTGTGTACACTCTCGATTGCTGATGCCGAATCGCTGAGCATTGGCGTTCTGCCGGTATTGGTTGCGCTGCCTCGCGCAGGCGGCGGGCAGGTTCGCTAAATCGAGCTTGAAGCGCTGGAACTTGAGCGAGTGTCTTTCAACGGCGCTCTGACGCTGGATGCGGCCATCCGGTCTGGCAAATGCCATGGCAATTCGATCCAGGATTGATGGGGAAAGATGTATGATGTGCCGATGTTCAGCAGTACCGTTGGGGCAAGTCCGGTGGGGGTTACCTGTTATGGTCTATGCAATACCTGGGGGAGTAGTGCCGTCGTTGGAAGTTTGTCACTGTTAATCCGGGCGCAATAACGTTGCCATTAGAGCGTGTCGAAAAAGTCGTCGCGAGTCGCATTTGCTTCATTCCGGCGAAAGCCGGAATCCAGATTTTTTGAGACTTACTGGACCCCGGTTTTCACCGGGGTGACGGCAGAGGCAACTTGCCACCAGGCTTTCTGGACACCCTCTTAGACTTCTGCGGGTTGGTAAGATGTGGTTGAAACAGATTCAGACGTATGGCCAGCTGATTAAGTTCAGCCACACGGTTTTTGCTCTGCCCTTCGCCCTGGTTGCGGTGCTTCTGGCTCGCCTGCAACATCCCGTGCCATGGAGTACCCTGGGCTGGATTCTGCTTGCCATGGTGGCGGCCCGTTCGGCGTCCATGGGCTTTAATCGCTACGCTGATGTTCGCTTCGATCTGCTCAACCCGAGGACCGCCAATCGGCCACTCACCGCGGGAACCATCAGCAAACCAGCGGTTCTGGTCTTGATCACCGTGTCGTCGCTGGTGTTTGTCCTGGCTGCGGGCATGTTAGGGAAACTGTGCCTGCTTCTGGCCCTGCCGGTGTTGGTAATCCTGTTCGTATACTCCTATACGAAACGTTTCACCGCCTTCTCTCACCTCTATCTGGGCTTTGCCATCGGCCTGGCTCCCGTGGGCGCATGGATTGCCGCCTCAGGCGGGCTCGACCTGCGAATTCTGCTGCTTGCCCTGGCCCTGCTTTTCTATATCGGTGGTTTTGATATCCTCTACGCCTGTCAGGACATCGATTTTGACCGTTCCGTCGGCCTCTATTCGATCCCTGCCAGGTGGGGTGCGGTACGCGCCCTACGGATCGCCGCCGCCCTGCATGTGTTGACCTTTGGCTGTCTGCTGGGGGTTTACCTGGCATTCCATCTGGGCTTGGTCTATCTGGTAATCCTGATTGTCATCGGCGGACTTCTGGTGCTGGAGCACAAGCTGGTCCAGCCGCACGACCTGACCCATATTGATTTGGCCTTCTTCCATGTGAACAGCGCCATATCCATCCTGCTCCTGCTGGCGGTGTTTCTGGATACCTGGAAGTTCTGAGGAAGCGTCAAGAAATCGCGGCTCATCCAATCATCCCTTCTGCTGGGACAGGCTTTCCAGACGACCGAATGAGTGGAATCCAGTGGGGCCGCCGGCTCGTTTGATTGAGAGCTCTGACTTTGAAGTCGATACAAGAGTCTGAAGCGTGACAGCCCACAAAACCTAACCATACTGAGGCGAAGGAGTGATCCATTGGTTTTTCGATCGTCCCCGACGATAACCACGGCGACAATAGCCCAAGACTGTCCACTTGAAGTGATAAAAGCTCCCCTCTCCTGCCTTTGGCAGGACTGGGGAGGGAAACCGCCTGTGAGTTTCTCTTGAGTGAACCCTATGGCCTGCGCCCAAAACTACAGCGAGCTGATCGAACCTATGAAGACCGCCTACCGCAACCTGCAGGAATTTGTGACCGCCCTGGAGCAGGCCGGCGAACTGAGGCGTATCATCGCCCCGGTATCCGCTCACCTGGAAATCACGCACATCACCGACCTGGCTTCGAAGAGCCCGGGAGGAGGACCGGCGCTGCTGTTCGAAAATGTTGAAGGGTCAGCTTTCCCGGTCCTGACCAACGCCTTTGGCAGCATACGGCGGATTTGCATGGCTCTTGGCGTCCCCGACCTGGACACTCTGGCAGCACGATTGCGCCGTTTTCTTGAAATGGACCCGCCCAAGTCGCTCCGCGACGCGCTGAAACTGCTCCCCCTGGCCCTGGATCTGCTGCAGTTTTTCCCTAGAAAGCAAGCCCAGGCCCCCTGCCAGGAAGTGGTGCACACTGGTGCCGCCGTCGACCTGTCGCGGCTACCGGTGTTGCAATGCTGGCCTGACGATGGCGGACCGTTCGTAACGCTGCCGGTGGTCATCACCCGCAGTCTTAAAACCGGCCGCCGCAATGCCGGCATGTATCGGCTGCAGGTCTACGATCGCACTACCACTGGCATGCACTGGCACATTCACAAGGATGGTTCCCACTACTTCAACGAATACCGCCAAGCCGGCCGCCGCATGCCGGTAGCGGTAGCCATCGGCACCGATCCCGCCACCACCTATGCCGCCACCGCCCCGCTGCCGCGCGGGGTCGACGAGATGCTGCTGGCGGGTTTCATTCGGCGCAAACCCGTGCCTATGGTGCGGTGCCGCACCGTGGATCTGGAAGTCCCGGCGGAGGCCGAATTTATTCTGGAAGGTTACGTGGATACTGATGAACGGCGGGTGGAAGGCCCGTTCGGCGATCACACCGGCTACTATTCCCTGGTAGACGAATATCCGGTGTTCCATGTGACCGCCATCACCCATCGGCGCAACCCGATCTATGCGGCCACCATTGTTGGGCGCCCGCCGATGGAGGACTGCTTCCTGGCCAAAGCCACGGAACGGATCTTTTTGCCGCTGCTCAATGCCGTTCTGCCCGAAGTGCACGACTACTGGCTGCCCTGGGAAGGCGTGTTTCATAACATCACGGTCCTGAGCATCGCCAAGGAGTATCCCGGACATGCGCGCCGGATCATGAGCGCCCTTTGGGGGCAGGGACAGATGAGCTTCTGCAAGGTCCTGGTGGTGCTGGACCGCGACGTCGACCTGACTCAGCCACGGCAGCTTCTGGCAACCATCCTGGATATGGTTGATCTGGAAAATGACGTCTACATCAGCGAAGGGGTTTTGGACGTGCTCGATCACAGCGCACCTGACCCCTTGTTTGGCGGCAAGGTGGGTATCGATGCCACGCGCCGCATGCCTGGCGAACGTGATCGAGTTTCGGCGTCGTCCCCGGCATCCGGGTTCGAACCGCAGAGCGAAGACATTGCTGCAGCTCTGCAAAGCGTTGCCGAATCCCTGCTGGGGTTTCACATGCCGGCGTTCAACACTCGCCACCGGCTGTTGCTGATGAACTTAAGAAAAGACGGGAGGCTTTCCGGACGCGCTCTGGCTGACGGCTTGCTGGCGCATCCGCACCTGGCCGCCTTCACGATCCTGGTCCTGTATGACGCTCACATCGATTTGCGCGATAATTCCCTGGTTTTGTGGAAAGTATTCAACAATGTGGACCCGAAGCGGGATATCATAAGGGTTCACGGCCGGATGTTGATCGACGCCACCAAGAAGGGTCAAGAAGATGGCCACCACCGGCCATGGCCCGAGGACATTGTGATGAGCCCTGAAATTGTCGAACGGGTCCAACGGCGCGCCGGTGAATTGGGCATTGAAGACCTGCTGAGGGGGTGAAGCTGCGGTTGGTGCGGAGACTTCTGGGAGGCTGCCTGAACGATTCAGGCGTTTAACTCAGGCCAGAACACGTAGCTGAAAAACAGCTCGCCGCTTACGTTCTTGCCGACTTGACGTGAGAACCATTGCGCCGGCCCACTGGGATCAGCAGCGGGTCGGCACAACCAGCTAGATCTCGAGTTGCGACATCCAGAATGGGTCCAGGATCTTTTGGTTTTCCAGTTTGATGCAGGCGTAAATGGTCTGATTGAATGGAGTTGCGAGGCCCATATCCTGGCCGAGCCTGACCACCATGCCGTTGAGTGCTTCGATTTCCATGGGACGTCGCCACTCCAGGTCGCGCAGCATGGAACATTTGAACTGTTTCTTGTAGCTGCCGATCAGCTCCATGGCATTGTTGATGGCACTGTCTGACAGAGCAATTCCTTTACGTTGCGCCAGTTGCTCCACCTCCCGCATGACCCCTATCAATAGTTCCCGCGTTTCCGGACAGCTCAACACCAACCCCAGAGGCGCACGGCATAGGGTGCTCACCCCATGGACCCCGCAAATGAACAAAAACTTCTCCCACAGTACCCGTTCAATGTTTTCACTCAATTCGCAGTCGATTCCGGCCTGGTCGGAACAGTTGCCGCAACTTTTCCGCTCTGGCACTGGAACTGCCGTCAAGTTCCCCAAAGACAATGCGCCCCATGGTCCCCGTGTGAGCGATCACACCGGGAGCGGCCAGTGATGATTCGATGTAAGCCGTACCCCCCATGATCCGCTCGGGACCGTAGTGTTCGATCAGCTTTTCGAGATTGTCGATGCCGTTTTGCAGACTGAGGATCACAGTAGAGTCGTCCACCATGGATTCCATTTGACGAAGCGCATCGGCGGTATCGAAAGACTTGACACAGAACAGCACCAAGTCGACGGGACCGATTTCATGGGCCTCGGCGGTGGCATGGATACGCACATGGAAACCGCCCTGACTGGATAGCACCTGCAGACCCTCTTCCTGCAGAGCTCGCAGATGTTTACCACGGGCCTGAAAATGAATGTCCAGACCCGTACGGGCCAGAAGGCCGCCGAAATAGCCCCCCACCCCGCCGACGCCAATCACCCCGATCTTCATGGATAGCCTCCCTCCCAATATACCGGAATTCTGCCGATAACTGCTTCAAACCATTCGCTTATACCTGTAACCTGCTGATGTCGTCAAACGAAACTATGAGGCAGGGTGCAAAGCATTGCCGTCATGGGCGCACGGCACGGTCTTTCGTAGCGTTCTTAAATCTTGATTTGGCGGACCAGGAGCGTTCAGGAAAGCTTTTGACAAACAAAACCGGGAGAGCGTAATACTTAAGTGTGGAACCCAGATGCGGCGCGTCTTGCCCTAACCCCCGTCCCGGCAACCTTTGGTCGGCCTGATATGCCCTGGCCAGAGACAAGGGCTCACGAGAGGAAGCGATCACCGCCATGAGAAACGTCTACTCCAGTGTGCTCGAAGCCGTGGGCAACACACCCCTGATCCGCATCAACCGGTTGAACCCAAACCCGCGCGTGACTGTCTATGCCAAGCTCGAATCCAGAAACCCCGGGGGCTCCATCAAGGATCGTGCAGCGCTTGCCATGATCGAAGCGGCCGAACGCGAAGGCCATCTCAGCCGCGACAAGGTCATCCTTGAAGCCACCAGCGGCAACACCGGCATCGGGCTGGCCATGGTGGCCGCCGTCAAGGGCTATCGCCTGACATTGGCCATGCCGGAAACGGCCAGCCTGGAACGGCAGAAGGTCCTCAAGGCGTTCGGCGCGGAGCTGCTCCTCACTCCAGGATCCCTCGGAACGGACGGTTCCATCGAGGAGGTCTACCGACTGGTGCGCGAAAATCCGGACAAATATTTCATGGCCGATCAGTTCAACAACCCGGCCAATCCAAACGCTCACTATCACGGGACCGGTCCGGAGATCTATGAACAGACCGACGGCAAGGTCGATGTCGTGGTGGTAACCTTGGGTACCACCGGGACCGTCATGGGTATCCTCCAGGCCATGAAGGAACGGAATCCGGCCATCCAGGTGATTGGCGTGGAACCCTACCCCGGGCATAAGATCCAGGGACTCAAGAACATGAAGGAATCCTATGTGCCTGGGATCTTCGACCGTTACGCCCTGGATCGCATCGTCCACGTCAAGGATGAGGAGGCCTTCGATTCGGCCCGTCGATTGGCGCGCGAAGAAGGCCTGTTCGTCGGCATGAGTTCTGGGGCAGCCATGGCGGCGGCAGCCATGATCGCCCAGGAACTTGACCAGGGCGTGGTCGTCACCATTTTCCCGGACGGCGGCGACCGCTACCTCAGCACCAATCTATTCACCACCATGCTGGAACCGGACTTTCGTTTCTACGATCAACTCCTGCGCCACAAGGTGGATTTCAAACCAGTTCGTGAAGGAGCCGCCAGCATCTTCGTCACCGGCCCGCCCCTCGACACCCCGCTGACCTTGCAGGAATCCCGGCGCTTCGTTCTTGCCGATCTGCTGGTGCGGTTTCTCAAGGCTAAAGGATTCAACGCTTCACAGGTGGTGCTCATTCCCGATCTGGACAGCCGCACCATTCATGGCGCCTGCGAAGCTCAAAAGCCGCTTAGTGACTACACTCAGCAGCAATTGGAGCAGATCCTGGCCGATCTGGATCAGCTCAAGGTCGGTCGTGCCCTGCGCTACCCGCGCACCAGCGACCATATCGATGCCATCATTCAAGCGGCCAAGACCCTCTTGGCCAAGGGCGCAGCCTACGAAAAGCTCCGTTCGGTCTATTTCAGCATTGCCCATACCAAAACCTACGGCAGCCTCTCCGGTGTTGATCTCAAGAAGATCCGCCTGGGCACCACAGTGGATCTCGACGCCTACGAAAAGATCAACCCTCGCGATTTCACCCTGCTCAAACGGACCACCCTGGCAGAACTCAAACGAGGCATCTTCATCAAGACCGATTGGGGCAATGTCCTGCCCACCTGGCACATTGCGGCCGCCAGTGTGGCCATGCAGGAACTCGGCAACCCCATCGACATTCAGGTGAGCAGTGTGGATTTCCTGTTCCCGCATCTGGAAAATGTCCGCGCCATATCCGAAGCTCTGGCGGGAAAACCCCACGCCAACATCTGGATGGTCTGTGAACAGATGTGGTCAGGAAAGGACCGCCACGACACGCCGGTCCATGAGGCCATGACGGTGCGTGAATTGATCCAGCAAGGGTTTTCAGGCGCCCAGTTGCGCTACTGGCTCCTCAGCGTCCACCACTGCAAGCCCCTGCACGTCACCGAGGTGAATCTGCACAACACCCTGCAGGGTTTTCGCCGGCTCCGGGATTTTATCAACCGCCTGCGCCAGGTTCGAGAATCAGAGGGAGAACATCGCGACCTGGGCGAATGGGTTTTTGCTCTGGAGCAGCGTTTTTTTGAAGCCCTCTCCGACAACCTCAATATGCCCAAGGCCCTGGCCGCCCTTTTTCAGTTCGTGCGGGAGGTCAATCCCCTCCTGGACAACGCCCAGATGGGCCCACTGCAAAGCCGGCAGGTCCTGGACTGTCTGGGGAAACTGGATGCGGTCATGGGTGTTCTGGAACTGGAGGGTCAGGCGCTATCCCCGGACGAGGAGAACCTCATTCAGCAGCGCGAACAGGCTCGCTCCCAAAAGAATTGGGCGGAAGCCGACCGGCTCCGCGATGTTCTTGAAGGGTTGGGGCTTCGTGTGCTGGATACCCCGTTGGGAACCCGGTGGGAGAAAACTACCTGATTGAAACTTGTCTAGCAAAACCTGCCCACTCCGGCGCACTCGCTACTACTGGCCAGCGGCCGCAAACTCCCAGACGCTGTCGGCCAGCCCCACCGATCGGGTGGCTTCAAACAGACGCAAAGCCTCCTCATAGGCATGGTCGCTGATCCGCTGCTTGCAGGCAGCGCGGGATGGCGTTCAGCTGCGCGGCGAAAACCTTGTTGGCATTTTTGATGTTACCGCCAGTGTTCCCGGTTTCTTTGGCCCACGCCCAGATCTCCTGCCACAGCTCGTCGGGCAGACCGCGATAGGATGGTTTGATGTAGTCCCGATTTTCGGTGGTGATCGCATTGCCATTCTGATTCATGGCAAAACCGAAGGCAATGTTTTGCCAGAGAGTCCCCACATTGCCTTTGCGAATGCCGTAGTTGATAAAGGTGCTGATCTTTTCGAGAGAAGTCCCGGTGATGCCGTGTTGCGCGATATCCACCGACCACGGCTGGATGGCCTTCCAGATTTCCAGAGTCAGGTCAAGTTGGATACCTTCCTGAGTCATGCCAAAATAGGTTCCGTGGATGGATCCATTGTTGATGGCCAGGAGATCCGGATGGACCCCCTGCTTTGCCAACTCCCCGATGAACCACCGGGCTTCATCCGGTTGAGTGAAACCATCGGCGCTGCCACTTTTTGCCCCAATTTCACCCAGCTCGACTTCCAGGCTGAGACCGGCACCAACGATGGGCTGCGCTAGATCCACGGTGGCTGCCAGATTCTGTTCGTTTTCCATGTGGGATGCGTCGATGGCAAATGAACTGAAGCCTGCGGCCAGTTGCTGGGCGATCAAAGCCCGCACCTGCTCGACCGCTTCCGGGTTCTTGACGGTGAGATGATCGGCGTGGACGGCAAAGGGTACGTCACGATTGCCCAGCCGTTCGTTCTCATGAACAATGAATTCCACAAAGGAGGCTGGGGTGAACTCGGTGTAGGTCAGCTCCGACTTGGCGATCTCATACATCACTGGCGCCCGGGTCGCCATGGAAGCGCGCACTATGCCTTCCACCGGCAAACGACAACGAATGTTGGTGGCCATGATGATGGCGTTGTGCTTCTTGGCGGCCTGGAGCAAGTACTTGCCGTTGGTCAACGGAGCCAGGCTGTTGGGGAAACGCTGTCTGACCACCTCCGGCCGCAAATCCTTGCGTTGCAGAGACATATTCCGACCTCCTGCTGGGAATGGAATGCGTTCGTCAAAATCAACTCCCCATGGTGTCAAATGGGGTATAATTCAAGGCAATCCTGTTATTTATAGGCGACTGGCCCTGAGAATTCAAGGGAGAAGCCGTTTTGCCGCCAGTTGCTGGCCGCGCGCGATCATCGCGACGCCTTCGGTCGTCACCCCTTGAGGCAGGCTCAGGCCTTGTTTTATCGCCATTTAGCACAGCTACCCCAGGCCCTGAGACTCCAGGAAATGCATTGACAAACTTCGAAAATCGGTGATAGTATCTTTGGTGAGCTTGATAACATATTATAAACACAAGGAAAACTCTGCAAAATATGACCGCGGCCCCATCCCTCTACCGACAGGCTGCCGACCGGCTGAGGCGCAGCCGCAGTGCCGTGGCCCTTACGGGAGCGGGTATCTCAGTGGAAAGTGGCATCCCCGACTTTCGCAGTGAGGGCGGGCTGTGGTCACGATTCGACCCGATGGAATTCGGTCATATCCAGTCGTTTCGCCGCGATCCCGCCAAGGTGTGGCGGATGCTGTTGGAGATGGACACGCTGCTGAGCCAGGCAAAACCCAATCCAGCTCACTTTGCTCTGGCCGAACTGGAAAAACGGAATCGGCTCCAATCGGTCATTACCCAGAATGTGGACAGTTTACATCAACGCGCCGGAAGCGTTCGGGTCGTCGAGTATCACGGCCATAACCGGGGTCTCCTCTGTGACTGGTGCGGGCACTCATATGAACGGGAAGGACTCGCATGGCAGGAGCTTCCCCCCCGGTGTTCCTGTGGTGGGCCATTGCGGCCCAATTTTGTTTTCTTTGGTGAAGACATCCCGCCAGAGACTCACCGCCAGGCAATGGATGCTTCGCAGGGGTGCGATCTGATGCTGGTGGTGGGAACCTCCGGAACCGTGGCGCCAGCGTCCTATCTGCCTGGTATCGCCAAGGAACATGGCGCTTTCATCGTGGAGATCAACCCGGCGCGCACTGAGATCTCCGGGCAAATTGCCGACTTGAGCATTGTCGAGAACGCCGGCATTGCCTTACCGACTCTTGTGGCCACCATGGATGGACTTGAGTGAGTCACTGAGAATTTGCACCAGGCTCTTTGGGGCTTTGGGGAAACCTACCGATCGCCGGGAAAGACCAGCATAGGCCGGCACTTGAACTGGCTGGTTCGGATCTGACGATCGTTTTGACTGGGAAGACAGCACAATGAACCTGGGATTGACGCTTGAGGCTTACGCCGCCTCTGACAATTTGACGGCTTCAACCATCCATGTTAACGGCGTAAGCGACATGATCATGCAGGCCGGCCCAATGGTTAAGGCCATTCTGCTGATCTTGCTCCTCCTGTCGGTAGCCTGCTGGGCGGTGATCTTGATCAAGTCCCGCATGTTGCATCGGGCGCGGCGAGAATCATCGCAATTCATGGAGCTTTACTGGCACCGCAAGAATTTCCCGGGTCTTTATCGCGACAGCAAAACCATGGAAGATAGCCATTTGGCCCAGGTCTTCCAGGTTGGCTATGAAGAATTGATTCGCCTCAACAAGTACCTGGATCTTACCAATTCTGACGAGTCGTGGGTTGATCCTGGAACCTTGCTGGAAAACGTGGACCGCGCCATGCGAGGCGCGATGCTGGCTGAAAGCCAGCGGCTGGAACGGTTTGTGCCGCTGCTGGCCACCACCGGCAACACTGCTCCATTCATTGGTTTGTTTGGCACGGTTTGGGGCATCATGACCAGTTTTCAGGAAATCGGTTTGAAGGGCGCCGCCAACCTGGCAGTGGTTGCCCCGGGCATATCCGAAGCTCTGGTCGCCACCGCCATCGGACTTGCCACAGCCATTCCCGCAGTTATTGCCTTCAATCACTTCTCCAATAAACTGCGTCAGGTCGAAAGCGAGATGAGCAATCTCGCCGCCGATTTTATGAACATCGTTAAGCGCGACCTGCTTCGCCGGCACGCTCCGAAGACAGGGACGGTGGCACTAGCCAAGGAAACCGGTTCGGTACTGTGAGGCTGCCTGGGTTTGTCACCCCCACTGGTACGGAACGCCTGTAAGTGGAAATGCAAGGATAACCGACCGATATGCAAACCAACGGTTCCAATCGCCAATTGCTTGCTGAGATCAATGTGACGCCGCTTGTGGATGTCATGTTGGTACTGCTCATCATCTTCATGGTCACTGCGCCGATGATGATGCAGGGCATCGATGTCAAGCTGCCGGAGACATCCGCTCCGGCCATCCCGTCCGAAGATGAGCGGTTGGTGGTGACGGTGGCGGGGGATCGCAAGATCTACATCAATGAATATGCGGTCGACCTGGACACTCTTGGGTCAAAGCTGGCGGCCATCTATCGCAATCAACAGGGCCATCAGGGAGTGTTCCTTCGAGCCGATGAAAACGTCCCATACGGATTTGTGGTTCAGGTGATGGCGACCATCCGCAGCAATGGGATCGAAAAGATCGGCATGGTGACTGAACCCCTGAAATCACCCAGATGAACCGGCCTGAATGCAGCAATTCGCAATGATTTGCCTCGTCTGCAGGGTTTCGGTGGTGTTAGGAACAGACTGTCTTCGGCGCCTTGGCGTGAGATCAAACGTTTGTGTTAGTTACGCTTTTTTGACCAAAACAGGGTCATAGCATCATGGAAGCAAGTATCCGGTCCCTGTATCAACGTCCGCCGCCCCGTTTTCAGCTGACCCGGGGCATGGCCTGGTCGTTAACAATCCATCTCATGCTGGGCGCGTTGACCATAATTGTACCCGGCATGCTTCCCAAACGGACCGTCGCCTTACCTTTCTACACAGTGGAACTGGTTTCCTTCGAACAGGGTGGTCCCAAGGACGGCAGTCCATTTTCTGGAAGCGCCGGCAAACCAGCCGCCGGCAAAGCAGCATCATCCAAGGCGCACACACCAATTCCGGTGATGCCGGTGGAACGGCTCCGCTCTCAGCCACAATCGGTATCAACTCCGGCGACACCATTGAAGAAGCTCAACAGTTCGGTACAACCTGACCCGGCAGCCAAGACCAGCACAGCGGTAATCGACAAGACTCTTGACAAGCTCATCCACAAACCCAAACAGCCCAAGGATACCTCACCATCTCAGGTGTCCGATGCCGATCACAAAGCCACTGGTTCAGGCTCTCAAGACAAGCGGGAAGCCAGCGCCAAACCCGCCAAAGCCTCAGACGGGAAAGAAGCCGGCGATGCCGGTCATGCTGGGGATGCGGCCGGAGCTGCGGGTGGTGGCGGTACCGGCGCCGCAGCGGGTGGCGATTCCGCACAGATTGGTTTGGCTCGCCGCCTGTACTATGCTGAGGTGTGGAATATCATTCGTCGGGAATGGACTCTGGATACCGCACGGCTCAAAGGCCAGCACCTGGAGGCCGTTATCATTGTGGTGATTCGCCGGGACGGCAAGGTTCTGAGCTACCGATTCGAAAAGAAATCCGGCAATGCCCTGCTGGATGAATCGGCGGAACGGGCGGTGCGCAAAGCAGACACTTTGCCGCCCTTTCCTAAGATTTACAGCCCCCCCCAGGAAGAACTCGGGATTCGTTTTCGCCCCGAAGACCTGGGCTAAAGTGGCTGAAGGATAACCAGATCTTGCATATTTTGGAGTAGCGCGTGGACATGCGATCTTTGTGGCGGTTTCTGCTTTTGGTGAGTTTCTCGGTCAATCTTGTGGCGTTTCATGTTGTCGCATCACCGGCTGCTGCTGCCGAACGGGTCTACATTGACATCACCCAACCGTTCTTCAAACGCATACCGGTGGCAATTCCCGATCTCAAACTGCTAGGGGGAGGCGAAGGTCAGATCGCCAAAGAAGCTTCCGCCACTCTGGCCAAGGATCTCGAACTTTCCGGTCTGTTTCGGCCCCTTGACCCCAGTGGGTTCCTCGAAGATCCCCAGAAGATGGGCTTGACCGAAGCCGATATCAATTTCCCCAGCTGGCGCCGAGCCGGAGCTGATTACTTGGCGCGCGGCGGTTTCGAAGTGGCAGGGGGGCATATCAAGTTGCAGATGCGCTTCTTCGATTCGGTCACCGGTCGGCTGGTAGTGGGCAAGGTCTACGAAGGTGACACCCGCGACTGGCCCGCCATGGTACACCGCTTCGCCGATGAGATTCTCATGGCACTGACCGGCGAGCCCGGCGTTTTCGGCACCAAGATCGCATTCGTCCAGGCTTCTGGTAAGACCAAGGAGATCTTTGTCACTGATTTTGATGGCAGCCACCCAATCCAAGTCACCCGTGACAATTCCATCGACCTGTCGCCATCCTGGAGCACGGACGGCTCCAGAATTGCCTACACGAGCTATCGCGAACGATTTCCCAAAATATTCGTTGTCAACCTCGCCGATGGTACCAGTCGAGTGCTGTGCGGCTACCCAGGACTAAACTCGACACCGGCATGGCGCCCGGGCAGTTCGGAATTGGCTGTGACCCTTTCCACCGATGGCAACCCCGACGTTTACCTGGTATCATCGGCCGGGGCCATTGTCCAAAAGCTTGCCGGCGGACCCGGCAATGACACTTCTCCCGCCTGGTCGCCGGACGGCCGCAAACTGGCCTATGTGTCCGACGAAACCGGCAGCCCGCAGATTTATGTGATGGACCTCGGCACTGGGCAGAAACGCCGGATCAGCTTCAATGGAAATTACAACACCTCGCCCAGCTGGTCCCCCAAGGGGGATCTGATTGCCTATTGCGGAACAAGCAAGGGGCACTACAACATCTTTGTGGTTCGCGCGGATGGCGGCGGAGTCCGCCAGCTGACCAACGGTCCTGGAAACAATCTGGACCCGCGCTGGTCGCCAGACGGGCGGATGCTCGTGTTCAGTTCGACACGCGAGGGTCCTTCAGCCATATGGATCATGTCCGCCAACGGGGAAGGGGCTCGGCGTCTGACCAGGTTACCGGGTGAGCAGCAACTGCCGAGTTGGTCGCCTCGTTCGCAACGGCGCGAACCGTGATTTGCACCACGAGGCCTTAGAACTATCGGAAGCAACTAAACATTGTGCAGGATTCATTGGGAGGACAGTTATGAAGAGGCTTTCTGGTTTGAGCCATGTGATCGTAGTTATGCTTTGTCTTTTCGCCTTCTACGCCTGTTCCAAGAAGACGGTCCCAGCGACACAGGATTTTGGGGCTGGAGCTGGAGCCGGTTCTGATCAAGCAGGTACGGGACCCGGTGGGCTGGGGCTTAGCGAAAGCCAATGGCGGGAACTGGGACTCAACACCCCGGCGGAACGCCAGGAGTTTATGCAGCGGGCCCAGGGCTTCGAGAATGATGACATCCATTATGCGTTCAATGGTTACACCTTGAGTGAGGAAGCGCGCAAGACTCTGCAGCAAAAAGCGGAGTTTCTGAAGCGTTACCCCAAGGCCAAGGTCACCGTTGAAGGGCATTGCGACGAACGCGGCACCACCGAATACAACCTTGCCCTGGGCGAACGTCGCGCCACCACCGCTTACCACTACCTGGCGCAGTTGGGCATTCCCGCCGGCAACTTGACCATGATCAGTTACGGCAAGGAACGACCACTGGCCACGGGGCATGACGAGGCGTCGTGGGCTAAGAACCGGCGTGCTCATTTCGCCCTCAACCTGCAATAGAGCCAATGGATTTGTCACTCGGGCCGGCGGGACAGGCAGCTAATGGCCTTGTCCCGTTAGCTTCCCGGATGGCCCCATGATTAACCATGACAGAGGTACGGTATGAATCGAAATGCGCGGATTGGACCGATGGGGGCTGGACTGGCCTTGCTGTTTTTTGCTGGCAGTTTGTTGAGCGGCTGTGTCAGCACTCGCGATACGGCATCGACGCAGCGCGTTTATGGGGTCGAGCGGGACATCCAGGAACTGAACAGCCGTCTGCAGCGACTGGAGCAACAGACCGGCAAGGAACCCGCACGGGGCAGCAACCTCGCCGAACTGAACTCGCGCATGGAGGAACTGCGGGTCCAGGTTGGCCAGCTGAACGGCCGTCTCGACGAACAGGAACACCGCCTCGAGCAAATCCAGCGCAGCCCGGGAGCCTCGCTGGCCGAGGAACGACCCGAAGCCAGGATTTCGGCTGGAGCGTCTGCTTCGCCCACCGATGAGGCCAAGCTTGCCCCCAACATCGAGATTCCCAAGTCCGAAACGCCTGACAGGTTGGCCAAGGCACCACCCGTTTCCCCACCTCCACCGCTGGCACCTCCTCCCCACCGGAAACACCCAAAGGGGTGCCACCCATTCAGCCGCCGCCAAGCCAGAATCCTGAGAAAGCTGCGTTCGACCGTGCGTTTGACCTGTTCCAGAAGAATCAGTTTGCCAACGCGCGGCAACAGTTCCAGGGGTTTCTGAAACAGTACCCGCAGTCATCTATGGCCGATACCGCACTGTACTGGGTCGGTGAATGCTATTTCTCTGAAAAGCAATACCCGAGTTCCATCGAAACCTTCCAGCAGGTGCTCAATCGCTATCCCAACGGCAGCAAGGCCCCCAACGCGATGCTCAAACAAGCTGCCGCATACCAGCAGGTAGGTGACAGTACCGCCGCTCGCATTCTTTATGAGCGGCTTATCGAGAAATACCCCCGGAGCCCTCAGGCGCAGATCGCCAAGCAGAAGCTGAAACAGATGCCCTAGCCATTGGAGTTTTCCAACATGGGCCGGTCTATCCCCCGGTGTGCGATTGGCAGTCTCGCGCTGCTTGCAGCTTTGACTGCGTTGCTGTTGCCCGCCCAACCGGCCGTGCTCGCGGATTCACACCAGGCCCCTGACAATGCCACGCAAACAGGGGCCCCTCCCGAACCTACCGCTTCCGACTCACCCCGCTTCGGCCCCGCCACAAGTGGAGCACATTCGCTTCGTTGGTGTCCAGCAAATCTCCGTTGACGAACTAAAGAAGCGTATGAACACCAAGGAGAAACGTTTTCGCTGGTTGGGCAAAGCACCTCTGGACGAAAAGGAATTGGCGGAAGATCTCAAACGGCTGGAACAATACTACCTGAGCCAGGGGTTCTATCACATGCGGATGGTTTCCCATCAGCTGGTGCCACTTGCCGGCCATCGCCTCGCATCGAGATCACGATTGACGAAGGACCGCCCCTCATCGTCCAGGGATTGCACCTGCAGGTCAACAATGAGACCGCCGGCCCCTGGCACAAACAAGTCCGTGCCGCTATTCTGCTCAAACCAGGGAAACGTTTCACCAGCGAAGACTACAAGGATAGCGAAAGACTGGTGCAGCGCTTCTTTGGGGATCAGGGCTATCCCAAGGCCAAAGTGAATATGCGTGCTCGCTTGGATAAACGAACCAATGAGGGGGTCGTCTTTATTGATGTGACCACCGGGCCGCTGTGTCTTTTTGGACCGATCACCCTGGAAGGCAATCAGAAGGTGGAGGACCAAGTCATCCTGCGGGAACTCACCTTCCATGCCGGTGAACGCTTCAGCACCGCAAAAGTCCAGGAAGGCCAGCGGCGTCTCTTCAATCTCTCCTTGTTCCAGGTGGTGGATATGATCGTTGAAGGGATGGACACCGATGCCGTCGAATTGCCGATCCGGGTGCTGGTTAAGGAATCCAAGAAACAGACGATTCGAGCCGGGATTGGCTACGGCACAGAAGACGAATTTCGGGGTCGTCTCGACTGGGAAATCCGCAACTTCCTGGGCGACGGCCGGCGGCTCACCGTGGGCGCCCGCGCCAGCACAATCACGCAGACCCTGGAGGCCAACTTCTTCCAACCCTACCTGCTGGGATCGCAGATTTTCCTCAAAACCAAAGTGGGCGCCCTTCACGAAGACCAGGAGGCCTATGAAAATCGAAAATTTTACTCTTCCACTATGCTGGACTACAAGATCGACTCCCACCTCAGCGCCGCTTTTGGCTATAGCCTGGAAGCCAACCGTCTCATGGAGGTGAATCTGGATCTGCTCTCGCGACAACCCGCCGACAGCACCAATCAGGAGTTTTTCGTTGCCTCTTTGCTGACTGGTTTGAGCTGGATTCAGGTGGATGATCCGCTCAATCCCAGGTCCGGTCTTCAGATCTTTCCCAACGTGGAATGGGCCAGTGTGGTTCTGGGCTCCGAAGTGGATTTCGTCAAACTCAGCCTGGAAGCCCGCGGCTATGTGCCCATCGGGGAGTCCTTCACCCTTGCCGGCAAGCTCCTGTGGGGCACCATCTTCACCCTTGAAAACACTGAAAGCATTCCCATTTTCAAACGCTTCTTTGCCGGGGGCAGCAACAGTGTCCGAGGCTACCCGTACCAGAAACTGGGACCGCTGGATCACAATGGCAACCCGATTGGCGGCTTGGCCTTGCTGGAAGGAAGCGTCGAAACCAGGTTTCCCCTGCCCTTCTACAAAGCTTTGGAAGGCGTGGTGTTCTTCGATTTTGGCAACGTCTTCCCCGACTATCTGGACCTGATTGATGAAGGCTTGCGTTACACCTCAGGTGCCGGAATCCGCTATATGACCCCGATCGGCCCAGTGCGCTTCGATTTTGGCTACCAACTGAACCCACCTAAAGGCAACTTCTTCGAACCTTACCAATTTCATTTCAGCATCGGTCAGGCATTTTGAAGGCCACTTGCATTGCCGCCTGAGCTCTGTTATCTAAGTCCATGGGATCCACAAGATCGGTACAGCCCTTGGTGGGTCTACGCTGTATGTTATGGCTAATGCGCGGGGTTTTGGATTTGGAGCAGGACAGATGGTCGCCGGTTTCCCTCGTGGGAGTCGGAGGAAAGTCCGGACTCCATAGGGCAGGGTGCTGGGTAACGCCCAGTCTCGGTGACGAGCAGGAAAGTGCCACAGAAAGCAAACCGCCCCGCCACAAGCGGGGTAAGGGTGAAACGGTGAGGTAAGAGCTCACCAGTCCCGGCGGTGACGTCGGGAGCTCGGCAAACCCCACCCGGAGCAAGACCAAATAGGAGAGCGTCAGAGGGCTGCCCGCCTGAGCTCTCGGGTAGGTCGCTTGAGGTTCCGGGTAACCGGAATCCTAGAGGAATGACCATCGCTTCTGCCGCCGAAAGGTGGTTGAGGAACAGAATCCGGCTTATGACCTGCTCCAAATTCCCTTCCCGCGCCATTGCCGGACATCCACTGAGGATCAAGTGGCTGTTGGCGGAAAACAGACGAGATCAACCATAGACCATGCTGACCTACGCCATCATTCCTGCCGCCGGGCGCGGTGTGCGCCTGGGGCTGCCCACCCCTAAGCAGTTCCTGGAATTCCACCAAAAGCCGCTACTGATCCACACTTTGGAAACCATCGTCGCGGCGCCTTTCATTAATGCCGTGGTTTTAGCCGTTCCAGAGGATTTCCTGGGCGAAGCCCAGGGTCTGGTGCGGGATTTCTTGGGCCATGCCCCGTCAGTTATGGTGATTGCCGGTGGCAAAGAACGGCAGGACAGTGTCTGGAATGCGCTTCAAGTTGTTCCCGAAGCATGCGACCTGGTGCTCATCCATGACGGGGTTCGCCCCCTGGTGACCCCACAACTCCTTGAAGACGCCTGGCGGGCGGCTCACCGAACCGGTGCTGTCATTGCTGCGATTCCAGCCACCGACACGGTCAAGCGAGTGCGTGATGGCCTGGTGAACGAAACACTTTCGCGAGACGAAATCTGGTTGGTGCAGACCCCGCAGGTGTTTCGCCGCGACCTCCTGCGCCAGGCCTACGAGGAGTCGCGGCGCAGCGGCTGGTCGGTCACTGATGACGCGTCGCTGGTGGAGCGCATCGGTGTAACCGTTTCCGTGGTTACCGGTGATCGCACCAATCTTAAGATCACCACCCCTGAAGACCTGGAGTGGCTGCGATGGTATCTGGACACTCACAGCGCTGCCCACCGTTTCCCTGATGCCTTGGAGTAGTCAGTATGCGTGTTGGTTTCGGATACGATGTTCACGCCTTTGCCGAGGGGCGGCGCCTGGTTTTGGGCGGCATGGAAATCCCTCACAGTCTGGGGCTGCTGGGACATTCCGATGCTGACGTGTTGTTGCATGCTATCAGTGATGCCATGCTCGGCGCCGCAGCTCTGGGCGATATCGGCCGCCATTTTCCGGATACGGATCCGAGCTATGCCGGCATCTCCAGCCTCGTCTTGCTTCAAGAGGTCGCAGCCCGGGTTCGCGCAAAGGGTTATTGTCTCCAGAATATCGATGCAACCGTGGTCGCCCAGCAGCCCCGACTCGCCGCCCATATCCCCGCTATGGTAGAAAAGATCAGTGCCGCCCTCGGACTTAGTGTCGATCAAGTCAACGTCAAAGCCACCACCACAGAACGGTTGGGTTTTACCGGCCGTTCGGAAGGGATCGCCGCTTACGCCGTGGTGTTGTTGGAAACCAACACTGCCGTTTGACTTGGAATCCAGACGCTTGAACCGCGGCCTTTCGCGAGCGAACGAACTTATTCAGGAATCGAGAGTGAAGATGCGGCAGCCCACGATCGCCGGTATAAGAGCGCGTTCGACACGCCCCATAACCACTAAGGCTTGAATGGTTGCTGCTTATTTCTGAAACAATCCAGCTTCCGGCGGGATGGCAATGTTTTCTGGGGCAGTGTCCTAAGCGTTGCTTCACCTTCTTGTTGCGGAGAACAGATTGATGGGAATACAGCTTTACAATACCTTGAGCAAAAGCAAAGAACCATTCCTCCCGCTGGAACCCGGCAAAGTGCGGCTCTATGTCTGCGGGGTCACTGTCTACGACTACTGCCATATCGGCCATGCGCGCTCAGCCATCGTGTTCGACGTGATCTACCGCTACCTCCGTTATCGCGGCTACGAAGTCACCTTTGTACGCAATTTTACTGATATCGACGACAAGATCATTCGGCGTGCCAATGAAGAAGGCACCGACTACCGCAGCATCGCCGACCGCTATATCACCGCCTTCTACCAGGACATGGACGCCCTCGGAGTTTTGCGGCCCGATCACGAACCTCTGGCGACCGATCACATCCCTCACATGTTGGCCATCATCCAATCCCTGATGGACAAGGGCATTGCCTACCAGAGCGGCAGTGACGTGTATTTTCAGGTGGAACGTTTCCCCGGTTACGGTAAGCTTTCCGGCCGCTCCCTGGACGACATGATGGCCGGGGCGCGGGTGGAGGTGGACGCCAACAAGAGGAACCCTCTGGATTTCGTTTTGTGGAAGGGGAGCAAACCCGGTGAGCCCGCCTGGGAGAGCGAATGGGGCCCCGGCAGGCCGGGCTGGCACATTGAGTGTTCAGCCATGGGCGCCCAATTGTTGGGCAGGACCTTCGACATCCATGGGGGGGGCAAGGACCTCATTTTTCCCCACCATGAAAACGAGATCGCCCAGAGTGAAGCCGCCTTTGATGCCCCTTTCGTACGCTACTGGCTGCACAACGGCTTCGTCAACATCAACAACGAGAAAATGTCCAAATCTCTGGGCAATTTCTTTACTATCCGCGACATCTTGCAGCAGGTCCACCCCGAAGCGTTGCGCCTTTTTGTGTTGAGCAAACATTATCGGAGTCCGGTGGATTTTTCAGATGAATCCATAGCTGAAGCGGAACGCGGCCTGGAACGTCTCTACAGTTCTCTGGCCACAGTGCAGAAGCGCGCAGCCTTGCCTGCCGGCGCCCCGCTTTCGGACCGGCAACTCGAAATCCAGGATAGTGAATTGTTTGGTCGTCTCAGCGCGGTTGCCGCCGCCTTCCAGGAAGCCATGGACAACGACTTCAACACCGCCCTGTCCATTGGCCATTTGTTCGAACTGCAGCGGGCTTTGCGCCGTTATCTCGACCGTTTCGGCCAGAAAAAGCTAAAAGGAGCAGCGGCGGCGCTTGCCCACCGGGCCGCAGAGGTCCTGCAGAAGCATGCCCAGCTTCTCGGCCTGCTGGTTCAGAACCCAGAGGCTTTTCTGGACCAACAGCGCAGCCTCAAACTGGCGTCCACGGGAATGACCGTTGCCGACGTCGAACGCTGGATCGCTTTGCGTCAAGAGGCCCGATTGGCGAAAAACTACGCCGAATCAGACCGCATCCGCGACGAACTGGTTCGGCAGGGGGTCTTCCTGGAAGACGGTCCGGAGGGAACCAATTGGCGAGTGGGCGCAAGCCAGGAGGATGATTCTGAAGCCTAGTGCTTGACTGCGTGAGTACATGCCGTGGGGCTCTTCTTGAGATGCCGAAATCTGAACCTGACCGCGAGACGATTTCTTCCGAAAGGGGCCTCGAAATGGCGGCCTGGTCCTTGCTCCGCTGGCTGAAGTCTTGCCTGCAGCCCCTGGGTCTGCTTTTCGTGGCGCCGCTCTTTGCCCTGTTCACTGTGATCGTTCTCGGAATGGTACTCCTGCACCAACCTCTGGCGCTGGTCGTGGCCATCTGGCAGGGTGCCTGGGGGAGCCTGGGAAGCAGTGCCACCACCCTGACCAAGACCACCCCTCTGGTGCTCACCGGCCTGGCGGTGGCCGTTGCCTATCGCACCGGGCTGCTTAACATCGGTTGCGAAGGCCAGTTGGCAATAGGCGCATTGACCACGGCCAGCGTCGCCATCCGAGCCGCCGCTCTTCCTGCCATAGTCCTGGTACCGCTGTCGGTAGCGGCAGGCGCCCTGGCCGGCGCCATCTGGGCGTGGCCGGCGGTGTGGCTGCGCCAACGTCGTGGTGTTCATGAAGTCATCAGCACGCTACTGCTTAATTACGTAGCCATCTATGTGGCTGAATATCTGGTCCGTGGCCCACTGGGAGACGGCAGCGCTATGGCCAGAACCCCGGTGATTCCGGAGCAAGCCGTCTGGGAACCACTGATCCAGATGGGAACCCTGGGGATTACCGCCGCCCCGTTGTTGGCTCTGATTCTGTCGCTGCTGGCGCAGGCCTGGTTTTGCCGGACCGTCTGGGGATTTGAGGCCACCGCCGTTGGATGTAACGCTATTGCCGCCGAGCGGGCTGGCATCGATGTCCCTCGCTGGCGTACCCGGCTGTTCGTGACCAGCGGCGCCATTGCCGGCCTGGCAGGCGCTCTCGAAGTACTGACGGTCCATCACCGGTTTTACGCGGCTTTTTCACCCGGCTACGGTTTTGATGGGATCACCGTAGCTTTTCTGGTGAAGGGCGAACCTGGGTGGTTATGGATGAGCGGTCTGTTACTGGCCACCCTGCGCGCAGCTGACAAGTGGCTGCAGTTGGCTCTGGGGATATCCCCCAACGTGATCCTCATCCTGGTTGCTATGCTGCTCCTGGCAGTCACGTGCCAGGGAGGCTGGGACCGGCTGGTGCCTAGAAGACTCCGGAGCCTCTGGTCGCCAACCCAACCGCCGCCGGTGGACCCTTCTTCCCCAGGGATTTGAACAACTGGAGAGCCCTTCGCTGCAGACAATGAGGTGATAACCAGTCGTGACTTGGATTCACCTATTACCCATGACCCTGGCAAAGCTAACACCGCTGCTGTTGGCTGCGTTGGGAGGGCTGTGCTCGGAACTCGCTGGGGTGATCAATTTCGCTCTGGAAGGGATGATGCTGGCCGGGGCCTTCGGCGCGGTCTGGGGGAGTCATGTCAGCGGCTCTCCCTGGGTCGGACTGGCGGCAGGCGCAGGCTCCGGGATGTTTATCGCCTTTTTGCATGCTTTCGCCTGCCTTCGTCTCCAGGCAAACCAGATCGTCAGCTCCATCGCCCTGAACCTCCTGGCTGCTGGCCTGACGGGCATGCTCCTCAACGAGATCTTTCATGTCTACGGCACCACCCCGTTGGTGGCCACCTTGCCGAAGCTGTCCACTCTCACTTTAGCTGCGGCCCTTGGTCAGCCAGGCGGCAAGCGGCTCCTTTGCCAAGCTGTCGGTGCTTGTACCGGCAGCTCTGGCCATTACCGCTGTTGCCATGGTGGTGCTGAAACATACCGTGGTGGGACTGCGCATCCGGGCCTGCGGCGAAAACTCGGAGGCGGCCGAGGCGGCTGGACTCATTACTGAACGCATCCGGTTCTTGGCAGTCGTGGCCGGCGGCGCACTGGCTGGCACTGCCGGGGCTTACCTCTCTATCGGTGTACTCTCGGGGTTCGTCGAAACGATGACCCAGGGTCGTGGCTATCTGGCCATCGCGGCACTCATTCTGGGTCGCTGGAAACCCCTTGGAGTCCTTCTGGCGGTCACCTTCTTCGGCTTCTCGGAAGCCTTGTCGGAATTGCTCGCCGTCACTTGGCCGCAGTTTCCGTCACAGCTGTTCCTGGCGCTCCCCTACGCCATTTGCCTGCTTGTCCTGACGGGCTGGGCCGGCAAGGCTCTCCCCCCCTCAGGGCTGGGGCAGTAGGGGCTGGTCGCAAATCTTCGGCTCAACAGAGCCCTCTTGCCGGCATTGGCGCCAACATAGTGGTCATGAACGCTGATCGTTCACCCCCACGGATGAAATCTACCATTGGGCCATAGCCAGCACCGCAGTAACTGCGGCCGGATACCTTTCCGCCGATCATCGCCAGCACTCCCTTGCACATCCCATTGCAAAGTTGTATTCTTTGACCACGTTTGTTGCCGACATGAGTTGCAAGGATGAACTGGAAGTTCAAACTATAATCTTCAGGCTAAGACAACGCTTGGGCTTCTCGACCGCTATGACCGGTTGGCCGGATTCGTTCATGGCATGACAACGGATGCTTCCCCTGATCGGTTGTGCAGATGACCCCTCACCCAAACGCCCCTATCAGAAGGCAGCCGATGGCGTACCCATTGCTCCGAACGCCTTCTGGTCTCGGCTGGTAATGAAACTAGGAGCCACTACCAATGAGCACCTTGATGTACCTCAAGAACTTCATGAAAGACCGCTACGTTGCCTCAATCACACCCACCTCGCCCTTTGGCGTACGGAGCGTCTGTGGCAAGATTGATTTCGGCAGAAGTGATGTCATTGTCGAATACGGGGCCGGCACCGGGGTTTTTACTCGGCACTTGCTGCACAACATGCCGCCCATCTGCCCGCCTTATTGTGATTGAACGTAATCCCGAGTTCAATTCCATTTTGCAGGGGAAATTCAGGGACCCGCGAGTAGCGATTGTCAATGACAGCGCCGAAAACGTCCTGGAGACCCTGAAGCAATATGATGTGTGTCAGGTGGATTGTGTCATCTCCGGGATCCCCTTCCTATGGCTGGGACACGACATCAAACATAAAATCCTGTGCAACACCCACCGCATCCTCAAGGACCAGGGAAAATTCCTGGCCTATCAGACCTTTTTCCAAACATCCAAGGACCTCAAAGTCCACATGGATCGATACTTCCGCACGGTGCGGGTCAATTATGAGTTTATGAACATCCCGCCCTTGTGCATCTACGAAGCCGTCAAATAGAGGAATCCCGGTCCGGCGTGACCAGTCGCTGGCAGGTCGAGCGCTCGTTCGGCCGTCACACTGAGGTCTCATCGGCCGAACTGGAAGCTATCCGTGGGCGTAGTCGGAGGCAACAACCCGAAGATTCGCCAGGATTCAGGCCACGTGAACCTCACGCGACGACTCATTCCCAATGACGTGTTGGTCCTCGACACCGGGTGCGCAGTTGTAGCCCATGCCAAGACCGGCTTGAAGATGCCCGCCGCCGCTCGCGAGACGGGTCTCGGCCTGCAGGCAATCTGCGGCGTCCTGGGGATAGCGCCGTTTCTCCATGCGGGAAGCTGCGTGGACAATGTGCGCATCATCATGCTGGCGGCCGCCTTGGCCAACACCCTCAACACCGACATCGCCGACCTGCCCCTGGCCGCCGCCGCCCCCAAATGGCATTCGGAGCAGGCCGCTGTTCTCATTTGGCGGCACATCGAACGCAAGCGTGCCGGTTTGGGTATGCCATCACTCACCGTTTGAAGTTTCACGAGAAGGTTCAGATGACAATCTTTGTTCTGCAAATTGTATTCATCTTTGTGTTGATGCTCGCCAACGCTCTATTCGCCATGTCCGAGATCGCCGTCGTTTCGGCCCGCAAAGTCCGCCTGGAGCAGTGGGCCAACGACGGTAATCACCGTGCCGGGGTGGCGCTTGAGCTGGCCAATTCCCCCACTCGATTTCTTTCCACTGTTCAGATCGGCATCACCCTCATCAGCACCCTGACTGGCGCCCTTGGTGGCGCCACCGTTTCCGAGCAGTTGGCAGGGCACCTGGCCAAGGTTTCAGTCCTGGCCCCATACAGTCAGGCCATCAGCCTGGTGCTGGTGGTTTTGATCATCACCTACTTCTCCCTGGTGATCGGGGAACTGGTGCCCAAACGGCTCGCCCTTAATAACCCGGAACGCATCGCCAGCTCTCTAGGCCCGCCGATGCGAACCCTTTCCCTGATTGCCGCACCAGTCGTGCATCTGCTTACGGTCTCCACTGAAATGGTGATGCGCCTGCTTGGCATCCACCTGTCCCCCGATTCTCCCATCACTGAAGAGGAAATCAAGGTTCTCATTGAACAAGGAACCCGTGCTGGCATGATCGAGGAAGCCGAACAGGACATGTTGGAGCGCGTGTTTCGTCTCGGCGATCGCCGGGTGAGCGCCATCATGACACCACGCACCAAGATCGTGTGGCTTAACGTCGAGGATCCACCGGAAACCATCCAGGCTGACATCATGGAAAGTATCTACTCGCGTTTCCCGATCTATCAGGGAAGTCGCGACAACATCCTGGGTGTGGTCCATGTCAAGGATCTGCTGGCTGGGTGCTTAAGCGAGCAGTCCATGGACCTGCAAAGCAACGTCCAGCGACCACTGTTCGTGCCGGAAAGCATGCGAGCACTACGTGTGCTGGAGCTGTTCAAACAGTCCGGCACCCCGATAGCCCTGGTGATCGATGAATACGGACACATTCAGGGACTGGTTACGCTCAACGATGTACTCGAAGCTATTGTCGGCGATATCCCAACGGTGGATGAACTGACTGAACCTCAAGCCATTCAGCGCGAAGACGGTTCCTGGCTCCTGGACGGCATGCTACCTGTGGACGAATTTAAGGAGATCTTTGCCATCGCCAAGCTGCCTGGGGAAGCCGATGAGGATTTCCAAACCCTGGGCGGGTTTGTGATGATGTACATGGAACGCATCCCGATGGCAGGCGATCATTTTGAATGGGGCGGGTGGCGTTTCGAGGTCATGGATATGGATGGCAACCGGGTTGACAAGGTGTTGGTGATGCTCGTGCCGCAAGTATAGGAGGATGCGGCCGAGCCCAACCATGAGTGCACACAGCGTGACAGGTACTCAGCACCTCAAGCCAGGCTTTCCGGGGTGAGCGCCCAGCGGTTGTTTTCGCGGATTTCGATTTCGATTTCGTAGTAACCGGTTCGATTGGCCTGGTATGGCTCCACGTGGGGCGGCCGGAGCGAACCCGTACCGAGGTAGAGGATCGCACCGCGTTCGGTGTTCAGATTGAATCGGGCGCCCCCCATGGACAGCAGGTCATGGGTGACTGTGAAACGATCTTCGTCCTTGATCCGTTTGGCCACGATCCTGGGACCAATCAAGGGACCATCGGGAAAAGCGCCCATGCTGTCGCGAACGGCCGGCCCGAGACCAACCAGAAGGTGGCGCTCGGCCTTGCCGATGCGTTTGATCCTGACCGTCACATGATCGCCGGCATGCACCCGGGCCAGGGGCACCTGGGCAGCAGACTGGCTGTTGATCCGAGTCTTGATGCTGACGCTGCGGCGGTCCGGCTGCGACTGTCTTCCCGCGACATAAGGATCATGCGGCTTGTCGGGTCGAGCGCGATCCAACTGCTGTCGCGGAACTTGCCGATCGCCGGCATGCTCCCGTGGACCGCGTTCATCCCCACCGGACGTTCGAGGCTGACTATCGACAATCTTGGGCAAATCCCGGTCGCCTCCCGCCTTGCGCAAAGCTTCCTGACGACGCAGTTGCTCCTCGGCAGCCTTCGCTGTTCTTCTGCCTTGCGGCGCTGTTCGGCGTCCGCGGCTTTCTTCTCCTCTTCGGCAATCCGTTCCTGGTCAGCCTTGAGAGCCGCTTCCGCAGCTGACAACCTAGCCGTCTGTTCCTGCCTGTAGGCGTCGAACTCCTTGCTGATGGTGGTCCTGTCACTTTCGGCTTGGTACAGCCTGTAACCCAAAAACCCTCCCACCAGCACCAGCACGGCAACAATGTTGATGGCAACACGATTCATCTTCATCTCTCAACGCCTCACCCTAGTCATACAATACAGACGCCCTGGAGCCCCTTAGCCGAAGACCGGTGACCACCTGGATCGAGTCACCACTCCACAGGCACATGTGGTCCAGCAGCCGACTTGTACATGAACATCGGCAAGATACCGCTCACACGTCAAAAGAGCCCGAACCCATTCTCACGAGAACCGAGAATTCAATTCGCCATGCTGCTGGCCTGCAAAGTCAAAAAACTCCTCTTCGCTGAAGTGGTGACACCGGTGAAAGAGGAGCTTCCTTCAGCCGATCCAGTGGGGAGGCGAGGAACTTGAAACTCTTGTGGATTTTGTCAACGTGAATCATGAGATTGGACCACTTTGGCAAACACTTCCAGGGTTTTCAAGGCGGTATTCTCCCAAGAGAACTCCATGGCCCGCGCGAGCCCACGACGCCTCATGGATTGATGCAAATCAGCGTCCTCCATCACCCGATCCAAAGCTTCAGTGAGTTCTTCAGATTCTCGGGGATCGATGAGTACGGCAGCATCCCCGGCGACTTCGGGCAGACTCGAGGTGTTGCTGCAAATCACCGGACAACCACAGGCCATGGCTTCTAGTACCGGCAGACCAAATCCCTCGTACCAACTGGGAAAAACAAACGCAACCGCACCGCTGTACAGACAGGCCAGAGTCTCTTCGTCCACGTACCCAGTGCACACCACACGATCCCGCATGCCCAAACGCTGCAACTCATGCCCCCAATCCGGTCCCCCCCAACCCTGCCAGCCAGCCAGCACCAGCGGGGTTTTCGATCGGGTTTGAGCCAGCGCTTGAATCAACAAGGGCAAATTCTTCCGCGGTTCCAGCGTCCCCACAAATAGAACGTACTCTGAAGGCCAGCCGGCACGTTCCAGTACCTTCTTGACCTGCTGCCGGGAACGCGGGTAAAAAACTGGCTCCGGGGCAAGCGGTACTGCGGTAACGCGATCCTCGGGCAACCCCAGTTCTTCGATCAGTTCCTGGCGCATAAACTCCGATATGGCCAAAACATGGGCAGCGTAGGGCAGACGTCGTTTGAAGAAGAAATCAAAAAGCATGACCCGCTCCCGAGGGTGCTTCTCCCGGTGCTTGATCAGCGAAAGATCATACACCGTGTGAACTACCGGCAAACCATCAATCGCAGGTGGGAACGAGGTGGTTTCATGATAGATGTCGTAGCGTCCCGAACGAGTAACCATCTTCAGCAGTTGCTCAAAACCGTACCAATGAACCACGCGAAGCGCCGTGAGTAGAGCTGGGGGCAGCTGCCACAGTCGCTCCGTCTTTCGACCCCAAAGGTGTGGATCGCCCTGGGATGGCATCTCCGTCAAGCATCCAATACCGGTAAAATAGTCGACACTAACCCCTAAAAGCTTCTCCATCTCCCGATACAGACAGCGCACATATCGTTGTATTCCCGTGAGCACCCCCACAAACGGCATCGCATTCACCAGAATCTTCATGTTTTCAGTTCAGCCCGCCTTTCGCCAAACAACCCGCGCCATTCTGGGGCACTAATTGCGTGGCTGTCTACTTAGTACACGTCCACAGAATAAAGTGACCAACAAACGAACCGTCACCCCGGCGAAAGCCGGGGGCCAGGAAGCTTTGAAAAGCCTGGATTCCGGCTTCCGCCGGAATGACGAACGCAGGATTTTCGGATATCTAATTGTGTGGAGCTGTACTTAGCACTTGCCATCCCTTTTGAAAAGACCTTTGAGCTAGCGCCACACACCTCAACCCTTGTGTTCCTTCTCCCTCTGTGTGATATTACCGCGCAATCAAACTTCGGGGATTGCCCCGACGATCGCAAACTTTCCCAACCTTCAGGACCAAACTCATGAAAAGGGCTCTTATCACCGGTATTGCTGGTCAGGATGGTTCCTATCTATGTGGCTTGCTGCTCAGCAAGGGCTATGCGGTGCACGGGATGGACCTGAACGTTGTCATCGACCATCCCGATAAGTACCTGGGCCGTCTCCACCCGGTCCTGGATCAGATCCAGCTACACGCAACCTCGATGGAAAACTTCGCCAACGTCCTCAAGGTGGTCGATCAAGTCCGGCCTGACGAATGCTACCATCTGGCCGCCCAAAGCTTTATCATACAGTCCTCTGAAAACGAGTTTTCCACTGTCAGCACCAACATTGGCGGCACGCACCACATGTTGGCAGCCCTTGTGGGAAAAGGTCCCCCATTGCCGGTTCTTTTTTGCCGCATCAAGTGAGATGTTCGGAGATGCCAGGGAAATACCGCAGACGGAAATCACCCCGTTTAGCCCAAGGAACCCTTATGGAGTCTCCAAACTGGCGGGTTACTTTTTGACAAGATATTACCGCGTAAACAAGAAGATGCATGCATCCAACGGGATTCTCTTCAATCATGAATCGCCTCGCCGGGGCGCAGAATTCGTCACCCGCAAGATCACCAAGGCGGCGGCCGACATCAAATGCGGGCGCGCCAAGGAGCTTCGTTTGGGCAATCTGGAAGCGCGTCGCGACTGGGGTTTTGCCGCTGACTACGTAGAAGCCATGTGGCGTATGCTGCAGCAGGATGAGCCGGACGATTTCGTGATTGCCACCGGGGAAACGCACACCGTCCAGGAATTTGTCGAAAAGGCTTTTGCCCGTGTGGACCTGGACTGGAAACAATATGTGGTCGTCGATGAACGGTTCTATCGTCCATCCGAAGTCCATGAACTCCGCGGTGACTTCGGCAAGGCACGCGCCAAGCTAGACTGGCGGCCCACGGTTACCTTCGATGAACTGGTGGCAATGATGGTCGACGAGGATCTGAGACTTCTGCAATGCCAGTGACAACCGCCGAGTTTCCCACCCTTACCCGGCCCAGTCAGCGCCGGAAGCTTGGCGTCATTCTCCTGTTGGCTTTGCTGGTGGTGGCCCCGGCTCTGGCTTGGCATCAAATCCCAGAACGCGATTCCGCCAATTACGCCCTCCTCACTGCTGAATTAGCACACGGCAATTTTGCTCGCGCTTTTCATCCCAGCGTACCCCCGCTTCTGACCACCCTCGGTGGTGGTCTTGCTTTGCTGGTTAAGGACCCTTTCCGAGCCAACCAGCTCGCCTCCACGCTGCTATTCCTGTTGGGATTGCCTGGGACCTTCCTGCTGGTCAAGGAACTCCAGGGTGAACGCGCCGCTGTCATCGCCGCGGTGCTTTATGCGGTCTGTCCACAGACTGTCTATCAGGCCACCTCGGCCGGGGTGGATGCGGGCAAGCTGGGGCTGCTTCCCTGGATCTGCTGGGCGGCGTTGCACTGGAACCGCCAGGAAGGCGCGGCCTGGGGTGCGACGGTAGGAAGTCTGGGCGCTTTATTGTCCCTGGCACGCGGCGAAGGCATCTTTTTCACCATCGTGGTGTTGCTCTGGTATGTCGCCGAAGGCATCAGGCAACGGCGGCACCGAGCCGGAGCATTTAGAAAGCGCCTCGCCAGCCTGGCCGGAGCTGTCCTTGTCTTGCTGGTGCTGCTCTCCCCCTGGCTTTGCTACCAACGATCACAGACCGGTTTGTGGATCACTCACCCCACTCAAATCATGATCTATGCATGGTTTGGCATTCACGACCGCTGGCCCCGCGAAACCATCATCCATGCCAACGCCATGGAAATCCCGGCCGCCGAACCCTCTGCTTCCAGGGCCACACTCGGGACGCCAGGTCTGCAAGTCACAGTGCCTGAAGTGCCTCCATCGGAGAGCGTCGACTTACGCAACAATTACAAAAACATTCCGTGGGTTCAAGAACCTGGAAAAGGTGGGGAAAGGCGCTTGCATCCCTTATCTGATCCTGGCGGTGTGGTGGTGTCTTATGGCGGCGCAAGGTCAAACCGGCCCCATCCCGTTTCGATACCTTGCCATTGATTCTGATAGCGCTCAACCTCGCCATTTTCTATCCAACCAACATCATGGCACCGCGCTACATCAGCGCCACCATACCTTTGTTCCTGCATTTCACCGCCATCGGGGTGCAGGTTGCCGAAGAACGCCTCAAGCGCTGGCGGGTTTTCTCTCGCACACGACTGCACATTGCCGCGACTGCGGGCATCCTGGTTTTGGCGCTCCTGTCCCAAGGCTCGCTGGATATCTTCCTGCCGGCCCACAAGCGCAGCGAACAACTGGCGCTCATGCACCTGGGCAGCTGGATCCGCCGACACGTGAACGAATTCCCCTCCTATGGTACGCTCCCCAATTTGAGCACCTATCACAACGGCAGACAGCCGATCCTCCTGGAAACCGACGGCCGCCTGCGCTACTATGCGCGCACCGATGGCCTGTGTTTGTACTCGTTTTATCGTTACACACCAGAGCAGATCATTGCCATCTGTCGGCTGGGGAAGGTCAGCTTGATTGTTTACGACGACAGGATGGAAGCCCTCTGCCCAGGGTTCGGTCAGTATTGGCCGCATGATCCATCTTATAGTGCGGTGGACCTTGGTCCAGAACAGCCTGGACTTACCCCGCAAGGCCGGTTGCAGCTGCTGGTCTTTAACGCCGACCGCGTCGCACCCAGGTGAGGACGGCATAACTGGACCAAGGTTCCGGCATTGTCCATGGGTATCCAGGGTTGAGGCACGTGCCGGTTCGCTCTTGCGCTGGTTCTGAAACAACATCATCGATGCAGGGCTGGCCCTTGTCCTGAGGACAATCCCGCTCGCACGATTCTACTGGCCCGGCTTCAGTTATGAGAGCTTCTACTCATCAGCGAATACTTCCCTGACTCGGCCACCGGGACTATTACCGGTGGTGTGGAGGCACGCGTCTGGTTCCTGTCCCGTCTCCTGGCCCTCCGCCACGATGTCAGCGTGATCGCGTCGTGGCGGCGTAGTCAGCATCGCTTTCAAATCATCCATGGCGTCAAGGTGTATCGGCCGGGGCAGCATCACGAATACGCCAATGAAGGCGCGGCAGGGTCGCGTCTTCGTTTTGCCCTGGCCGCTTACCGGCTTGGTCGCACCCTGGGGCCTTTCGATATCGTCGATGGTTGCACCTGGATTGCCTATCCACCGGCCTACTTCATCGCCCGAAGTGTGGGCGCCCGAGCCGTAGCCAGCTATAATGAAGTCTGGTGTGGCACCTGGGTTGCCACCAAAGGATTGCCGGTGGGAGTCCTGGGCGAAATCTGGGAACGCTTGACGCTACGGTTATCCTGGGACCATTTTGTCGCCATCAGTCGCTTTACCGCCAGCCGTTTGACGGATTTCGGCATCCCTGCCGGCTCCATTACCGTCATCCCTTGTGGCGTTGACCTGAAACAAATCCAGACCATCACCGCGGCACCGCGGCGAGACGGCTCCATCTGTATGGTGGCTCGGTTGGTGCGAGGCAAGCAACCACAGCTGCTCCTGCAGGCCCTGGAAATCATCGCCCGATCCCACCCACATCTGATTGGCCGCTTGCAACTAACGGTTTGCGGGGAGGGACCACTGCTGGAGACGTGCCAACAACTGGCCACAGACTTTGGGAATCGCTTCATCGGTTCGCTTTGTGGGCTGGCTGCCGGCTCATGATGACGTGTTGCGCTTGATGAAGGAATCATCCCTGCTGGTGCATCCTTCCAGCGTGGAGGGTTTCGGCATTGTGTTCATCGAGGCATGCGCTTGCGGCACCCCGGTGCTGGCTGCCGACATCCCGGTGGTCAAAGAAGTGACCGCGCTCCTGGGAGGCGGCCGAACGTTCCACAGCGGTTCTGCCGAAGACCTGGCCCAGCATCTGCTGGACCATCTCGGCGGCCAGCCGATTCCAGTTGGGCGCGCGGACCATTTGGATTGGGAGATCATTTGTCGTCAGCTGGAAGACTGTTATTCGCAACTGCTGGACCAGTCCACATTGAAACGTCGCCCAGTAGAAGCGTGAACCAAGGCGGTCGCATTTTGGCCAGGCCCTGCGGTGGGAAATGATGAACTGGCTTCATCAGAGGGTAACGGCAGAGCTTTTGGGTTGTCACGGAGGAGGACCGGATGGAACGCCCAGTCGAAGACCAGAAGGACACCATTCCAGCCGATGTTGACGAGTTTGAACTCTCCATCGTGATGCCCTGCCTGAATGAGGCGGATACTCTCGCCACCTGCATCCGAAAAGCTCAGGCAACCTTGCGCGAGCACCACATCGACGGCGAGGTCGTCATCGCGGATAACGGCAGCTCGGACCAATCACCCAAGATCGCTGCAAGCATGGGAGCGCGGGTGGTCCATGTGGCTCGTAGGGGCTACGGCAACGCCCTGATGGGCGGGGTCGCTGCTGCCCGAGGAAAATATGTGATAATGGGTGATTCCGATGACAGCTACGACTTCCGTGAAGCCCCGCGATTTCTGGAAAAGCTCCGTCAGGGCCATGACCTGGTCATGGGCTGCCGTCTTCCGTCTGGAGGGGGTGAGGTGCGGCCTGGAGCCATGCCCTTCCTGCATCGTTGGGTCGGAAACCCGATCTTTTCGCTGCTCGTTCGCTGGTGGTTTCATGCTCCGATTCATGACGTCCATTGCGGGCTGCGCGGCTTCACCAGGGAACTTTTCCAACGCCTGGATCTGCGCTGTTCGGGCATGGAGTTTGCCAGCGAGATGGTGATCAAGGCTAGTCTGCATCGGGTAAGCATTGGCGAAGTCCCCATCGTTCTCCATCCGGATGGCCGCCAATCTCGCCCGGCCCATCTGAAGACCTTCCAAGATGGCTGGCGGCACCTACGTTTCTATCTGATGTGTTGTCCCAGATGGCTCTATTTGGGGCCTGGCGGGTTTTTGATCGTTCTCGGTCTGCTCTGTTACCTCCTGGGACTACCCGGAGTACGCCTGGCCGGCATCGGGTTCGCCGAACATACTCTCCTGTTCGGCACCCTGGCCATTCTCTGTGGTCACCAGGCCCTTCTGTTTGCGCTCTTCACCAAAACATTTGCAGTCAGCCAGGGAATTCTGCCGGAGGATGATCGGGTGACAAAATTCCTTGCGGTTATGAACCTTGAGCGGACCTTACTGGTGGGTGCGGCCTTCCTTGTAGCGGGAATCGGGTTGCTCGCCTACGCCATCGGCCACTGGCACAGCCTCCATTTCGGCGAGCTTGATTATCGCTTCACCATGCGGCGCGTAGTGCCAGGAGCAATGCTCACAGCTTTAGGGTTTCAAACCATCCTGGGAGCGTTCTTCCTGGCTATCCTCAGGATGCCACACAAGAACTAGAGGTTCATCAACAACCTCTTTTCTCCCTCGTTGGCAGGCTTAGGAGCCACCCAAAAATAAGTGTGCCATTTCGCCGTGATTTTCTTGTCGCGTTTCATTGCATTCAACACGACCTACCGTAGGTTGCGTTGAATGCAATGAAACGCAACGGCTGCAATGGATATTTTTGGCCAGTTCCTTGGAAAACCCCAGCGACCATCCCCGACAGTCTTGATTCTCCGCCGCGGATCCAGCCCTGAGTGCTCTAAGACTGCAACTCCGGCAGATTGCGATACAGCTCCAGGGCATCGGGATTGGCGAGGGCATCCCGGTTCTTGACTTCCTGCTCGTGAATGACCTTGCGCACCGCCAGCTCCACTTTCTTGCCGCTAATGGTATAGGGAATGTCGGCAATGGCGATGATCTTTGACGGCACGTGGCGTGGCGTGGTGTTAGTGCGGATGGCATCCTTGATCCGCTTCTGCAGTTCGCCGCTCAATTCGACACCTTCCTTCAACTTTACAAACAGAATGACCCTCACGTCGTTATCCCAATCCTGACCCACCACCAGGCTATCAAGTATTTCGGAGATGTTTTCCACCTGCCGATAGATTTCCGCAGTCCCGATGCGAACACCGCCGGGGTTGAGGGTGGCGTCCGAACGACCATAGATCACTACCCCGCCGGTGCTGGTGATTTCAATGTAGTCGCCGTGGTGCCAAACGTTGGGGAAGATGTCGAAATAGGCACTGCGATATTTTTTCCCGTCGGGATCGTTCCAGAAATGGATCGGCATGGACGGCGCTGATGCGGTACACACCAGTTCACCTTTCTTGCCGTAGACCGTCTTGCCCTCTTCGTCCCGTGCTTCGACCTTCATTCCGAGCCCCCGGCATTGGAGTTCCCCGGCATGGACAGATCCCACCGGATTGCCCAGGGCAAAGCAGGAAATGATGTCGGTGCCGCCGGAAATCGACGACAATACCAAGTCGTCCTTGATGTCCCGATAGACGTACTCAAAACTTTCGTTGGAAAGCGGTGAACCGGTGGACAAGACTGCCTTTAGAGGTGACAAGTCATAGGTCTCCCGGGGTTTGACCCCGACCTTTTCAACGGCGGCCAGATACTTGGCGCTGGTGCCGAAGATAGTCACCTTTTCGTCCTGAGCCAACTCCCAGAGGGTCCCCGGGTTCGGGTGGAAGGGGCTGCCGTCAAATAACAGTAACTTGGCCCCGACGGTCAGGGAACTCACCAACCAGTTCCACATCATCCAGCCACAGGTGGTGTAGTAAAAAATGGTATCATTGCGTTTGAGATCGGTATGCAGCCGAAGTTCCTTGATATGTTGAACCAAGGTGCCCACTACGCCATGGACAATGCATTTGGGAACACCGGTGGTCCCGGATGAATACATGATATACAGGGGATGGTTGGCGCGAAGCTGCTCGAACTCCACTTCCAGGCCGTCCTCTTTGGCCAGAAAGTCGCCAAACAGCACGCCATTGGCAACTCGTGACGGATCAGGATTGTCCTCGGTATAAGGAACAATCACCACCTTCTCAATAGGAAGGCAACTGTTGGAGGATTTCGGCAATTCGATCCAGGGAATCGAAGGTCCTGCCGCTGTATCGGTAGCCGTTGGCGGTAAAAAGCACGCGCGGTTCTATCTGGCCAAAACGATCCAACACACCCTTGAGGCCAAAATCCGGAGAGCACGACGACCAGATCGCCCCCACGCTGGTAGCCGCCAGCATGGCGATCACGGTCTCAATCATATTGGGCATGAAGCCGGCGACCCGGTCGCCTGGTTTGATTCCCATGGCCCGAAGCGATTTCGACAGCCGCGCCACCTGGTCATAGAGCTGCGCGTAGGTGATGCTCACTGTTTCGCGCCCTTCACCCTTGAAGCAGAGCGCAACCTGGTCATCGCGATAGCGCAGCAGGTTTTCGGCGAAATTAAGCTCCGCCCCGGCAAACCAACGCGCCCCTGGCAGCTTGGTGTGGTCATCGACCACCTGATGATATGACTTGCTATGGATCACTTCGCCGTAGTCCCAGATCGCACCCCAAAACATGGGAATCTCCGAAACCGACCACTGGTAGAGGTCGGGATAATCCTGAAAGGTTCTCCCATAGCGCTCGTTTACGTACTGCATGAACTGATACATGTTGGTGCTCTTGACGCGTTCTTCGGATGGTTGCCACAGCAGCTTGCTCATCACGTCCTCCCTCTTATTCATGAACGAACCTTCAGCATACCTGTGATCAAATGGATTTCAAAACGATTTCC
>CAWHGA010000031.1:0-41998 GCA_963828705.1 uncultured delta proteobacterium
CCATCCCGACGGTCGCCCAGGCCGCCGGGGCCATCTTTCGCGCTCCTGCCGGACGTGGATTACTTGTTCATATTTTGGGACCAGCTGTCTTTTATCCGCTATCATCGCGCCTTCACCCACTCGCTGGTGGCCCTGCCGATCTTCGCCCTGGCCGGAGCGCTGGCGGGCCGACGCCTGGGCGGCCCCCGCTGGTTCAAGCCCCTGCTCGTCCTCGGGCTCGTGGTCCTGGGCTCGCACCTGCTCCTGGACCTGGCCACCTCTTACGGCACCCAGCTGCTCAGCCCCTTTTCCAGCCGGCGCTTCACCCTGGACTGGATTTTCATCATCGACCCCTATTTTACCGCCCTGCTGCTGGCCGGAGCCATCGCCGCCCTGTGGTTCCTCTCCGGGTCCCCCGCCTGGGCGCCGGGTGTCTGGCCGCGGCCGGCGTCTATCTGCTGGTCTGCGCTGCCTCCACCACCAGGCCCTCCATCTGGCCCGCCAGGTCTTTCCGGCCTCAAACCCGGGGTCCAGACCGTGGCCGCCCTGCCCCAACCGTTCTCCTGCCGCCGCTGGCACCTCATCGCGGCTAATCCGGAGCAGACCCAACAGACGTTTGTGCAGCTGCCGTATGGAGCCGTCCTTGGCCTGGGGGTCGGTTAAGGAGCGGGTGGAGGTAGTTGACGTTTCCCCAACCTGCCCATGGCCGCCCATGCCCTATCAGAATCCCCGAAATTTGACCGTCCAGACCTGGACCCCGGTCCCGGCGTCCACTTGTGCGTTCTCCCCGGAAGCCAGGGCCATTCTGGCCAGCTACCTGGAGTTTGCCCGGTTTCCCCTCCTCTGCCGGGCTCAGTCTCAAGCCGGAGAACAGCTGATCGAGTGGCGGGACCTGCGCTTCGGCCTTCCCGGCCGGGGCTCCGCCTTCGTCCTGCAACTGCGCCTGGACGCCCACGGCCGGCTCCAGCACTGGCTCATCGGCCGCCGGGGCATCGGCGGGAAGCCGTAGGGCGGGCGTCCCGCCCACCTTGGGTACCCAAACCTGTGCCAAGGCTTCGCTAGGGGGCCCGGCCGACTTTTCTGCAACAGACCCCTGACCCCTCACTCCCTTTTCAAGAGGTTCCCCATGTCCAATCTGTTTGCCCCCTTGCCCCCGAGATCACCGCGGAAATCTTCCAGGTTCTCCTCGTCCACCGCTACATTTCCGCCTGGAGCGCATCGTCTCCGCGGGCCAGGCCACGCCCCCCGTCGAGTGGTACGACCAGGACACCCACGAGTGGGTGGCGCTCCTGACCGGCAGCGCCGGCCTGCGCTTCGAGGATGAACCGGAGCCCCGGGTGCTCGCCCCGGGGGGATCTATCTCCTCATCCCGGCCCACCGCCGCCACCGGGTGGAGTGGACCGACCCCGCGGCGCCCACCGTGTGGCTGGCCCTGCATTATACCTGAGGTGTAGGAACGGGGCGCGAACCTATCGGTGGCACCGGCAGCTTGCCGGTGCCGCCGATAGCCGGCGTAGCATGTAGGGTGCGCCCTGCGCACTTTCATCGCGCATGCCAGAAGTTCGGCCCTGGCCATCGCGCTGTCTTTGATCATCAGCGCCACCGCTCTGCTGACCCCGCATCTTATCCGGATCGCCATCGACCGTTACATCGTCAACGAGAGCCTGGCCATGGACCGACGCCTGGTCGGGCTTGCCGCTGTGGCGGGGTTTCTCCTTGTCACCATGATCCTGGGGTTTGTGGCCAACTATTTTCAGGTGACGGTGCTCGAATGGACCGGGCAGCACATCATGCACGCCGTCCGGCAGCGCCTGTTCAACCATTTGCTGCGCCTGCACCTGGCCTTTTTCCATGCCAACCCGCTGGGGCGGCTGGTCACCCGGCTCACCAACGACATCCAGAACATGCACGAGATGTTCACTTCGGTGATTGTGACTCTTTTCAATGAATTGGTGAAACTACTGGCCATCCTGGGCATCCTCGTGTGGATGAGCTGGCGCCTGACGCTGTGGCTCAACCTGATTATCCCGGTCCTGGTGATCATCAGCATAGGGTTTTCGCGGCTGGCCCGGGACGCCTTCCGCCAGATCCGGACCACGCTGGCGGCTATCAACGCGTACCTGCAGGAAACCCTGTCGGGTATGGTTGTCATTCAGCTTTTTTTGCGGGAAAAGGACGCTCACCAGCGGTTCACGCGGCTCAACGCCGACTACACGGCCAAGACACTCTACCAGATCAAGGTCTTCGGCATCTTCATGCCGCTCATCGAAGTGCTGAATGCCGCCGCCCTGGCGCTGATCATCTGGTATGGGGGAGGCGAGATGCTGCGTCAACAAATGTCGCTCGGCGTGCTGGTGGCCTTTATTTCCTACATGCGGCTGTTCTTTCAACCGCTCCGGGAGCTGGCGCAGCAGTACTCGGTGGTGCAATCGGCCATGGCTTCGGCGGAAAGGATCTTTCACCTGCTGGAAACCGAAAACACCCTGCCGAAACCGGCCGCACCCATCAGCCCGGCCACCCTCACCGGGCGAATCGAGTTCCGCAGCGTCACCTTCGGCTACGACTCGGATCATCCGGTCATTCGTGACCTGACCTTTACCGTGGCGCCCGGCGAAACCATCGCCGTGGTCGGAGCTACCGGAGCCGGAAAAACGACTCTGATCAACCTGCTGGAACGCTTCTACGACCCTGACCAGGGCGAGGTGCTCCTGGATGGGGTCGATCTGCGCGACCTGGACCCCCACTGGCTCCGAGAGCAAATCGGGTTGGTGATGCAGGAGGTGTTCTTGATCCCGGCCACCATCCGGGAAAATATTCTGCTCGATGGCGATCTGCCGGACGAGGATTTGCACCGCATCACCACCGCGTCGCAACTGGCGAGCGTCATCAGGGACCTGCCGCAGGGTTTGGATACCCGGATTGGCGAGGGCGGCACCGACCTTTCCGCCGGTCAGAAACAGCTGCTGGCGTTCGCCCGGGTGCTGGCGCGCAACCCCCGTATCCTGGTACTCGATGAAGCCACCGCCAATGTCGACAGTGAAACCGAGATGTTCATCGAACAGGCCATCCAGACGGCTCTGGCCGGCCGTACCAGCATTGTTATCGCCCATCGGCTCTCCACCATCCGCCGCGCCGACCGCATTATCGTCCTGGACCAGGGGCGGATGGTCGAGGGAGGAACCCATGAGGCGCTGATGGAGCAGGGCGGACTCTATTATCACCTGCAGAGCTTGCAAAACGGATTTGAACCCTTATGAGAAGGTGTGAAAGTGGAGGGGTGTTCACGGGAGAACATCGCTTCGTCTCCTGGAAAGATAAGGAGGTGGGACCATGGCGCGAAGAAAATCGATCATTTCACCAGGAAATAGCCGCCGCTTCGCCACTGGCCGACCGTCAGGTCAAAAACCCCGGCTGGTGCGCCTGGAAGCCGCCAACAAACTGGAAATCACCCTCAAATGCGATACCATCGGCAGCCAGGAAGCGGTAATGGCCGCCATCCAAAATATCCCCGCCGATCCCGTGAGCATCCGGGTGATCCATGCCAGCGTGGGAACCATTGCCAAATCCGACCTGGACCTTGCCTCCACCGGTAGCCGTCTGGTGATCGGTTTCAACGTCGAAGCACACCCCACCTTGCCACGACTGGCTCAAGCCATGGGCATTGAGGTCCGCATCTACCAGCTCATCCACCGGCTCCTCGACGAATTGAAACAGTTGGCGGCAAGCCTGGTAGCGCCCAGGACGGAAGAGATTCTCACCGGCAAGGCCAAGGTCATCTCCTTGTTCAAGAGCAGCCGCAAGGGCATCATCCTGGGTTGTGAGGTCCAGCAGGGTTTGCTGGCCGTGGGTGATCGCTTCCGTCTGATCTCCGCCATGGGTGAGGTGTACAACGGCAGGATTGAGTCGCTCCACATCGGCTCGGAAGCCGTAAAGGAAGGCCGCAAGGGCCAGCTGGTGGGGATCAAAATCACCGATTTCAACCAGGCGAAGCTGGGCGACTGGGTGGAATGCTTCAGGATCGCCCGTTCCAGGGAGATCCTGCCGTGGCACCCCAAACCTGGAATCACCAGGATTGCCGCCTGATCCGGGCTGGGCGTGGATCGATTACCTGACCCGTTGTATTTGAACGAAGGAGGACCGGCGTGGATTACCCGAAGCTGCGTTACGGCGTGGAGGTTCTGCCGATTGAAGTGCAGAACCGGTCGATGATTCTGCTTCGAGATCAACTGGGTTACAGCGACGATTCCCTGGTTTTCTCCCCGGCCGCAGCTCACTTGCTCATGGGCATGAACGGCGAGAATTCCTTGAGGGACCTGCAAGCTCACTACATGCGAGCGACCGGCAATCTCATCTACTTGGAACAGCTGGAGGAGATCCAGGCAAAGCTGGACGAACATCTATTCCTCGACAACGAACGGTTTCACCGGCAGGTTGCGGAGCTTCGCAGCAGATATGCCGAAGACCCGGTGCGGCGTATGACTCACGCCGGCAAGAGCTATCCGGGCGACCCGGCGCAGCTGCAACAGGAACTGGCTTCCTACTTTCTCGAGGAAGCGGGCGGTCCCGGGACACCGCAACCGGAAACTATCAGGCCATCACTTCTGGGAATGGTGGCCCCGCATATTGACATCAAGGCCGGCGGTGTTTGCTACGCCCATGCGTACAAGGCCCTGTGCGAATCCCAGGCGCCGGCGACATGGGTGGTCCTGGGAACCGGACACCAAAGTGTGGAGAACTTGTTCGCGGTGACCCGCAAGGATTTCGAAACCCCGCTGGGGACTGTGGGATGCGACCTGGATTTATGTGAAGCCTTGCTTCGACGCGGCCCGCGTGATCTCCAGGCCGGTGAATACGAGCACCGCCGCGAACACACCATCGAATTCCAGGCCCTGTTCCTGGCGCTGTGCCAGCCTCGTGCCCGGATCGTGCCGGTGCTGTGTGGTTTCTCCTGGGAGCACTGGGAAACCGAACAGGGTTACATCGACGAAGTTGCCGCTCTGCTGCGGGAGATCACCGACACCGTTGAATACCCGGTAGGGCTGCTGGCCAGTGTTGATTTGGCGCACATCGGGCCGCGCTATGGCGACTCCTTCCGCCCCCATGCCGGAACGGTCAGAGAGCACATGGACGAAGACGCGGAACTCCTGGTCTTCCTGGAACGCTGCGATCCACAGGGGTTTGCCGACAGGCTTCGGCGAGAACACAATAAACGCCGCATTTGCGGTCTGGCACCGCTCTACCTGCTGGTCAAGGTACTGGAAGGACGAGCCAGCGGCAAAGTCCTCCACCATGCCTACGCCACCGTGGATCAGCACCAGTCCTTCGTGACCTTTGCCAGCATGGCGTTCTACCCGCCAGACGCCTAGCACAGCGCCACAGAACAGGGCATCCGAAATCCTGCGTTCGTCATTCCGGAGGAAGCCGGAACCCAGGCTTTTCAAGCCTCTCTGGACCCCGTCCTGCCGCAGGCAGGATTCGCTGGGGTGACGGTGACGGGCCAACGGGATTTTCGGTAATTGAGCAGCATTGCGGAGAACGGTAGGGTACGAAGAGGTTTGATCAACGAGGGTCCTGGGAGCCAATCGGCTTCCCTCAGTGCCACTAACCCTTGCCGCTGAGAACCTGGCGATACTTGCCCAGAGCCATGAGCGGAAAACAACTGCGGTAATCGTGGTAACGAATGAAGAAGTGTTTGGGAAAGCCGGTGCCGGTGAAATACAGTTCCTCCCAGGAACCGTCCGGTTGTTGTTCTTCCAGGAGATACTGGATGCCGCGGCGCGCTTCCCGGCAGTCGATGTCATCTCCTTCGAGCAGTCCCATCAGCGCCCAGGCGCTCTGCGATGCCGTGCTGGGACCCTTGCCGCGAAGTTCCGGGCGCGTGTAGGATTCACAGGTCTCCCCCCAACCGCCGTCGCCATTCTGATGGTCTTTGAGCCACTGCAGGGACTTCTGAATATAGCGCTCCTTGGGACTTTCACCGATACGAATGAGGCCTCGCAGCACGCTCCAGGTACCATAGATATAGTTCACCCCCCAGCGACCCCACCAGCAGCCATCCTTTTCCTGGCACTCGCGGATGAACCGAAGGCCGCGTCGAGCGCGGCGATCCGACCGGTCGTAACCGAAATCCGCCATGGCTTCCAGCATCCGGCCGGTGATGTCGGCCGTGGGATAATCCACCATGGCACCGTGGTCGGCAAAGGGAATCCAGTTGAGGAAGGTCAGGGTGTTGTCCTTGTCGAACGCCGCCCAACCGCCCGACTGGCTTTGCATGCTCAAGCACCAATCGAGACCGCGCTTCTTGACCGCCTCTAGAGCGCAATGCTGGTCCGGATGCAAGCGCTGCAGCACCATAAGGACCACGGCCGAATCGTCCACATCCGGGTAATGGCTGTTGTGGAATTCGAACGCCCAGCCGCCGGGTGGGCAACAGTTCTTGACCTGCCAATCGCCGCCGGTGGTCACCTGATTTTCAATAAGCCAGACGGCCGCCTTCTGGATGGCCGGATGATCCGGCGGCAGACCGGCATCCAGGAGCGCCAGGGCATTGAGAGCGGTGTCCCAGACCGGTGAAACGCAGGCCTGCAGGCGTAACCCCCCAGCATCGTCGATACAAAATGTTTCCAGAGCTTGCAAGCCCTTGACCATCACCGGATGGTCCAAAGGATAACCGAGCACATAGAGGGCCAGAATCGAATTCACCATGGCCGGCTGGATGCCACCCCAGTCGCCGCTGTCTTCCTGATGTTCCAGGATCCAGTCTTCGGCAATCCGCATGGCCTTCTGCCGGAAGCCACGAAGCGGATGCCTCTCATAGAACTTCAGCACCCGGTCCACCAGATGGAACAGCTTGTAGAGCGGGGAACCATGAAAGCTGGCGCAAGAAGTGTCTTCCGCCAGGTACAGCTCAGAGATGGTCGCCTGAGGCCGGCGGCTGAAATGTCGGCCGGATGGCCATGGTGACGCAAAGCGGCACCACGGTGCTCCTCGCCCAGCTGGAAAATTCGTAGATGTTGAACGGGGCATGGGCGGGTGCCAGCATCATCTCCACCGGCATGGAAGGGACCTTGTCCCAATCGTACTCGCCGAAAAGCGCCAGCCAGATCTTGGTAAAAACCCGGGTCGCCTCGATGCCGCCATTGGAGATGATAAAATCCCGGGCCTTGCGCATGCGCGGCGAATTGGGGTCTTCACCGGCCAGCTTGAGGGCGAAATAGGCCTCGACGGTGGTGCTCAGATCGCCGCCGTCTTCGTAGTACAGCCCCCAGTGGCCCTCGGCATGCTGCTGACGGTAAAGGTAGCGCACCATGCGGCTTTCGCGGTCACGATCGACGCAGCCCAGGAGGTGAAACATCATCAGATATTCAGCGGTAATGGTCACATTGGATTCGAGTTCCGACCACCAGTAACCATCGGGATGCTGGGTCTTCAGCAGATAGTCGCAGGATCGAGCAATGGCATCGTCGAGCCGTTCCCGCCAGCCCTTCTGAACAAAAAGGTGCGGCCGCGCAGCGGGTTCGGTTTGGGAATCGTCGGTCTTGGTGAGACCTTTCGCAAGAGAGTAGCAAATCCGTAGCAGCTTCGCCGGTTCTCTTTGCTCCTTTGGTGTCATATAGTTACCTTATGCACGGTAAGTGTGGTATAGCCATTGCCTTGAACGCCATTCATGCTTAAACACGCTATCCTAAAGAATTTGCTGGGATTGTCAAAAGGTTTCTGCACCACTTACCGGTTCTTCCCGAGTTTCGTAGGGTTCTCAACATGATGCGAATTGCCATCCTGGCAGCTTCACCGCAGGAGTATCGTCCGTTTCAAAGACAACTGGGAAAGTGGCGCTCATTGTCCAGACGACCCTTCCCCATGCTGCTCCATCGAGCCCCCGACAAGGAAGTGTTCCTGGTGGAAACCGGCATGGGGCGCCAGCCGGCAGTGCAAGCCGCGGACCACGTCCTGTCCCTGGCGCGCCGTCGACCTGCTCCTGTCGGTCGGCTTCGCCGGCAGTCTGTGGCCCAGCCTGCGACTCGGTCAGGTGGTGTGGACTCATGAACTGGCCATCAGCAGCGCACTCCCCGGCACCCCCGCCGTGCTGCAGTTCCGGTCCGGTCCTGGCACCCCGCCTGAGCGTTTTCCGTGAGGTACACCGCATCCGTCCGGTCCGGATCGTCACGTTGGATTCGCCGCAACCCAAGGCCACGCTCGCCCAACACTTCGGTGGAATTCCCACCATCGTTGACCTGGAAAGCGCACCGTTGGCCACCGTGGCTCACGCCCGCGGAGTCCCTTTCCTCGGTTTGCGTGCCATCAGCGACGAATTGACCGACGAGATTGGCTGGGATTTGAACATCATCCTCGACGAAGGCGGCCGAGTCCGCATTCCCAAGGTGATCGCCGCGGTATTCAAACAACCGGTCATTATGGCGTCGTTTTATCACCTGTGGCGAAATGCGCAGGTGGCTGGTCGGAACCTGGCACAGACACTGACGGCGCTACTGTGGCTGCCGGCGCCGGAGCTTCGAGCCCTGACTGGAGAGTTGCAGCTGCTGCCGGTGGCGGGACTAGTTTCAGAGCCGCCCGCGAATGGGGAAATTGCGCCAGGTGGCGCGAAACCAGCGCCGCCGTGACATGTTCCAGCTTGTAGAGGGTGAAAAACCACGTCAAGAACAAGAACATCCCCACCAGCAGGACCCCGACCAGTCCTTGAAGATGTTCGCCAATCCAGAAGGTGACCGCCAGGTTGAAAACCAGCACGGCCAGAAAGAGGACTGGTCCTAGAAGCCCCACGCCAGGAACCCGGCGAAATGGCTGTGGACCTCGGCCGTCCAGCGCCGGCCGGCGGTCCAGGACCTGCAGCGCGCCCATCAGCACCAGCCCCACCACAAACCAGCCGTAGAAATTGCTCATGGGCACGCCGAAATAGATCCCCACTTGCCGATAACCGTAGATCTGACCCAGGAACCAGCGATGCCCCTGGAGCGCTACCGGGTCGATGATGATGTCCAGAAACACAAAAAGAAGCGCCCCCAGCACCAGAGTTCGCCATGACCGTCGCAGTTCGCGGGTTTCCAGCAGGAACAATTCGCCGCGGCATTGCGCCACCGGGCTCAACAGGAATAGCGCCGTGGCAAAGCTGCAGTAAGACAGGAACACGTAGGAGAGCGAATCCATGAAGGGGACGCCCGCCACCCACAATTCCCGGTCCATCGTGGCCGCGATGTAATAATAGTCGCCGTAGGGAAAACCCCAGTGAATCGAGGCGAACTCCGACAACCACGCCAGGCCGTAGCCGAGCGGCAGGTAAGCCAGTGTCCGCCGCCAGCCGAGATGATGGCCGGCGGCGATGAGAAAAACCGTTAGGAAGGAAAACACATAGGGGCGAAGCAGGACGGTTCCCCCCAGGAGTCGCAACCATTCAGACATACAGGTTCCAACGGAGCATGCGCAGCAGGTTTTTGCCATTCATGCTGCGGACGATGGTCGGTTCATACCCGCAGTGCACCATGCACTGTTCGCAACGCGGGTCGCGACCGGAGGCATAGTGGTCCCAGTCGGTCTGGGCCATGAATTCCGCATAGCTCTCGAAGTGTGTGTCGGTGATCAAATAACAGGGAGATTTCCAGCCGCTCGGATTGCGGGTGGGGTTGCCCCACGGGGTGCAATCCAGCTCCATATGGCCGGCCAGGAAATCCAGATAGATGGGGTTGCTGATCAGCGGGAAACGATGGCTCCATTGCCGGATGTGGCGGAATTTTTCATTGATCTGCTCGCGAGTCAGGAAAATTTCCCCGCTCACGTCTTCATAGCTGAACCCGGGCGCCACCAGGATGCCATCCACACCGGCGGCAGTGAGTTGGCCAAACAGGCATTCGAGATCGTCCACATCGGTTTCCCGATAGACCGTGGTGTTGGTGCTGACACGAAAACCGCGCTCCTTGGCGGCGCGAACCGCGGCCAGGGCCTTTTGGAACCCGCCGCGGCGACCGATGATCTGGTCGTGAACCGACTCGGTGCCGTCGAAATGGACGTTCCAGGTGAACCGCGAACTGGGCTGGAACCGATTCAGGTTGTCTTCCAGCAGCAGGCCATTGGTGCAGAAGTAAATGTGCTTACCTTGAGCCAGGACGGTTCTCACCAGTTCGTCCACCCGCGAGTACAAGAGCGGCTCTCCCCCGGTTATGGTCACCACCGGAGGCCCCGCTTCATCTACCGCCTGCAGGCATTCTTCCAGGGTCATTTCCCGGTCGAGGGTGTCATGGTACTCGCGAATCCGGCCGCATCCGGCGCAACTGAGGTTACAGCGATGAGTCGGTTCCAGCATCAGGACCAACGGGAACACCTTGCGCCCGGTGGCCAGGTTCCTCATCAGATACCCGACCATGGAAACATAAAGACTGAATGGAAAGCGCATTCCTTATCTCTTTCTATTTCTATTGACGTAGCCGTTGTCTTCAAACCAGGTGACGGCTTCCCGCAGCGCATCTGCCACCGGCGTCTGCGGCAAGCCCAGTTGCTGCAACGCCTTACCGGCGTCAAAAAACATCCGGCGATGAGCCATTCTCACGCCTTCCAGGGGAATACGGGGTTCGATCCCGGTCACCCAGGAAAAACAGGCGTTGCCATAGGCCATCAACAACACCAGAGAATGCGGCAATCGGACACGAGGGGCAGCGATTCCGGAAATCTCGGCCAACAGGCGAAAGATTTCGGTCAGGGTCAAGTTGGCATTCCCCAGGATGTATTTTTCGCCGATGCGGCCCTTTTCAAAAGCCAGCCAGTGCCCCCAGGCCACATCGCGGACATGGACCAGATTGAGCCCGGTATCCACGTAGGCGGGCATGCGCCGGTTGAGGTAGTCGACGATAATCTTGCCGGTGGGGGTGGGCTTGTGATCCCCCGGTCCCACCGGAGTACTGGGATGGACCAGAACCAGAGGCAATCCGCGTGCGACGAACTTCTCGGCCTCGCGTTCGGCCAAGAACTTGGACCGTTTGTAATGGCCCACCATGTCTTCCACTCTGACCGGCGTGGTTTCATCAGCCGGCGTGCCATCGGCATGGAGTCCCAGAGCACCGACACTGCTGGTATACACCACCCGCTCGACGCCAAGATCCAACGCCGCACCCAGCACATTGACGGTGCCATTGACATTGGTTTGGTAGATCTCGGCCGGTCGGGGGGCCCACAAGCGATAATCGGCCGCCACATGGAACACCGCTCGACAACCGGACATGGCAGTCCGCACTGAATCAGGATCGCGCAGGTCACCCTCACGCCATTCCAGGTTGGTATCGGTCAGGTAGGGGTTTGACGCCCCGCGGCGCCGCAGGGCCCGCACTGTCCAGCCCTGTTCGGTCAAAAGCCGCGCCACATGGCCACCGATAAATCCCGTGGCCCCAGTAACTAGGGCAATACTTGTCATCATCCGGCTGCGAGCCTCCGTGTTTCCAATTTCCGGCGCGACGGGCTCCGCAGACAAAAGTCAATCTGATGGAGCCTCTTGTAAGAGCCCTTTTCACCCCGTCGGTATCTCATAACAGGCTTCGATACCTCAGGGCGAACGAACTCTGCATCGTAACGCGCTGGTTTTCCGCTCGTGGTGAGGTATCGAACCATGAACGGAAATAGTATTGCAAGAGGCCCGATGGTTTTTGTTTGCCAGAAGTGGCTCCCCTATATCAGAATTACCCGGGCGATGCAACGACCTGCCTATCACGGCAGTACTACCAACGGTTCGCGGCGCATGTCGGGAACCAGGGGGAGACAGGCCGTCTCACACCAAGCTGCATGGTTGCAGAAGATAAGCATTTGCTCTTATATAATGGTGTTATTGTCGGCTTGGTGGAATGAGGGGTGCAAAATCTCGACTTGCGCGATTAGAAGACCAGACACGGATGGGTCGGAAAATGGCTGGTGCTTTGATATTAGACTCGTAGGGGCAGGAGCTTGCCTCCAATCATGTTTGCGTAGGAAGAATGGGGACTTAGGAATCGCCCCAAAATAAGTATGCTATTTCCCGTGAATTTTGTGTCGCGTTTCATTGCATTCAACACGACCTACCGTAGGTTGCGTTGAATACGATGAAACGTAACGTCGGCAATGGTTATTTCTGGACAGTCCCTTATTCTTAAGCGTCTTGGCCAGAATAGAACGGAATGAATGGTCCTGTGAAGATTGGAACCGCAACCTGCAGCCCGGTTTGTGTCTACCACGCCTGTTTTCCGCAGGCACCCTGTGGATGTCGAGAAGCATCTTCACAACGTCACCCCTGCGGTCTTGCACGACCACCTGTCGTATTTGAAGAAACACTACCGAATGGTGTTCGTCGATGAACTGGCCGAACACCATCGCGCCGGTGATGTCGCTGCCATCACCTTTGACGATGGCTACAAATCTGTCCTTTCAAACGCAGTTCCTGTCCTGATTGACCTGGAGATACCTTTCACCATCTTCATCAATAGTTCGTCCTTAGAAAATCGCATTTTCTGGCGTGATAAGGTACGTTACCTTATCACGCATGATCTCACAGAATCTTGTGAACAATTCCTGCATAGAACTTCCAAGCTTCCCAACACAACGTTCTATAGATACACGAAACATCCCAGCAACAATAGTCGAATTGTTGATGATGAGATATCTGCATTTCTATCATACTATGGCGGTAATATTGAACATCATCAGTATTGTTTTGATGATATTAGTTATTTGTTGGACCATCCTCTCATTGCCTATGGCAACCATTCACACAATCATTATGTGTTATCTTCCTTGTCCCCCGAAGAACAATATCAAGAGATTCATCACACCAAACAGTTCCTGGAATCTGTTCCTGACATACGGGTTAGTCAAGTGTTCGCCGTTCCGTTTGGTGACCTTCAAGATCTTAACCAGCACACCCTCGCTATCCTAAAGGAATTGGGTTATCGCGGTATACTCTTGAGTCGCCAGCGACTGAACGGTGATTGGTTCCAGAGCCAGGATCTTACCGTGATCGAGCGTTTTATGCCCCGCGGGCCGGACATGGCAGAAATACTGGTCGGCCTGGTCAATGCCGGACTCGGTCCTCAGCGGTCATAAGATGATGGTTAGGGTTGGGTTTGATTTTGGCCCCGCAGTCCGTTTCCGGCAATTAGCAGGTTCAGGCTGCGGGGCACACGGCATGGTCGCGCTGAAGGCGTCTTACGGTGATAGCTACTTGTAGATTCTGCGGTACTTGGTGATCACACCCTCGGAATTCGTCAACGTCAACTCGTCCCTGGTGCAGGTAACTTTCAGGACTAGAGTCCCGAGACCTCCCATATCGATCTTGAGAGTTCTGGGATCAGCGAACGAATAGTGTGCACTCGCCTGAACGTCCCCATCGGTCATGGTCACTATGCCAACCCGGGAGAACTCCAAGACCTCAGCCCCATCCCTCTTCTGCCACTTGCCGTCGATGGTCCAGGAAGCTTCCATCGCACAGGCGGCCAGCATCGCCAACAGTGACACCGCCAGCACCAAACGAACTGCTCTCTTCATTTGCACCTCCATTTCTATATTGAACATCAAGACGCCTGACGCGGGATATCCGTATCCCGCCCATCAATGCCCGTTGCGGTGAAGATCCTCTAAAGCCAACTCAATCAGCCGATCCAGCAGGGATGAAAAAGAGATGCCCGCTGCTGCCGCGGCCTGGGGAAACAGGCTGGTTTGAGTCATTCCGGGAATAGTATTGGTTTCCAAAAGGTAGATCTCACCACTGGCGGTAACAATCATGTCGGTGCGGCTGTAGCCGCGACAGCACAAAGCCTGATGGGCGCGCTCTGCGTAGGCTTGAGCGGTTTGAGTCAATTCGGCTGACAACCGCGCCGGGCAGATTTCACTGGTAGCGCCGGGGGTATACTTAGCTTCATAATCGAAGAAATGGTAACCGTCGCCGGGGATGATCTCGACCAGGGGCAGCGCTTCCAGGGTGTCATTACCCAGGACCCCGGCGGTGATTTCGGTCCCGGCGATGTATTTTTCCACGAGGCAGCGGCGATCATAGTGGAAGGCCAATTCCAGGGCGGCCTCGAGCTCTGACGGGTCTCGGACAATGCTCAACCCAATGCTTGAACCTTCGTGCTCGGGCTTAACCACCACCGGCAAGCCGAGATGATCGAACACCTCCCGCGACCCTCGCGGCTCACGACGGTCCAACACCAGGTAAGGCGCCACCGGCAGCCCCGCTTCGACATAGAGGCGCTTGCTGAGGATCTTGTTGATCGCCACCGCACTCCCCAGCACTCCGCTGCCGTGATAGGGAATGTCGAGGGCCTCGAGAAAACCCTGTATGGTGCCATCCTCACCCAAACGACCATGGAGAATGATTAAGGCCACATCGATACTCCTGGCGTCCTGGGCGAGGCGCAACAGGTCGTCGCGTGGATCATACCGGCGGATGTCATAGCGTTCCCTGTCGAGCGCCCGGTACACCTGTTCGCCACTCTTGAGCGAAACCTCCCGCTCGGCGGACTTACCTCCAGCCAACAACGCCACCGTCAGTTTTCGTCCTGTCATAGCTTCCTCGACCGTTATAATTCATCACGGAACACACAGCGAACACGGAACCTCCCATATCAGTTCCGATCTGGCCAGATTGATGGTTTGGTAAAAAGTCCAATATCTGCGTTGCACTGCACCCTTCGTCATTGCGTGTACCCACAAGTACGCCTCATTCCTCAGGATTTGCGCGCCTTGATCTTGGCGCTTTTTGCGAATCCATCTGGGTTTTGACTTTTTGCGAGTTCATCAAGATCTATGGATGTGACAGAGCCCGTCTGCGTCCACCCCCCGAACTCTCTGTGCTTGCGGCACCGATTACGGGACCAGCGGCAAGCCCGTCAACGGTCGGTGCCATGCCGTTGGCCCAAGTCAGGATATCGTCCGGTTGGATTTCCAATCCAGCAAAAATCTTACCTTCCAGGCGCATAAACAGCGACAGAACATGGGTCATGCGGGCTTTCCGTTCGTTGGTGACGCCGTAGCGCTCAACCAAATCCCCAAAACGCTCCCCCAGGCTGACCACCTCGGTGTGTTTCACCCGCTTGTCTGCATAGTTGACCAGTAAGGATTCGGTTACCGGCTGCTGCAGGTCGGTGGCCACGATGGACACATGATCTTCTACGATCCGGGCCACCTGCGGATAACCCAGTTGTCGCACCATCTGCCCACCGATAACGCCATGATTCCCCCCGGTGCGCAGGCAATGCATCTTGGCAATATCATGGAGCAGCCCCCCGGCATCCACCAGGCTTAGGGCCAACCCGGCCCCCAGCCGATTCAGGTACCGGCCCAGGCCAACGGCTATCTCGGCCACCTTGTGGCTGTGTTCCTGAATGTGCGCCGGCATTTGGCTGCTTGTCATGAATGACAGGCATTGTTGGCGGGTGGGAATAATCATGGGTAGACTCATGTCGATCCACTGTTCAAAGCTGTTCATAACTGACAGGCAATCCATGTCATCGAACATGTTTATCAAAAATCGCCCGAATCGCAAGCGCTAAGTGTCTGAACAAGCACCCTATGAGGTTGGGCGATTTTGTAAGAAAAAGCGCGAAAACGGCAGTACGGGATGAGCGTGAAATATCGGACAAAGGGAGCTCTATGACCAACGACTTGATATAGTTCTAAAAACAGAACTGTGCTGGAAAGCCTGGAGTAACGGGCGAATACCCCAAACCACAGGGTAAGGTCATCATATCTGAATCATTTCCGGAAACCTCAATTGCAATGGCCGCCCTGTCAAAAATTGCCAGATCAGCTTTGACCCCAACCCACTCGCTGGGGTAATCAGGGAACGCAACGCTGGATCGATGCTCTTCTCACTCCAGATGAATTTCCGCGATCACTTCAAGGCAATACTCAGGATATCTCTTTTTCTTTGGGCTACCACCGGAATTGAACCAAACCCCATGATGGAGAAGCTTTAGCTCATGGAACAGGAATGGTCACTGATTCGAGAGCATTTGCATGCGGGCATGCCGAGAGGGCAATTCGATCTGTGGGTGGCAACGCTGGAGTTCTTGGGTATGAAAGACCAGCGTTTGGTACTGGGTTGCCGCAGCCAATTGCACATCGAATGGTTGCACGAAAAATTGGAGAAGCGCCTCCTGCAGCTCGCTCACCAGCACTTTCCTCAAGTGGCCAGTCTGGAATACCAGGTAATGCCCGACAACCAGCAGGAAACCGAAGATGATTTCAATGTCGCCGCGCCTATCTACCGCCAGATAGGGTTTAAAGATGTCCTGACCGACCCGGTCAGCCAATTGAACCGGCGTTTTACCTTTGACCACTTCGTGGTCGGAAGCTGCAATCAATTTGCCCATGCGGCATCGCTTGCTATGGCCGGCGGCCAGCAATCGTACCACCCATTTGTCTACCTGTTCTCCGACACCGGTCTGGGCAAGAGCCATCTATCCCATGCCGTGGGCCACCACCTGCGCCAACGGCAGCCGGCCACTCGCGTGGAATACACCACCGCCGAGCAATTCGCCAATGAAATGATTTTCTCCCTCAAAAGGGATCGCATTGAATCCTTCAAACACAAGTACCGCACCTGCTGCGACGTGCTCATTATGGAGAAGGTCGAATTCCTCAGCGGCAAGGAGAAAATCCAGAGCGAACTGGTGTGTACGCTTGATGAATTAATGGACCGCGGCAAGAAGATCATGTGCACTGGCAACGCCTACCCCAAGGACATCCCGCGGCTGAGCCGGGAATTGCGCTCACGCCTGAGTGGGGTGTTGGTTGCCCCCATCGAGCGCCCTGATTTTAAGACTCGCATGGAAATCGTGCAGCGCAAAAGCAGTCACGAAAATGCGCGCGATGCCCATGGAAGTCATGGAATTTCTGGCGAGTCGCATCACCCACGACGTGCGTCAGCTGGAGAGCTGCATCGTTGGGGTGATCGCTAAGAGCAACATCCTGGGGGTGCCCCTCAATATCAGTCTGGCTGAGGAAGTCACCAAGACCATGCTGGACCACCTCCCCAAGCTCACGGTGGAAAATATCCAGCAGATGGTCTGTTCCAGTTTTCAGGTGACCATGGAAGATCTCCAATCACCTTCCCGCCGCAAGGAACTGGTCAACGCCCGCCGCATCGGAATGTATCTCTGCCGCAATTACACCACGGAATCCCTCGCCACCATCGGCAAAGCCTTCAATCGCACCCACAGTTCGGTGCTGCACGCCGTTGCCCAGCTGAACAAGGAGATGGAGGGCAAAAACAACAAGTTGCGCCGCCAAGTGGAACACATCGGTCGACGCCTCGAAACCAGCTGCCTCCACACGCCATAGCCGGGTTGGTTCCCATCCGGAAACGCTTAGAAGTCGATGAACTCGAAAAAAAGTCAGAAAACCAGCCAGGTGCTGGCATCGCTGTAATTTATGGCTGGCATAAAACCCACTCTGCGGCGAGACCGGGAAATGGGCTCTTTCCGGATGGACACCGGTTAGGGTTTTGCCTCCCTCTCCGACGCCGATTGGTGACGACCGCCCGCCCCACAGAGATCATTTTGCAGCGCCGCGGAGAAATCAGCCAGCAATTGGCTCATGGCGCGCGCAAAAGCTTCTGCGTCATTTTTTTCAACGAGCTCACTGACCAGTCGGTAGGGTTTGCGCATAACAATTTGGCGGCCCCCTGGCGGTCGGTTCTCTACCAGCGTCATTTCCGCTTCCAGAACCGCCTGCCCTCGATCCTGTTGCCGCTGCCAGGCAAAAACGAAAAGGTGCCCGCCCAATTCATAGCTGCCAGCGAAGTGCTCGCCCGCCGTCATGACTGATGGGAACAGGTTCGTCTGGCTCAGATCGCGAGCCAACCAGTCGGCCACCATCTTTCCAGGTTGGGCTACCCAAGCATACTGGGACGAGAAGCGCACCCGGGTAAGGTCGACCAGCACCACCAAGGCCTCCTGGTCATACGGAGGGGATGCTTCCATTGGCCAGATGCGCACACTCGCCGGAAAGGCTGTCGCACATGGCCGAGACTGCTGTTGGTAGTGGAGCTGATACAGAGAAGACGGTGCGGACGTAGAAGGATTCCAGCACAACCGCTCACCGAGACCAGCAGGGCACAAACAACGGCCACGGCCAATACGCTCGATGGTTTTCCTCTTTGGCTGATATGCTGACATGGCTAGTATTTTTCGACCACAATGCGAACTCACAGAACCCTCCAGCTATTTCCGGGTGAACGGATCTGGTGTCGGCGGATGGAACAAGATCTGCTGCGGTTGTGCGCGCAACGATTGGACCAGTTGTCGAAGCTGCTCCAGTACCTGTCTGGCCTGATCCAGGTTTTGCACGAGGGCCGCCAGGACCTTGCCGGTTTCCTGGTCCCAGCCTGCAATAGTGTGCTCTCCCGTTTTCAGTACCTGTCCGAGACGGTTTGTCAGGTCCGCCAGGGCATGAGGAGGCATGGCTTCAAGCTGCTGCGCCAAGATTTCCAGGCTCCGGCGACTGGCCGCCAGGGTCTTGCCCAGATCTTCAAAGGACTTCTGCAAATCTTTTCCTGATGTTGCCGCATTGACCTTGCCGAGCAACGTATGCAATTCGTCGGTACTGGTTCTGAGGTTCGCCAGTGTCGTCTCCAGGTCCTTGCCGCCGAAGACCCTGTTGAGCAATTCTGCGGTTTGCTTCCAGCGTTCCACCAGTCCCTGAAGATCCACATCAATGATTTTCGCATAGAGGCTCTCCAGACCCGATTTCAGCTGACTAATTTCCGAAGGGTACGACGGAATGAGCTGGGATTTGAGCGCGAACCCAAGGGTAGGCGTGACTTTTGCCGTATCTGCCGGAGCCGTCCCAATTTCCAGATATCGCAGGCCGGTAAGCCCTTGTTCGAGCAGACGGATCGCCAGTTGATGGTCTACCTGAAATTCGGGCTTAAGGTGCAGCACCACCTCAATGAGGCGACCGTCGGGGGCCAATCCGATGGCGGCCACCCGCCCCACCGGTACCCCCAGATAGTTCACCACCGCATCCTTTTGCAGCCCCTTGACTGATTCCGAAAAGTAGGTGACAAAAACTTTCTTCTTCTCGAAGTAATGGGATGCACCCAACCAGATGATGACGACGAGCCCGAGAGAGCCACACAGCAAAATGAACAAACCCAGTTTGAACTGATTGATGGTTTTCGCCATGTTCTGAGTAGTCTCCACAGATTGGAGTGGTTTAGACGTTCACCAGGAAAGCCTCGCCCCCTGGTCCCTGGCGTGATCAGAAAGACGAGATGGCTTGCCGTTTGAAAAAGGCCTGCACCAGCGGATCCGTGCTTTCGGTTTGCAGCACCCGGGGATCACCCGTGGCTACAATCCCCTGACGCTCACGGTCCAGCATCATGGAACGATGCGAAATGGCAAGGATACTGGCCAATTCGTGGGTAACCACCACCATGGTAGTTCCCAGGCTGGCGTTGAGCTGCAAAATGAGTTGGTCCATTTCTGCAGCCGTTATGGGGTCCAACCCTGCCGTCGGTTCATCAAAAAAAAGAATCTCCGGATCCAGGGCCATGGCCCGCGCCAGGCCGGCGCGTTTGCGCATGCCGCCGCTAAGCTCTGCCGGCATATAGTGTCCGTAGTCTGCCAAGTGGACCAGACGCAATTTCAATTTGACCACGGCATCAATGAAAGCCTTGGGCAGCGCGGTGAACTCCTTGAGGGGCAGAGCCACGTTCTCGGCAAGAGTCAGCGAGCCCAACAGTGCCCCTGACTGAAACAGCACCCCCATCTTCCTCCGGGCTCGGGCGAGCGTTTCCGGGTCCTGGTCGGTGATGTCCTCCCCCCCGACCATGACACGGCCTTTCATGGGAGTGAGCAATCCGATCAGTGCCTTAAGGAGGGTGCTTTTGCCACACCCGCTGCCCCCCAGGACGGTCACAATTTCGCCGGCATAAACCGAGAAACATAGGTCGCGCAGCAGCACCTGGCCGCCATATCCCAGGTCCACGCCGTCCATGCGGATCACTTCCGCCGGTGTCGCCCCCGATGGTTTGGCGGTTGGCGCCAGCGTTTCCGGGGTTATGGTAGAATTCATCGAACCACCCGTCAACAACATCCCGGCTGCCTGACCATTGTCGATTTTCTGTTCGCCAAGCATATCGATTTACCAATCGAAGACGTGAAAAATCACAGTGAAGATGGCATCCGCAAAGATGATCAGAAAAATGCCGCTGACTACCGCCGAGGTGGTCTGGCGCCCGACACTGTCAGCGCCCTGCTCGGTCTGCAAGCCGCGCAGGCATCCAATGGCGCCAATCAGGATCGAGAAAGCAAAACTCTTCGACAAACCCGTGAGGACATCAGAAAGGGCCAGGATTTCGTAGGCTTCTTGCATGAAGCCGGCCACCGTCAGATCCAGGCCGATCACACCCACCACGAGCCCACCCAAGAGCCCCATCCAGTTGGACAAGCAAGTGAGCAAAGGACCGGCTAAAGCCATGGCGTAGATTTTCGGCATCACCAGGAATTCAGTAATGTCGAAACCCATCACCGTGAGCGCATCCACTTCCTCGTTCACCTTCATGGTACCAATCTCTGCGGCAAACGCCGACCCGGAACGGCCAGCCAGGACGATTGCAGTGAGAAATGGCCCCAGCTCGCGCGTGAAGGCCAAAGCCAACAGGTCGGCCACGAAGATGTTGCCGCCAAATTGGCGCAGTTGCACCGCCGCCTGGAAAGCCATGATCAGCCCCATCAAAAAACTGATGAGAGAAACGATGGGCATCGCATTGGCGCCACAGAGTTGGGTATAGTAGAAGGTCTCGCGCCAGCGGAAGCGTCGAACCCCAGTGAAGAGGCGGGCGATGGCAGTGACCACACCGCCAGCGAAACTTACCATTTCCCGCGCGTCCTTGAGATTTTCAGTGAACGCTAGTCCCAACCGGGTAATCCAGGACTCCCGGTGAAGGTGACCCGCTGCGACAACTGCGACCTCGTGCATCTCCAGGAACGCCAGGAAACGTTCCACATGAGCACTGGCCCCTTGGTGGCGCACGTCGATCCCGCGCTCGCGGCAGCGTTCCTGCAACGCTTGCAGCAGCGCCAAACCAGCACTGTCAATGGATTGGACGTTACGGAAATCGAAAATCACTTGCTGCGGGTTGTGTTGAGCCAGAATCCGGTGAATTTCCCGCCAGAGGGGAGGCGCCATCTGCTGGTTCAATGGTACCGTTGGGATGAGAGTCAGGTCTCTACTGCTGGCACTGCTGGTTTCAAGGATGGCTGGGTCCATACCGGGGCTACTTACAGCCGGAGGCTTATGAGTGTCTAGGGGCTATGCCATAACCCTGGCACACACCCGGTGCGTTGCACCAGTCGGACCACGTCACAGGCAGGTAGTGGAGCAGTTGGTCCAGCGGGAGGATCGCCACAGAAATCCCCCCAGTCGATCATGGACCTTCATTGATCCTTTCGCGCAACACGCCGGAGCACTTGAACGTCACGACCTTGCGGGGCGCCAACATGATCGGATCGCCGGTCTGAGGGTTGCGGCCGCGCCGCTGGTTCTTTTCCTTGACGCTGAATTTGCCAAATCCGCTAATGAGCACGTCCTCGCCTTGTTCCAGCGTCTGCTTGATGATCTCAAAAAGAGTTTCAATGACTTGGGAGGACTCGCTCTTGGTGAAAATGTTCTTGGAAAACAGATTCTCCACGATGTGGGCTTTGGTGAGCGTCGAAGGCATGGCTCTTTCCTCTCTTTCTTGCTCGCCGATCCGCACCCTCGAAAGGGCTATGGGCTGTGGTCTTGTCTTTGCGTAACAGGACAGTGCGACAAACAGGTCCTCTCGAACGATCAGAGCATAAAAGATAATTACCTGTTTTACAACAAGAAAAAGAAGGCAAGTGGCAGCAGGGGCAGAACCGGTATTGCCATGACACCTCCGTGGCAGCATCGTCACCACAGCCGCCGGTGTTCCATCGGTATGCCCGGAGACCATGAAAAACAGAGCCTCACCCCAGAGCCGTTATTGCCACACCAAATGCCAACAAGGGGGAAGCAATATCAGCGGTAATCAATCTGCAAAAGGTCTATCATATCCAGAATCACTTGCGAACACCTAGAGTGAAACAAGTCGTCTTGAGTCGATTCAGTATCACGAGCACCGGCACAGAGATCAGGGTTCGGCACGAGTCTTTTCCGTGGAGCTTGTACTGCTAGTCTTATACTCTTTAAGGATGGAGGATACTGGGAAATGTTGGGTCTTCGTCGATGGCAGCGAAAACGGATACGCAGCCGTCCTTTTCCGCCCGCATGGCACCAGGTGCTGGAAGAAAAGGTCTATTTCTATCGGCACCTGCCCCGGCACGACCAGGACGAGCTTCGCGAGCATCTGCAGGTGTTCCTCGCTGAAAAGCGCTTTGAAGGCTGCAAAGGCCTCGAAATCACCGATGAAATCAGAGTCACCATCGCCGCTCAGGCTTGTCGCCTGTTGTTGCACCGGGATACCGACTATTACCGGGGACTCTATTCCATATTGGTCTACCCCAGCGCCTTCGTGGCCAAGGCCTACCACCAACTGACACCCGGATTCTATCTTGAAGATGATGAATTCCACGCAGGTGAATCCTGGCGCCATGGCTGCGTCATCCTCTCCTGGGACCAGGTACAAGCCGATGCCGCCACCATCCATGGCGGCCGCAACGTGGTCCTGCATGAGTTCGCTCACCAACTGGACACCGAGGATGGCAGAGCGGATGGAGCTCCCATCCTGCCGAAACGCTCTTACTACAGTACCTGGGCGCGCATACTCAGTCGGGATTTCGCAAGACTGCGCGATGATGCTGCCCACGCCCGAGAAACCCTCCTCGATCAATATGGCGCCACCGATCCCGCTGAGTTCTTCGCGGTAGCTACCGAGTGCTTCTTTGAGAAACCGATCGAGATGCGAAGCCAACACCCGGAACTCTACCAGGAACTGCAACTCTACTACCGGCAGGACCCAGCCGCATTGGTGCCATCGGCAGGAGACGAGCAGGAACCTGATGGATCGTGATGGCCGACACCGGAACCAGACTAGCCACGTTTGCCGCAACGGCATCCCGGGGAGGATGTCGAATATGTCAAGAGTCCAGATGCCCTGACATCGAAGGTGAACGGAGTTCCAGGTCCGGTTGCATTTACCACAGCCTTTGCTATGATGCGCCCAAGCTGCGGGATAGGATTCCCCGCGAACAACTTGTTCAGCCCATGGAACACCGTTATCTATTACCTGCAACCGGAGGTGAATCAGCTTGCTGTGCGATTTGTCCGTTCATCATTTCGCCATCATTCGAGACTTGCACATCACCTTTGAGTCCGGTTTCAACCTGCTCACTGGCGAAACCGGGGCTGGAAAATCCATTCTGGTTGGCGCACTCAATCTTATTCTGGGAGGACGTGCCTCCCAGGAAATGATCCAGACCGGCGCCGGCGAAGCCACTGTGGAAGCCTTGTTTGACCTCCGTGATCAGGTTGCCACGCAAGCGCTGCTGCACCAATGGGAGCTCCCGGCGGCTGATGAATTGGTGATCCGGCGCACCATCAGTCGCAGCGGGCGCAATCGGGTACTAGCGAACGGCCAAATCATCAGTGTGCAGCAACTGCAGCAACTCGGCGGCGGACTGGTATCCATCTCCGGCCAACACGAGCACCAGCGGTTGCTCGATGCCACCATCCAGCTGGATCTTCTGGATGCCGCTGGCGATCTGGAACCCCAGCGACAGGAAGTCCGTACCCTCTTTGAATCCTTCGAGAACGTTACTGCGAGGCTACAGAAGCTGAAGAAATCGCGTGAGGAGCGCGCCAGCCAATTGGAATTGATGGCGTTTCAACTGCAGGAGCTCCAAGCGGCGAAGCTCCAGCCCACCGAAGATGAGGACCTGGAACGGGAACTCAACATCCTCAAGCATGCCGCCACGCTCGCTGAGGCCACTCACCAGGCTCACGACCTCTTGTACGGCAAGCGAGGAGCGGTCCTGGACGAACTGGCGCGCATTCAGGCCCACGTGGAGACCCTGTGCCGCATCGATGCCACCCAAGATCCCCTGTTGCAGCAACTCGGACAGGGACAGCTGCAGCTGCAGGAACTAGCCCACGCCCTGCAACAGTACGCTCGCCGCGTCCATTTCGATCCGCAGCGATTGGCTGCCGTCGAGGAACGGCTGGCTACCATCCACCGTTTGACCCGGAAGTATGGCGGGCATGTGGGCGATCTCCTGGATCGAATCACCCGGATCCAGACTGAACTAGCCCGCAGCGAAAGTTTCGCCGAAGAGCAGGCCAAACTCGAAGCTGAGCGCCAGGAAACCCGCCAGCGCTACCTTGAGAAGGCCGTGCGGTTGTCGGGAAAACGCCGTGCCGTTGCCGTCCAGCTCGGCCACAATATCCAGCAAAGCCTGGCATCGTTGGACATGGCCCGGGCTCGTTTCACCATTCGCTTCGACCCTGAAAACCTTGATACCTCGCCAACCGGCTTGCCCCTGACGGCCACAGGCCTGGATCAGATCGAGTTTCTTCTTTCAGCCAATCCGGGGGAAGACCTCAAACCTTTGGCGAGGGTGGCATCGGGCGGGGAGCTTTCGCGGATTCTGCTTGCTCTAAAAAGCCTTCTTAGCCTCAAGGGCCAGGCTGAAACTTTGGTTTTCGACGAGGTTGATGCCGGCATCGGGGGCCGCACCGCCGAACTGGTCGGTTTGCAGCTCCAACGCCTGGCGGCTCGCCATCAGGTCATATGCATCACCCACCTGCCGCAGATCGCCTGTTTTGCCCGACACCATTACCGGGTGAGCAAACATAGTGACAGCACCGAGACCACCACCCGCATCGAAATTCTCTCGGCCGAAGAGCGTGTCGAGGAACTCGCCCGTATGCTGGGTGGCGTTTCCATCTCCGCCATGACCCGCGCTCATGCCCAGGAAATGCTGACCAAATCCCAGGGAACCAGCCAATAGCAGTCAGCAGCCAGCCGCCCTCCAATTCCGCACTGGTACAACAACACATGGCTACCAATAGACAGCCCGGACCAGCTAGGCATTCAAGTCGCCGGAGCTTCACATAAGAGAGGCTCCAGCCCACAAAAAAACCGGCAGGAGTTGCCCCCTGCCGGTTGTCTTAGCTTACCGCATAACTAATTACATCTTTTGGATGATCGGCACGATCAGCAACGCCACGATGTTGACCACCTTGATCATGGGGTTGATAGCCGGACCGGCGGTGTCTTTGTAGGGGTCGCCTACGGTGTCGCCGGTGACCGCAGCCATATGGGCGTCGGATTTCTTGCCACCGTACATGCCGTCTTCGATGAACTTCTTGGCATTGTCCCAAGCGCCGCCACCGCTGGTCATGGAAATGGCCTGGAAGAGACCGGTGACGATGCTACCGATGAGCACGCCGCCCAGAGCTTCCTTGCCCAGCGACAGGCCGATCACGATCGGCGCCACCACGGGGATCAGAGCCGGAAGCATCATCTGCTTGATGGCGCTCTTGGTCACGATGTCCACGCACTTGCCGTATTCGGGCTTGGCGGTATAGTCCATGATCCCAGGAATCTCACGGAACTGCCGGCGAACTTCTTCAACTACGCCACCGGCTGCCTTACCCACGGCTTCCATGAGCAGCGAACCGAAATAGTAGGGAAGCAGACCACCGATGAACAGACCCACGATGACCTTGGGGTTGGACAGGTCGAAAAGAACTGTCGTACCGAACGAACGGGAATATTCGGCGAACAGAACCAGGGCGGCAAGAGCGGCGGAACCAATGGCATAACCCTTGGTGACGGCCTTGGTGGTGTTGCCCACGGCATCCAGCGGGTCGGTAATGTCGCGAACTTCTTCAGGCAGTCCGGCCATTTCGGCGATACCACCGGCGTTGTCGGTGATCGGACCGTAGGAGTCGATGGCCACGACGATACCGGTCATGGAAAGCATCGCCACGGCGGACAGTGCAATGGCGAACAGACCATTACCGGTGTTACCGGCAAAACCACCACCCAGCGAATAGGCCCACATGATGGCCGCGCAGATCACCAGCGCCGGGGCCGCAGTGGACTTCATGCTGACTGCCAAGCCGGCAATCACGTTGGTGCCATGGCCGGTCTGGCTGGCTGCGGCAATGTGCTTAACCGGATCGAAGCTCTTGGAAGTGAAGTATTCGGTGATCACAACGATCAGGCCGGTGAGCAGCAGACCAATGACGGCCGTGGTGAACACGCCCATCGCCGTGAAGGCCGGTTCCACCCCGGGGAGTTTCAGGAACCACTGGGAAGCGAAGAAGAAGGCAACGGCCGCGAGGATACCGGAAACCGCCAGCCCTTTGTACAGAGCGCCCATGATGTACTGGTTCTTGCCCAGGCGCACAAAGTAGGTGCCGATGATGGAGGCAATGATGGAGATACCACCGATCAGCAGCGGGAATTCCACCCAGAGGCTTTCCGCGCCGAAAACCGTCTTGGCCAGCAACATGGCTGCCACCAGGGTAACGGTGTAGGTTTCATAAAGGTCAGCCGCCATACCGGCGCAGTCACCCACGTTGTCACCGACGTTGTCAGCGATAACCGCGGCGTTACGAGGATCGTCTTCGGGAATCCCGGCTTCCACTTTACCCACCAGGTCAGCACCCACGTCGGCAGCCTTGGTGTAGATACCGCCGGCGATACGAGCGAACACGCTCATCAGCGAACAACCGAAGCCCAAACCGATCAGAGCATGGAAGGCATCGTCAACGGGGGCCGAATTTTTCGCGATAACGTAGAACCCGGCGATGCCCAGCAGACCAAGACCAACCACCATAACGCCAGTTACCGAACCACCCTTGAAAGCCACCGTCAGAGCGGCTTGCAGGCCGCTTTTGGCGGCTTCCGTGGTGCGCACATTGGCTTTCACCGAGACCATCATGCCGATGTAGCCGGCCAAAGCGGAACCGACGGTACCAATGACGAAACCGATGGACGTCCATTTGCCAAGGTAGAGAAGGAGTGCGGCGAGAATAACGGCCACGATGGCGACGGTCTTGTATTCACGGTTCAAGAAAGCCGTGGCGCCTTCGCGGATGGCCTCAGAGATCTCCTGCATTTTCTCCGAACCGGCAGGTTGTTTGGATACCCAAGCGGCGGTGACCAGGGCGTAAATAACTCCCAAAGCACCACACCCAAGGGCAAACATCAGGATTTGGCTAATCTTCATTTACTTCCTCCTTCTTTGAGTTTTGTTGTTTGTCCTCACACTAAACACACCCATATCCCATCGGGGTACACCACCCCCTGGTTGCCTAATTGCCCGACTGATCCACCTCCTATACCGAAATTAATCAATCAAATTCCACTCGAAGCCTTACACTCTGCCATAAACCTGGCAAGATGCCAAAAAAGAGAAAAACCACCCCCTTCTCCACTGCCTGCCAACAGGGTTTTCTTGAATCTTGATCGATAATCCACTTCCGGCAAGCACATGTCATCCTTACTAACGAGGACGCACAACACGGCACCCGCATGCTAGACCAGGCGAATTGGGCGCAGTGTAGAGAGAACGGGGAAAAGATCGGAGACACGCTCAACCGACACCATATTGAATTCCACCAAAGCCATTGCGCCGTGAACGAGCAAACCCCCGCCTCACGGTGCAATCCAAAATGAAGCGATAAAGATATTTTTTTCACAATGCGCGGCAAAACTACTTGAGCCTACAGCCTTTGTCAAGCAGAAAAGCTTGGAATAGGGTAGCCACCGGGGAGACTTCACAGCGTATTCCTGCAAGGGTTACCCGACCTCCAGGTGTTGCTTCACGACATGGCGCCAGCCCGTCTTCAAGCAAAACATCTACGCGGTATTCCCGGCCGCCATCGGAACTTGGCCTTCACCGCCGCTGCTCAACATGACATTTCTCATACCCAACAATTCCTGGTAAACGCGATCGATGTGCTGCAACTGGCTTTCCAGCATGATTTGACGGAGGCCAACCTGCTCCTCTCCTTTGGATCGTAGTTGCAAACCCTGATCCAAAGCACTATCAAGACCAGCAATGGTAACACTCAACTTGTCCATGATGCTTTTATAAAAAGATGTTTTGCTTTTGTGCAATCGTTCAACAAAATAGTATCGAAATCTCCCGCTCTGTGAATTAATCGATTGCAACATTTGTTCTCGAGCCTTACCAAAAATAGTTCGGTTAGCAAAACCGATGAGAAAGGATTTCAACTTACTAAACCTGGAACTAACCATACGTGGTAGCATTATTGTTACCGAATTGGCCAAGAAGTTCCAGGGCGACAGGGTCGTTTTTAACCCAGTATTGAAGATGAGTATCAGCACTCCAGGTTGGTTCCACTCGGACTGGATCAAAGGAGATGGCGAACAGCTCTGATGAAAACCGCATCAACCCATCGATGCTATCGTTGATATTTTCCTGAAAACGCCGGCAAATGTCCTCGAACCCGGCGGCCAGCCGGTCCTCGGTTTGGGCCCGCCAACCCTGGAAGGCCTGCTGGACTTCTTCGGTGATGTAGCTTTCCAGGGCGGTATTTAGCTCTTCGAGGGTCAGATCTTGGTGTTCCTGACGCCAGCGGTTCACATCCTGTTCCATCTGCTGCGTCAGCTCTTTGTTGAATCTGGCCAGCTTCGCCATCCAGCTCAACGCGGATGAGTTGATTGATCTCGCTGTCGAGGAGTACCAGCAGAGTCTGTTTCTCATCAACAATTTCGCTACGTTTGCGGCTAAAAGCAGCGATGTTGCCTTGAAGTTCCTCCAGGGAGGTGGTGAGAGCTTTGATCTCCAGTTCCAGGCGACATCGTGCCTGTGAGATCAGACGCAGGAGATGGCCGATGACGGAGGTGAGCAGAATCGCTCCCTTTTCCTTGATGAGGAACTGGTTAAGGATCGCAGCGAAACCGGGCAAACGGCTCTTTTCCAGCAGGTCAGGGGCTCCCGTCAATTGACCATCCAGAGCCAGCTTGGCAGAAATCGGGAATAGTTTCACATTAGGCCCCATGGCCTCTTCGATGGCCTGCCGGGAGAATTCAATCGATTGATCAAGGTCTCGCTCTGACAGATAATCGATCTTGTTCAGCAGGAAGAAGATACGGTCGGCATACTGGCGAACATCGCGCAGGAAATCCAGCTCCGCCTGGCTCGCCGGCTGCTCAACCGACAAAAGAAACAGCGCCGCATCGGATTTCGGCAGGTACTGATAGGCCACGTCCGTGTTGTGCCGGTAGACCGACCCAACCCCGGGGGTGTCGATGAGGCGCACTCCTTCTTTCAAGTAGGTCGATGGATATTGCACCACGACTTCCCTCACCCCGCGGACGTTCTTTGGATTCCCCATCTCGGTCACATAGTCGGTCAATTCCTCCGGCAAGATGGCGCTGACTCGGCCATCGTTGTATATCACCTCGACGCGAAGCGTCTCGCCGTAGGTGAGGATCGTGACAATGGAGGTGAGCGGCACCACGGCTACAGGGAGCAGGTCGGCACCCAGGAGTGCATTGATGAGGCAGGTCTTGCCGCGTTTGAATTGCCCCACCACCACCAGGTTGAAGATGTTGCCGGACAACCGTTCCTTCAGTTCCTGGCAGTCAGCGGCGGGAATCGACGGCACTGCGCTGAGCGCTTCAAGGCAGTCAAACAGGCGTTCTTTGAACTGATGATAATGCTGGGAGGTACCGCTCGGCGGCACACCGGCCGCTATCCCATTTCCAGCATTCATTGGGGTTCTCCTGAAAATCAACCAAAACGAAAACTCCTGCCACACGGTGCAAAGCAGGAGTGCTGAACAAATGAACTTGGTTACAACGGCCTCAACCGCACCCCGGACTTACTCTCAACGTATCTTCACATTATGCGTGGGCAATGGTCACATGCCCCAAGCGGACGCCTGCGCGGGAATGACAGTACGCTATCGTCATTCCCGCGCAGGCGGGAATCCAGTCGTTTCAACTTATTGAGATGCTAACTCTCAACCTGCTAACCCGATGGTGCTTCCAGTTCCACCCGGAAACATGGATGATCGGAAGCCCCATGGTCGCAGACCTCAGCCTGAACCCCGCGCAAGCCCTCGCGAGAGGATCCAGTCGATGCGCCTGGGCGTCGCTGCCCCCAGGCAGTCCTTAACCGGATCTCGGACGCCGGCAGTGGTCAGAAGTTCCTGAATGCCGGCATCTTCTTCCCCGCTGTTGAGGTCGCCCAGGAGCAGGCAAGGCTCCGACATAGCCAGAAACAACCTCGCCACAGCCTGCAATTGCGTCTGGCGATCCGCCTTCCGATCCAGGTGAGTGACCAAAACCTGAAGATTCAGCTCCTGGTAGCGCAACTGGACCCAAACGACATTGCGTTCCAGGCCCCGTTGCGGACCAGCCAGCGGGATCCGCTGCCAATGAATCACCGGCAGCGATGTCAGACAGCCATTGCCGAAATGGTCCCGCCACCAGCGCCGTTCATGGGGCGCAAACAGCCAAGTCAACCCCAGTTGTTCGCCCAGGATCATCGCCTGATTCCGGTGCACGCCTCTGAAACCGCCATGCACCTCATTCAACGCGACCAACTCGACATCGCGCAAGCACTCGGCAATCCTGCCGAGGCTGTCATGCCCGCGCACATCTCGCCCCCCATGGATATTGTAGGTGGCAACTCGAAGGCGCTGGAGATCCGGCGTCGGCGCCTGCTGCACTTTGCCCTGGAAAACCATACCCTGGGCCGGCCCGGCCGGTTGCCGAAGGGAACCCGCTGCCACTACCAGGGCGATGATCGCGACAGCAACCGGGGCCAGCCACCACCTGGCATAATGGAAGCCCCGCCGGCTTTCGCTGTGGTTCGCGGTCATGCTCCAGCGCCTCATACTCTCCTAGCTTTCGGCTAGCTTTGGCCGCAAGCTTTCCCAGCCTCGGTTGGTCGGCGCAAGGCCCATCCAGCTTCTATCCGTGTGACCTGATAGCACACTTTGTTGTCAAAGGCTATCCGCAATTCCCCTGAACCCGGCCAGCAGCCTGGAATGACGGAGCCCTCCGCGATAGAATGTTCCTGGCGCACCATCGATTGCATCGCAAGCGGCCCCGCACTGCTTGTTTTCGGAAAGGCACTTTGAATGCTGCTTGCAGGAAGGTCCTGGACTCCTTGCCACGGTGACTGTCACACATGATTGTTGCCGTCTGGACCCATTTTGGTTTATAGGACGCCGCACGATACGGATAAACCTGGCCGCCAGCCGCATTATCCCGATGCGCTGGCCCACACTCACACCACATCATTTCATGGGGAAGGAAATCACTCGTGACCACGGAGATGAAGTTGCGCGAATTCGGCCGCCTCATTTGTAAGATTGCCGCCGGTGACCAGATGACCCGCGAAGAAACCCGCGAGGCCTACCGCCAGGTGATCCTCAACGAACAGCCGGAGCTCCAGCAGGGTGCGTTTCTCATGGCTCACATCACCCGGGGACCGAGCACCGAGGAGCTTTCCGGCGCCTGGGACGCTCTCGACCGTTATGATACCGCCAAGGTCCGCACCGCTTTGTCGGGACCGGTCTGCGACATTGTCGGCACTGGTTCGGACCAACTCAAGACGGTCAACTGCTCCACGCCGGCAGCCCTGATCGCATCCGCTTGCGGCCTGCCGGTAGCCAAGAAGGGTGCGCGTCTGGTCACCGGGGTTTCGGGCGCTTCAGACATTCTGGAGATTCTGGGGGTTGACTTGGACGCGCCGCTCTCCAGTGCCGAGCTCTGCTTGGAACGCCACGGGATCTGCTATCTACCCGGCGAAGCGTTTCTCAAATCCGGTTGGGCGCGACTGATTCAGTCCATGCGGTTCACCTCGGCGTTCAACATCATCGGCCCACTCACCCGCCCCTGCGAGCAGACCAATAACATCGTTATCGGCGCCTATGCGCCGCTCGTCTGTGATCAGTTGGTGCAGGTGCTCAAGGAAATCGGCATGAAGGCCGCCTTGGCCCCTTATGGCATGGCTCATGGTTTCGATCGCAGCTTGGGGATGGATGAGTTTTCCCTGGCAGGACCGACCCGCGTGGTGGAACTGCGTAACGGCAACATCGAGACATATGAATTGATGCCGGAAGACTTCGGGCTGAAAACCGTTCCTTTCGAGCGTATCGCCAGCCGATCTGACGCCCAGGGCAATGCTCGACGCCATTCTGGATGTCCTTAGTGGCCGCTACGATAGTCCCGAAGCTGACTTTTTCTGCATGAATGCAGCAGCAGCCCTCTACCTGTGTGGCCTGGCTGTGAGTTATGCTAAGGGGGTGGAGTTGGCCAAAGAAGCGGTCGCCTCCGGGCGGGCACTGGATCAATTGAATCATTTGCGGGAGTATCAAGGTTCGAGTCCCATCAACAATTCGAGGTAATGACTTGTACTTACGACGCTGGCGGACAAGGGGCGGGTACCACTACCTGCTGCGGGAATCCTATCGCCATGAAGGTTTGTGGAAACACCGCGACCTCATGGATTTGGGGACGGACCCTGGGGAGTTCATCGAATACCCTGGTGGTAACGGTTTCTATTTCCGCCCAGATTTGGAAGATCGGCTGCAGGATCTGGGAGTGGCCTATTCCTCAGAAGACCTGGAGCAACTGTGGCTCCCCTTTATGAAGCCTCACGTGCGCCGCATTGTGGAAATGTTTGGCGACCATGGGCGAAGTTGCAGTTCAGCGTACACCGGATCTGACGCCGACCAGATGGAGCGGCAGAATGCTTTGCATGTCTTCGACAAACGACGATTGCATTACCTGCGTTGCGGTCGAATCGACATTGGCCGACTCGATCAGCGCGTGTGGAAGTGTTTCCATGTTCTCTACCAGAAGAGCCGTGATGAAATCGAATCCCTCTTCGAAAGCATGGAACTGCAGCTGAAACCTCACGAATTGAGGCCTTACCTCTTCACGGCCTTTCATGTCGAAAGTTACTTTCCCCACAACCCTCTACGCCATCAACCGGCCGCCCTGGATGGTGAGCGGGTGGACGATTACTTCCTCGAAGAACTTTGTCGGCTCAATCGTGACCCCGGTTATTTCAGCGGCATTCCCGATCGCGATAAGTCCGACCTCCATCCTTACCTCACGCGCTACCTGATTCTCTACTTCGATCACGACTTCGACCGTCGCTCGCTGTGGAATCAATATGTGGAGGATTTCGTCCAGGCACGCCGCCGCTACCGCCCACCCAAGACTCAGCCGGCCATCTCCAACCAGGAAGCCCTCGATGCCTTTGGCCTGGATGACGCCACCTTCCAGCAGATGAGCCGCCGTGATTTGATCCGGCTTTTTCGCAGCCGCGCCAAGCAAATCCATCCTGACACCGGCGGCAACCACGACGCCTTCATTCGGTTAAATGAAGCTTTTGCCTGTTTGCTGCCCAGGAAACGTTGAACACAGTGGTTCACTCAAGTGCATAACGTATTTTGTTGGCAATGTCCGCGATACCAATGGGTTTCATCACGAAGGCTCGAATACCAAGCTCGGCGGCGATTTCCTTGCCAATTCGCTCGCTGAAGCCGGTGCAAAGGATGACCGGAATTCCCGGCCGAATCCGCATGATTTCAGCAGCCAGTTTATCCCCTGTCATGTGGGGCATGGTCATGTCCGTTATCACCAGGTCGAAATCCTGAGGATCGTTGCTGAAGGTCTGTAGAGCATCCTGAGCATCCGACTTGGATGTCACCCGGTACCCAAGCGCTTGCAACAAGCTTGCTATGAACCTCCACGACCATCGGCTCATCGTCCACCAGCAGAATCCGCTCGGTACCACCGAGAATCGGTTTGTGTTCCTCTCTTTTGACTTCCTCAATCGTTTCTTCAAGGGGGAGGTAAATATCGAATCGTGTCCCTTCTCCCCGTCGGCTTTCCACTCTGATGGCGCCGTTGTAGCTCCTTATGATGCCGTGCACGATGGAAAGCCCCAGTCCGGTCCCCTCACCCCTTTCCTTGGTGGTGAAGAAGGGATCGAAGATCCGCTCCACCGTTCTGCGGTCCATGCCATGGCCGGTATCCTTTACCGTCAGTCTTAGGAAATGACCCGGGGTGAGCTCAGGCAATCCTCCCAAAGCGGATTCGTCCAGATCCTCTTCATGCAGAGTAATATCCAGAATCCCACCTTCTTCTCTCATGGCATGAGCTGCATTGGTAATCAGATTCATCACCACCTGGTGCACCTGGGTGGGGTTGGCCAAAACTAGATCCTTTTGAGCCCGGATGTCCTGTCGGATTTCTATTGTGGAAGGTAAGGACGCTCTTGCCAATTTGAGAGCTTCCTTCAACGTGGGGATCAGCCTCAGAGGCCTTTTCTCCAAGTCGCTCTGGCGGCCGAATGTCAGGATCTGCTGGACCAGATCCTTAGCCCTCATCCCCGCGCTGATCACCTTCTCCATCAAGGGATGGGCTCGGTTTTCCACCGGGGTACTCAGCAAGGCCAATTCCGCTCCCATGATGATGGGGGTAAGGATGTTGTTGAAATCGTGGGCGATGCCACCCGCGAGCGTGCCAATGGCCTCCATCTTCTGAGCTTGTTGCAGTTGGGCCGTGAGCCTTACCCTTTCCTGCTCCGCCTTCTGAATCTGGGTTAGTCTGGTCTGGAGTTCGAGGGCATCTTCTTGGGCCTTTTCGTAAAGGATGGCATTCTTCAAACCAATGGCAACGGTATGGCCATAGGCATCAAGAAAAGAAGCCTGGTCTTCAAAACGTCTGTGGTCAATAGAAGCCATCCCCAGAATCCCGATGGTCTCACTTCCGCTTTCCAGCGGAAGCGCAGCAAAGGAGCTCAGGCCCGCCGTCTTGCACTCCTCCATCGTGCACCTGGGATCCGTATGAATATCGGTTGAATAGACCGCCTTCGCTTCTGCTACCGCCAGTCCGCACAGACAATCTCCCACCCGGTGCATCGGCATGCTATCTCTTTCAAGGCAAGCGTTTTTCGCGGCGAATCCTTTCAGAATGAGGTCGTTGTCCTGCCTCAGAAACACCATGACGACATCAGGGTCGAGGGACTGCTGCGCATGTTTCAAGGCAGTATTCACCGCTGAATCCACCGACAGATCGTCACCCATGTCCCTGCCCAGATTGTTCAGCACGGCCAGTTCACGTGCCCTTTCCGCAAGTTTCTGTTCCGCAATCTTGGCTTGCGCGATGTCAGTGAGGATCCCCTGAATCCCAACAACTCGTCCTTCCTTCACCACGGGGCGGCTGGAGGTACGCACCCAGGTCGGCTCACCAGCCTTGTTGACCATGAGGTATTCCCCTTCGGTCGGCTCGCCAAGGAGTAACTTCTGAAAGGCCACATCGAGTCGCTGCCACTCCTGAGATAGAAAGAAGTCCTTGAAATATCGTCCCATGACTTCCTGGGGTAAGTACCCAGTCACTTTCTCCACAGCCGGGCTCACATAGGCCACCTCGCCGTTGCCATCCACGCTGTAGATGACGTCATTCATGTTTTCCACCAGATCACGGTATTTTTCTTCGCTCTCCCGCAGGGCAGCTTCCGCCTTTTTGAGATCGGTGATATCCACGATCATGGAGGCGATGTGGTCTTCCCCCTTCATTTTGAAGACCGCGGAGGAAAAAATGATATTCGCGGGCTCACCGCTGGACAAAGTGACATTCATGGGTACGTTGTCAACGCGGCCGTGACTCTTCAACAGTTCCAGAAACTGCGTGAGTTCTTCTTCGTTCCAGTGGAAGATCTCCCCGGCATCCTTGCCGAGCACCTCGGTTTCCAACAGGCCAGACGAGTGTTCAAACCGAGGATTGACTCGGACATAAGCACCGTCGTTCATCCTATTGATAGCAATGGCGTATGGAGAAACCTCAAAAATGGCTCGGAATAGTTCCTCACTTTCGCGGAGTGCCTCCAATGCCCGGGCCGCCCTGAGCGCCTCACAGCTGTATGACGCCAGCACCGCACCGACCTCGCGGTCTTGTTCGGTAAAGGGTGGGACTCCTTTGTTGTGGAGCGTTACAACCCCCAGAGCTTGACTCTGATTGTCCAACAGAGGGAAAGCCAACAGAGACCCATTCTTATAGCCCGACCATCCACTGGGTATGATGGAGTCCTCGGCGGCGATATCGCGGACCAGGATTGGCGTCTTCTCCGCCATGGCTTGGCCCAGCACCGAATGCGCCGACAAGGGCAATGACAGCACCTCTTCGGCGTGGTCCGGGTCGAGGACATGCTTCAGCACCAGCTTGTCGCCTTCGACCAGGTAGAAACTGCCTCCCTCAGCTCCCACATTGGCGGCAAGCTCCACCAGCAATTGCCGAACGGTCTCGTCCAGGGAAGCACTGGCGGTCACGGATCGAGTGGACCTGACGATGGTCTTCAAACGATCATTGAGTTCATGGAGTTCTTTGGTTCGTCGAGCGACCTCCATTTCAAGATTCTCATGGTAGCGCTGGGCTTCCCACCGGAGTCGGGCTCGATCGAGGGCCATGCTGACCACATGTTCCAGCTCGGCCATGTCTAGGATAGGCTTGGTTACGAAGTCCCAAGCTCCCCTGCGGATGGCCTCGATGGCATCGCCAACCACACCGGTCCCTGAAAGAACCACCAGAGGGGTCTCGGGGGATTCGACCGCCAGCCTTTCAATGACCTCAAGGCCGCTCATCCCGGGCATCCTCAGGTCTACCAGGACCACATCCGGCCGTTTCTCCCGGAAGATCGCAAGCCCTGTTTGACCATCTCCCGCCTCTTGCACTTCAAAACCGGAGTCCTCGAAATAGACCCGAACGCTTCTACGGATTGGTTCCTCGTCATCAATGGTCAGGAGTTTGGGGCTTGCAACCATTTTCTTCACCTCGATTCGAGGGATTTCTTCATCGCATCAACCAATAAGGCGATGTCCCCTAGCGGTTTTTTGAACACGCGTTCTTCATTAACACCAATAGCTTGAAGACTCGCTGGCGGTTTGTAACCCACGGAGCCTGTGTAAATGAAAAAAGTCATCTTCGGCAGCAACTGGTGCGCCTGTTCCACAAAGGCATTCCCGTCCATTCCGGGCAGACGCATATCCACGATGGCCGCATCAGCGGGCTCCTGAACCAGGGTATCGAGGCCTTCCTCGCCTTTGCCCACGTCAACAACCTCGAAACCCTCGTCTTCCAGATAGGCCCGCAGACTTCGCCGGATGCTTTCTTCATCGTCAACAATGAGAATTCGCTGTCTTCGATCACTCATGCGGATATCCCTCCACCGGGAGTTCGATGATGAAGGAGCTACCCACTCCGGGCTGCGATTTTACCGAAAGAGTCCCCCTATGACCTTGGGTGACGATAAAGTACGAAACGGAAAGACCCAAGCCGGTGCCAATTCCCGGAGGCTTGGTGGTGAAGAAGGGTTCGAACACCCGCCTGCGAGTGGCTTCATCCATACCTGGACCGTTGTCCTCGATTTCCACCCGAACCATGATCCCCTCAGGCAAAACCCTCAAGACAAACCTGGGCACACGGCCCGAATCCCGGGTCTCCCTCATGGCCTCGGCACCGTTGCGCAGGATATTTAGGAACACCTGCTGAATTTTGCTGGCCTGGCAGACCACCAGGGGCACATCCGGATGATACTCGCGCACGATCTCAATCTGCCGAAAGTCATAGCGCTTTTTCAAGTCATAGTCGCTCTCAGCCAGGAGCAGCGTCCGGTCCAGCAGTTCGGCAAGATTGGTTGAGCTGCCCTCGGCATCCGGCTTGCGACTGAAGGTCAGCATGTTTTCCACGATTTGAGCTGCCCTAAGACCACCGTTCCTGATGTCTTCCAGGAAAAGGGTAATCTCCCGTTGCTCCAGATACTTTCGCACCGCATCCAGAGTCGTGCCGCATTCTTCCGCAATTCGGGCGTTGGCCGGCAAGTCGAGGGACACCCGCCGCAGCACGTTCTGCGACGCTTGCAGGATTGCTCCCAGCGGGTTGTTGATCTCATGGGCCATCCCGGCAGCAAGTCCGCCCACGGAGAGCATCTTCTCCGACTGCACCATCATCTCCTCAATTCGCACCCGTTCCGTCACGTCGTCCACCCGGATGACCGCACCCTCCACCCCTTTGCTGATCAATGGATACACTGTCACATCTTCGTATCGGGTCCCCCCATCCACGATCCGGGGCACCTTGCTCTCCGACTTTACCGCACGGTCCCGGATCGCCTGTCGCACCTTCTCCATCTCCTGATTCAGCGAGGGCAAGGCCTGTTCCAACGGCTGACCCTGCGCCTCCTTTGCCCGGATGCCCGTCAGCCTCTCAGCTGCCGTGTTCCACTGGGTGACCTTTCCTTCCAGGTCTACCCCTACCAGCACCGAGGGCATGGAGTCGATGATGTTCGCAAGGTAGGTTTGCAGCTGGCGCAACTCCTCCTCCGCCCGCATACGGTCCGTGGTGTCGCGACAGGTTACCACAACACCTGAGATCTCTCCGGATGCATCCACATAGGCACTGTAGATCACATCCATGAAGCGACGTCCCAAACCGGCATAATCAAACCAAGCCTGGTAGGTTACTTTCTCGCCGTCAAAACACCGATCAATCTCTCCCTTGATCACGCTGTTGAAGACATCTGACCCGTGGAGCTCGGCAACTGTGTGACCCACGATCTCGTCCTGGTTCCTGTCATGGGCTTTCAGGTAGCTTCTATTCACCGCCTGATAGACATATCCCGCGTCAATAAACGACATCATATCGGTTGTCGATGACACGATATGCTCGTATTTGCGGAGTTCCTCCTCGGCTTGTTTACGTTCAGACACTTCCATCTGAATCGTGTTTAGCATTTCCCGCAGTTGCTGACTCATCCGATTGAAGGCCACAATCAAATCGCCGATTTCGTCGCGGGATGCGCCGGAGATGCTCTCACCCGGGCCTTCCGCTTCGATACGCTGCATGGCGACTTTGAGGGCGGTGATGGGACCACTGACGGTGATGGAGAGCGTTCTGTTGAGCACCACCAGCATGAGAACAAACGCTGCCGTCAGCAGCACCCCCGTGGCGAAGTAAAAGATCCGCCGATCCCGCTCCACTTCCGCCATGGAGTAGGACAATCGGATGAATCCGATCGGTACGCCCATGGCTAGGACAGGAGCCTCGTATACCAAGGCCGGAATACCCACCGAAACGCCCTGTGCGGATTTGGGAACACGGTGGGTGTCTGTCACCTTTTGGCTTTCTTCCGGCACATCCTTGCCGGCTCTGTCCAGGTGAACGAGATAGCTGCCATAGGCATCGTATACGGTCACGGACAGAAGTCCTTCCAGGGTCAGAATTCCTCGAATGCGAAGATTGACGGCACGAAGGCGTTGCTCGAACAGTTCATTGGCCAGGGGCTCAGCTTCTCGCTCCACCAGCATCTTCAGATACTGCTCTGATTGCCGCATGGCGTTTTGCATGTGCATTTTCTGCAAAAGCACCAGCACAACCCCGAACACCACCGCCATGCCAACAAACGTTGCCAGGATGGCCAAGGCGATCTTTCTCTGAAGAGGAACGTAACGCACCGGGAGTTTCATGATCTCACCATCCTACTTATTCGAGTCTGAAACATTATCTGCGTGCACCATCTTGTGGAAAGCGGAAGCCGCTTTTCCAAAACGCAGAATGACCAAAGGCTTCGATAAAGGATCTCGGTTTTCATCAAAGGTGATCTTCCCGGTTATGCCCTGGAAATCCTTGGTCCGGACGAGGGCAGTCTGGATATCCTCAGCCTTGATGGACCCGGCCCGGCGTATGGCGTCGGCGATCAAGTGAACCGTGTCATAGGTCAGGGCAACCAACCCGGCCCGGAACTTCTGGTGCGTCGCCGAGTAACGTTGGCAAAACTCCCGACTCTTATCGTTCGGGACCTCCGGATGCCAGTGTTGGGAGTAGTAGCTGCCCATCCAATTCACCGCTGGTGTATTCATACATGACATCATTCCAGCCGTCAGCGCCGATCAACGTCGCCTGAATTCCCATCTGCCGCGCCTGTCGGATGATGTATACCGAATCCCGAGGATAACTCGGCACAAAGACCACGTCCGGTTGGGCCGCCTGGACCTTTTCCAGAATGTTTCTGAAATCGCTCGTGCTCTGCAAATAATCCGATTCCAAGACGACTTGTCCCTCCGCACTGAAGCGGTCACGGATGTAGCGCGCCAAGACCTATTGAGTACTCGCTGTTGACATTCGTCAGGACAGCGGCTGTCTTTGCCTTAAGGTCCCTCAGGGCAAATTCGGCCAGGAGCCTTCCCTGCAATGGGTCGGAATAGCATGCTCGGAAAATGAAATCTCCGCAGATGGTTACGCTCGGATTGGTCGAAATGGGGGTCACCATGGGAATGCGGGCAGTTTGCAGGATCGGCGCCATGGCCGAGGAGTGAGAGCTCCAGGATGCACCGACAACGGCTGCGACCCCGTCCTGCACCGCCTGCATTGCCGCCTTGTGCGACCCCAAGCACGTTGCTTTCGTTGTCGTACTCGATCAACTCGATTCGATGCCCCAAGACACCGCCCAACCGATTGATTTCTTCAGCAGCGTAGCGAGCAGCTTCGAATGCCATGGTGTTCACTTGAGCCGCTTCACCCGTTTTCGCAAAGATGACGCCCAGCTTGACCTGCTTGGGATAAACGACCTTGACAAACACCGGATCAGGGCGCGCCAATTTTAATACTGTTATTGGCTTTTCAGGGTCGCGATAGGAGTTGAAAGAGTATGAGCCAACGATTCCCTTGAAGCCATCCGTTTTGACAAGGGCATCGCGAATGCTGTCCGGAGAGAGCTTCTCCGCCCTTTCCATGGCCGAAAACAGCAGGTAACAGGCATCGATGGCCAGCGCGGTACTGTCCCGCCTGATGGGGCCATGCTTTTCAATCCAGCTGTTCCGGACATCCTGCAAACCAATGGTCAAACCCGCATCGGGATGCCAGGCCTTGGTGTAGTAGCCGTCTTTCACCTGGTCCCCGGCATAGTCGAACATGGCCGGTCCCCAGCCATCCCCTCCCAAAAACGTGGCCTTGACCCCCGCAGTGCGGGCATCCCGAATGATCTCGGCACTGTCGTCTTCGTAGCCCGGCACAACGATCACATCTGCTTCAGCCTTGGGAACATCGGCAAAAACGCTAGCGTAGCCGGCCGGGCTGGGAAGATAGTCCTTCTGCCACCGAATCTCTCCCCCAAGCTGCCGAAACTGCACCGCAAACACCTGGCTCAGATAAGGGCTGTAGCGGTTCCCGACGTTGACCAGAATTGCGGCCTTGCGCGCACCCAGTTCGGCGTAGGCGAAATCGGCCATGGCCGCCCCCTGGAACGAATCGACAAAATTCACCCGGAAAACATAATCGCCGATCCGCGTCACATCAGGGTTTGTGGCTCCCACTGCGATCATGGGAATATGTGCGTTCTGCAGCACTTCCGCGGATGCCAGGGCCCCGGAACTGGAGTAGCCCCCGATCACCGCAACGGCTCCGGATTCCACCGCCTGCCGCGCGGCCCGGGCTGAATCGAGGGCCGAGTTTTCACTTTCCAGCACCACCAGGTCAACCGGCAGCGACTTGATTCCTCCTTGAGCGTTGATCCGGTCCACGCAGAACCTGGCCGGCATTCCCAAGTTAGGACCTTCATCAGGGATTGCTTTGCGTGGCGGGGTGATGACCGCGATGCGGATGGCTTGAGGGGGATGAAAGACCCGGTTTGTCTACCTGGTCGGCGCGGCCTGCATCCTGTTGCGGCTGGAAATTGCCAGGCTCCGGGACTTGATTCACCCAGTTCCATGCCAGGTAAGTGATCACCGCCAGGCATGCCATTGCCAGAATCACCGAAAGCTTCTTCATGCGCTCTCCTCTCCGAGTCGTACAGGTCTTCCCCTATGTTTTCCCTCCATTTGACACGCCCAGGGTAGTTCCCACACACGACCCATCGAGCTTTGGGAACCGGCAGCTCCACAAGCTCTTCCGTCATTTCGGCTTCCGCCGGAATGACGCCCAGGAATTTGTGCTAGAGTCTCGATAGGATCGGCAGATATGGAATCCGGACAGGATCGACCAGGATGGCATGGATTTGCATGCCATCCCGGTCGTACCTTAGCG